>MGQQ01000112.1:0-4683 GCA_001798855.1 Deltaproteobacteria bacterium RBG_16_49_23 | reverse complement strand
TCCGGGCGAAGAATAACGGAAAGATAGAGGTTTGATAATGGCGGGGAGAACCATTTCCTCCCCAGCCTTCCTCTCCCTTTCTTCTGAGATTCTGCAACGACGATCTCCCCCTCCTCAGCACCCTGGAGGGCCAACTGATAAGCTGTTGAGTTCGTCGAGTCCATGTAATGAAAATGGTGGATGCTCCTTCCCATCCATTTCGTCCTGAGGAGGGGTCTAACTTCAGAAGGAGTGAGCAGATCCGGAGATCGAATCAACCGATATCCGGTCCGTGTCGAAGCTTCAATCTCATACCCCAAGGCCCTCAGATGTCTCACCCTTTTCCAGATCGCTGCCCGAGTCACCTTCAGTCGACGGCTGATCTCCTCTCCCGAGAGGAATCCTGGAGAATGGTCTTTCAGGAGGCGGAGGATTTCTTCGTCCACCATTGGTCCTTCGTAATCCCCCCAACTTCCCTAAAGCTCTGAAACATTTGTTTCGTAAAGAGGTCGGGCAGGGATGTCGGAAAAGTTTTACAGCGTTACCTTTTTGCGCCAGCTACTCGCGGCGAAAAGAATTCAACACGTTTTGACTATTTACAGGGTCCCGCTACCTTGGCCAAGCCAAATGATCGCAATTGTAAAACTTTGAAGATATTCTTGCCCGACGTAAATTCCAATAATTTCACACCTTCCCCCGGTTTCGAGTCGGACCGACTTTACTAAAGCCTACCTGCTGGTAGGCTGGGGGGGGACAGGGGGGGATTAAGAGATCATTTTATCATAACGCTCGAATTGCATTGTAAAGGTCCCTCGACCTTGCGTCAGGGACCTCAAGTCTGTAGAGTATCCGAACATCCGGGTCAGGGGAACAACGGCTTTGATCATGGCGATCTTCCCTTTGGGGGTAATGGCTTCAACAGAACTCTTTCTCGCTTTCAGATCACCAACCACCTCACCCATGAATTCTTCAGGAACGATGATATTCACCTCCATCATCGGTTCCATAAGAACGGGCTGAGCCTTTCGGCAGCCTTCTCTCAAGGCATTCGCCGAGGCAATTTTCAGCGCCAGCGGGGATGGATGATTCAAGTCGATGTTGGCTTTTAACAGGGTGACACGAATGTCTGTCATGGGGTAACCGAGAACGACTCCCACCGTGGAAGCTTCCCGGATCCCCTCTTCCACAGAAAGAATCCCTTCCGGAGGGAGGGTCCCCTCCGGGACTTCGGTATGAAATTCAATCCCCTTGCCTCGGCCATTGGGTCCAATCCGCAGAAAGACCTCTGCAAAATGCTTGACTTCATCCATCTCCTTCATGAATTTGGCCGATGCCGCTGCTTCTTTTTCCACCGTCTCTCGGTAGACAACCTGGGGCCTTCCCACATTGACGTCAAGATGATATTCCGTCTGGAGTCGATTGACCAGGACATCCAAGTGCAATTCTCCCATCCCGGAGATGATCGTCTGACCTGTATCCTCCTCAGATTTGACCTGAAAGGTGGGATCTTCATCGCTCAGTTTCCCCAGAAACTCGGCGAGCTTTTCCTGATCCCGGTTGGTCTTTGCCTCCACAGCCACAGACATGACAGGTTTATAAAAATCAATGGGTTCGAGGAGAATGGAATGGCCCCGATCGCAGATGGTATCCCCTGTGGTGGTCTCCTTCAATCCCATGACAGCCACAATCTCCCCGGTCTTCGCCTCTTCAACACGAGTCCTTTGGTTCGCATGCATCATAAAGATTCTTGAGATCTTCTCTCCCTTCTTTAGCCGGGGATTATAAACCTCCATTCCTACTTTCAACAGACCTGAATAAATCCGGATATAGACCAGTTTTCTCCCCTCATCCATAATCACCTTGAACGCTAAGGCCGTAAAGGGCTCTTCATCTTTTGCCATCCGGAGAACCGTCTCGCCTGTCACCGGATGCCTTCCTTCCACCGGTGGGATATCCAGAGGGGAGGGAAGGTAGTCTACAATGGCATCGATCAGGGGCTGTATTCCCTGGTTTCTCAGGGCTGCGCCACAGAGAACTGGAACGGCTTTCATCGCGATGGTCGCTCTTCTCAGAGCCGCTTTTATCTCGGATTCGGTGATCTCTTCGCCACCGAGATACTTCTCCATCAGGGGATCATCCAACTCGGCAAGGGATTCGATCAACTTAGCTCGATAGGTCAAGGTCTCTTCCTTCAACTCCTTGGGGACCGTGATCTCTCTGAATTCGGCCCCCAAACTGTGCTCATCCCATACGACCCCTTTCAACTTGATGAGATCGACTAATCCGATGAACTCGTCCTCCACACCAATGGGGATTTGGATGATCAAAGGATTGGCGCCCAGCCGCTCTCTGATCATCTTCACTGTTCCGAGGAAGTCTGATCCGATTCGGTCCATCTTATTGACAAAGGCCATTTTAGGAACACTATATTTGTCCGCCTGGTGCCACACCGTTTCTGACTGAGGCTCCACTCCTTCTACAGCGCTGAAAATAGCAATGGTTCCATCCAGCACTCGAAGGGACCTTTCTACTTCGATTGTAAAGTCCACATGACCTGGAGTATCAATGATATGAAGGGTGTTCCCCTTCCATTCCACCGTCGTGACTGCGGAGGTAATGGTGATCCCCCTCTCCTGTTCCTGCTGCATCCAATCCATGACAGCCGTCCCCTCATCGACCTCCCCCATGCGATGGATCTTTTTTGTATAGTAGAGGACCCTTTCGGTGACGGTCGTCTTCCCGGCATCGATATGGGCCATAAACCCAATATTTCTCGTTCGGGCCAGTCTTTTCTCTCCAGCCATCTCTCTTTCTCGTACGAGACAAGGTGTATATCCTGGCAATATTAAAAAGATTTTTTAAAAATGTCAACTTTTAAGCCATTACGCGACACCCCTCTCCATGAAGGAGAGTGGTTCTGAAGTGGCCTTATGACCACCGGTGGGTAGGGGAGGCTTTAGCCTCCCTATTTAGGGCGACCTGCCTTCGCCGAAGCGGCTTCGCGCAGGCAGGCTGAAGTCACCCCTACCCCACGAGACTGAGGGATTACTCAGGAAGAACTCTTCAAGGTGAGATTATTTTCCACAACGCTCCTTTTATGATTGAAGAAATTTTTTGAAATCGTTTAGAACCTCCTTAGCCATTCTTTTTGATAGGATTTATTTCTGTCTACCCAGGGTGTACAATTTTGGCCACGATTTGAATTTTTTCCATTCTGTGTCAGTCTTTTTTCATCTTATGATAGATAACAATTCGAAATCAAAAGATTAAAAATTTATCCATTCTGGCACACAAAATGCAATTCTAAGATCCTTTGTAGATTCTTTTCCTTAGCGACACGAACTCATGTAACATCAAGATTTGGGAGAAGACGATGTTCTGTCAAAAATGCCATATCGAATATGATGAGAGTAGAAAGTACTGTCGAAATTGCGGAAGCCCTCTTTCGGCCAATAAAAAACTCTCCCCTGGAGATGCAGGTCATCCTTCTCTGGTGGAAAGAAGAAGAATAGCTCGCATTTGTCCAAGGTGTCATCTCCACTTTGAAGTGGGGAACTGTTGCAGGATGTGCGGATCTCCCCTGAAATACGAAGACATCTCTCCCGGTGGGGAACGAATCCAAGAAAAGAGGCTCGTCAAGAGTTTATCTTCTGAATGGTTCAGGCTAACGAAAAGGAAAAATGAATTGGAGATTTGTTTGGGAAACCTGACCGAGCAGCGGAATGCCCTTCCAGAAGATACCTTCGACCTGACCTTTCAGAGTTATCAGGTCCAGGTGGAGTCGTTATCTTGCCGGCTTCAAGAGATAGAAGCTAGACTCGAGGCCATCAGGACAAGCGTGTCAAAAAAAATCGGCCTTCTAGAGGAAGAATCCAGTACCATTCAGAAGAGGCTTGATGAGATCCGTTCCCTCCACCAGTTAAGGGCAATCACTTGTGCCGACTATTCTACTGAAAAGAATGACATAAACCAGCAGGTGAAATCCAGAAAGAAGCGCTTAAAGGAGTGCAGAAAAACAATCTCCCAGTTGCCTAGTCCTTTAGGAGAAGGATCTGTTTCCCCAATGATAACAAGGAATCTTATTCGGACCCAATCTTCCGCGATTATGGGTGGGATCCTTATCATGATAGCCCTGGGAGCCTACTTCCTCTGGACGAAGAATCCCAAATTTTTCCATTCCCAAGAATCCGCCCATATCTCTCAGACAAAACCTTCTGTCCAAGCCCGGCTTCCTGTGAGTTCGCCTGAAGCCCGGGAAGATGAGAAGATAAAGTCTCTCTTTGAAACGATACGACGGGCAAATCTTGAGAAGAAGATAGACCTCTTCATGTCGTGCTACGCTGCCGATTTCAATGGCAGAAATAAAAAGAGGTTGGCGACCCTTTCGAACTGGGATAATTTCGATTATCTCAATCTTTCTTACGACTTAAAGAGACTGACGGTCACAGCCCATACTGCTGAGGTGAGAGTGAAATGGTGGATCAACATTTCTCCAAAACATGCGGGAACATCTGAGAAAACAACAAGTGTTCTCGATGTCTCCCTTAAGAAGGAAGACGGTCACTGGAAAGTAGAAAAGATTAAACCAGTGAGTTAACGTCTTGTCAATAAGGAGTCAAACATGTTCTGTCAAAATTGTGGTGCCTTCGATACGGATGAAGCAAAATTCTGCAGCCTATGCGGCGAATCGCTGAGCGAGGTACC
>MGQQ01000111.1:5218-5800 GCA_001798855.1 Deltaproteobacteria bacterium RBG_16_49_23 | reverse complement strand
TTGGTTAATCAGTTATTGGGTTATTAAGTTATTCAATAACCAATTACCTAATGACTCAATTACCTATTTTGACCCAGCCAGAAGCGGTGAAAGGGCTTTTTTAATGTAAGAAATCACTCCTCTTGGGAAAAAAAGAACGACGGCGACCAGTAAAAAACCGTAGATCACAAGATGCAGGCCCTCATATCCTGCTTTTGCAAAATAGGATCGTGAAATCTCTCCGAGCGGTGTGATCAAGAAAGATCCAATGACCGGCCCGAGCACGGTTCCCATTCCACCGATGATCGGCCGGAGGACGATCTCAATGGAAAAGGCCATGGACATCATCGTTCCCGGGTGGAGATAGTAAATATAATTCGTATAGAAAACGCCCCCCAGAGAAGTCAAAAAGGCACTGATGAAGATAGAAATCATCTTATATTTGAAAACATTGACTCCCAAACTTTCGGCTGCGTCTTCATCCTCCCGCAAGGCGACCATGTAGCGGCCGATCTTCGATCGCTCCATCAATCGAACGACGATGAGAGAAAAGATCACATAACCAAGGGCGATGTAGTAATAAGGAACATTTTCTTTGAATTG
>MGQQ01000111.1:355-5210 GCA_001798855.1 Deltaproteobacteria bacterium RBG_16_49_23 | reverse complement strand
GGAGAAGGAGAACTGGGGGGTGATGAATAACCCCTGGAAAGAACCGAAGACTTTTAGATGAAGAAATATCAATCTGCCAATCTCTGCAAACGCGATCGTGAGAAGAACAAAATAGACACCTTTCAAACCAAAGCGGAAACCGAAAAATCCGATGATCAAACCAATCAGCCCCGCACAGATCCCGCCGATCCACATCCCAATCCAGGGACTGATCCCCAGGGTCAGGGTCATGAGATACGTCATGTAGGCTCCGATCCCCACATAGAGCGAATGGCCTAACGAAATCATCCCGGTATATCCGGTGAGGACGTTCCAGGATTGTCCGAGATAAGCGTAAAAGAAAATCAAAATGAAAACGCCTAACACATAGGAGCTTAGAAACTTTGGCAGCACAAGAAGAATAAGGAGTCCGATGAGGAGGAGGAAGTAGGTTTTTTTCATCCCCTTTTCCCTCCAAATAGCCCCTGGGGTCTCAACAACATGATAACAATGAGAATGAAGAAACTGACGACCTGCTTCATGGTGTGGGGAAAGTCAAGGTCTAGTCCGACGCCATGGAAGATGTTTGTGATCAGCTCCGGTCCGATCGATTCGGCCACACCGATGATAAAACCTCCCACCATGGCCCCTGCTAGGCTTCCCATCCCGCCCAGAATGACGATGATAAAAGAGATCAAAGTGAAAGGGGCACCGATATAGGGAGAGAGGGGCATGAGGGGAACGAGGAGACCTCCTGCAGTCCCAACACAAGCCGTTCCAATTCCAAAACAGACGGCGTAAACCCTATTGACATTCGTACCTACCAGGAAAGCTCCCAACCGGTTATCTGCCGCAGCACGAATCGACTTTCCCATATCGGTCTTCTTTAAAAAGATAAGAACGAGAATGGTAATGATGACGGATAGAGAAAAAGCCATTAGACGTGGGGTATCGATCGTCAGAGGTCCGACCGACAAGGAACTGAGGGCAAACCGGCTCTGAGGGCTGATATAGTCCGGCCCCCAGATGATCCGGGCGCTATTCTCGAAGACCATGGCCATCCCCACCAGAGGGAGCACCTGCATGGCCTCGGGGAAGTCAAGAATTCGATTGACCACTGTTCTCTGAAGGAGATAACCGAGGATGAAAAGGATGACAGCACTTACTAAAAAGGAGAAAAAAGGATCGATTCCGGTCCAGACAAGAATGGTGTAGGCAACATACATTCCCCAGACCATCATCTCGCCGTGGGCGAAGTTGATGACCTTCATGACGCCAAAAATGAGGGAGAGGCCTAAAGCGATCAAGCTATAGACCCCTCCCAACAGAAAGCCACTCAGGGCCAATTGAAGGAGTAGGTTGAGATTCATTTATTCTATTCTACATCCCTCTATCCCAGAGCTGCTTCGGCATTGGATGAATGTATTTAGCCTCTGCTGCCTTAGAGGGCATAACCACTTTGATCTGGCCTTCCTGGATCTGGATCATGGCCGTATCCGCGTTAATATTATCCCCTCTTTCATTAAACGTGACGGCCAATCCCACCATCAGATCCTGTGACAAGTAGGTTTTTTTCAAGGCACCAATGATATCATCCGCCTTCGTTGACTTCGCCCTTTCAAGGGCATCAGCAACAACCAGCACCCCTAAATAAGCATATCCAGAGTTGGTGTCGATATATTTCCCCGGAAATAACTTCGAAAACCTGGCATTGACGTCCTTGTACATCTTCCCTATCGGATTCACCCAGGGGACATTATCCATGACATAATCGGCCAGGGCTTTCATATCCCGAATGAACTCCGGTTCATACCATCCGGGGCTTCCCGGGCTAATGATCCCCTGGAGTTCGACCCTCTGTTTATAAAGTTCCCGGAGCATCAATTTGGCGTCTCCAGGCCTGGCCACGGGGAAAAGGACATCCGGTTTCACGGCCTTGATTTTTGAAACCTCAGCCGAGAGGTCCTGGATACCAAGAGGATATTCGATATGAGCTAACACCTCGATGGGAAAATTCTTTTCCTTCAGGGTTTTAACGAAGGTTGCCCCTTGAACGCGGCCAAAGAGGTCCCCCGTATTGGTGACAACCCCTTTGATCTTGCTAATGTTCTTCTCCTTCATGATCTGGGTCATATAGAAGATCATGGATTCGGCAAATTTGGTGGTAAAGGGGAACACCCTGAAGGTATTTTTGAATCCTTTTCGCGTGATATCATCGGCGGCCGCCACATCCATCACAAAGGGAACGCCCCTCTGTTCGCAAAGCGTGGCGATGGTCATCGCATTACCGCTGAGGAATGGTCCGACCAGACAGGCAGCTCCCTCCTTGATCACCCGTTCTGCCTCTGAGCGGGCTACCTCTTCTTTGGCTTCCGTATCTGCCAACAAAAGTTTCAGTTTGGCTCCACCCATCGATTTGATCCCGCCTTTGGCGTTGATATCATCAACGGCCATCTGGTTGCCCCGGCGCATCGAAATGCCGATATCCGAGATGACCCCGGTTACCGGCTGAAGGGAGGCAATCTTGATTTCGGGAGGTTGGGCACGCAAGACAGCAGGAAATCCCGAGATCGCCGTGGTAGCCCCAACCGCTGCAGAATACTTGAGAAAAGCCCTTCGATTCATCTTTTTCTTCATAGCAAATCCTCCTTTCTATGTTGTCAAACTCTTTTTCTCCCCCTTTGAAGCCTTTTTATATTCTCAAACTCAGAACCGATTGTCAACCCTGAGATTTTTTTGTTGACAAAAAAAATGAGTATGGTAAACCTGTCTTCTTGTACAGTCAAACAGACACCCTCCATTCGAGTTCGCTCGTAAATACTTGGAACACGCTTCATTTTACAAAGAGATTAGCGAGAGATGGTGTTCTTTGATTAAGCAAATCATCATTCGGGCCAGCTCTCTGAACTTAACCCAAGGGTACGAAAGTTTTTCTTGAGCCTTATGCAGACAGGCTGCAGATGAGCGAATGCATGGGCGAGGCTTAGAAAACGATCCAATGTTAGAACAGGCGAGTAGGAATTCTACAGAAAAGGAGGATGTTATGAAAAAGGCTATGATGTTAGGGATGAGTATTGTTCTGCTCGGGTTTTTGGGTGTGTCTTTCTCCTATGGAGCGGACACGATCAAAGTGGGGTTTGTCGACACCTATAGCGGACCGCCCTCCGTATACACGTTCGACGTGATCGACGCGTTCAAGATGGCCATCCAGACGATTAATGCGAAGGGAGGGGTCCTCGGCAAAAAGATCGAATATACAACGCGAGACGAGAAGTTTAACCCTGCCACCGGTCTCGCCATGGCCAAGGAACTGGTCATGAAGGAGGAGGTCGATATCCTTGCAGGGACAATCAATAGCGCCACGACACTCGCCGTATCCGACTTCGCCCATAAGGAAAAAATACCTTTCCTCTGCACCTTCGCCAAAAGCCAAAAAATCACAGGAGAACAAGGTCACCGGTACGTCTTCGGTATTGCTGAAAATACGAGAATGATCGGGAAAGCCACTGCCTCTGCTATTGTCAAGAAACCGTACAAGAAGTTCTGGGTAGCCGGGGAGGATTACGAATACGGTCACGCCGTGGGGGAGTCATCCTGGGAGTACACCAAGGCGATGAAACCTGACGCGCAGCTTCTCGGCCAGACATGGTGGAAGGTGGGCGAAGCTGACCTTGCACCTTACATCACGCCCATCGTACAGGCCAAGCCGGATATGCTATTCATGGCAACCGGAGGAGTAGGGAATCTGAATTTCTTGAAGTTAGCCAAAGCCATGGACCTGATGAAACATATGAATATTAATCTGCATACCTCTATCGAGTTGTCAAATTTGCAGGCCCTCGGCAAGGACGGCCCGGAGGGTGTATGGGGTACCGTGAATTACCTGTTCTACTATCCTGAGACGCCGGAAAACAAAGCCTTTGTGGACGAATTCAGGAAGCTGTACAACAGGCCTCCCAAGGTTGGAGCCCTTTACGGTTATGCAGCGGCTCAACTTATCGCCAAAGCCTATCAGAAGGCAGGTAAGATTGACAAAGAGGCGTTCATCACCGCAATGGAAGGCCTCACCATTGACAGTCCGGTTGGCAAGCTTGAGATGCGGGCGTGCGATCACCAACTTATGCTACCCATGTTCTACGGTGTCACAAAGAAGTCTCCGCAATATGAGTACCTCATCGCAGGGGACATTATGACCATCGCAGGCAAGGATTATCTCCCCACCTGTGAAGAGATTCTAAAGGTTAGAAAATAAGTTTTGCCCAAGAACCATGGCTCTGCAATCCCGGTAGGTATCCGCTTCGGTGGGTATCTACCGGGCATGCCTGAATAGGGAGAATGACCTTGGACGTCATCGCCGCTTTTTGCTCACCTGGCGTGCTGTGCCAGATCCTCCTGGGATTAAGCAGAACCGTCATCCTTTTTATCGTCGCCTCTGGCCTGAGCCTGATTCTCGGTGTATTAAGAATCCCCAATATCGCCCACGGGTCCCTTTACATGATCGGGGCTTTCATGGCCTACACCGTTTCCAAGGTATTCGGCGGGGGCATGACGGGTTACTGGATGGCCATTCTTCTAGCACCCCTTGGGGTAGCGCTCGTGAGTTTTATCATTGAGCGCGGTATCTTTTCCCGGCTCTATGAGCGAGAGCACATCATGCTCTTCTTGCTCACCTTCTCCTTTGCTCTGGTCTTTGGCGACCTGGTCAAAATGGTGTGGGGTGCGGAATACAGGTCCGTGTCCATGCCCAGGTTTCTTCAGGGCTCCATTCCCATCTTCGGTCTGCCATTCCCGATCTATAACTTCTTCCTCCTACTGATCGGCCCCATTGTGGCCATTGTGCTCTGGCTCATTGTGAATAAGACGAAAATGGGTAAGA
>MGQQ01000111.1:0-324 GCA_001798855.1 Deltaproteobacteria bacterium RBG_16_49_23 | reverse complement strand
GGTCGGTGCCGTAGGGATCAATGTGAGTCTGGTCTTCTGCATCGTCTTTGTCATCGGCTGTTTTCTCGCAGGCCTTGGGGGTGCTCTCGTTGCCCCCATTGTTAATGTGGTGTTGGGAATGGACCATACCTTGATCATGGAGGCCTTCCTCATTGTGATCATTGGCGGATTGGGCAATATCTGGGGTGCTCTGCTCGGTGCGTTTATCTTCGGTATCACCCAGTCCTTGGGGATTCTCATCTGGCCCCAGTTTGGCATCGTCTTTCCTTATGCGGCTGTGATCGTGGTTCTCAGTTTCCGGCTGTGATCGTGGTTCTCAGTTTC
>MGQQ01000110.1 GCA_001798855.1 Deltaproteobacteria bacterium RBG_16_49_23 | reverse complement strand
CCGGCACGTTTAAGCGAAAAGCGAACATCCCCGGTTTCATCTTATCCAGCGTAACCTTTCCGGACATATCATTGTAACCATGGCCCTCAAGCCACTTTTTGATTTTTTCAAGTTGTCGCTTCTCTTGAGCATTGCGAACGATGGGATCGGCGTTGGCCCCACAAAGGCGATCCGCCACAATAGTTGCAGCTCGGTAAACCTCCTGTTTGGTCGGCTCGCGATCCTCACCAAGCCATGGGAAAATGTCAATGTCCACCAACCGGATAATCATCTCGGTAATCTTCCGGAGATTGGCATCCAGTGTGGTGGCTTTCATTTGTGGCGGGAGCCGATGCTCCAATTCCATGTTTTTCACGAGTGATTTTGAGATTCCGGCAAGACCAACCAGACGGTCACGGGCAATGGGAGGAGCGGTGGCCATGCGGAGAGCAAAAAGAATAGAAGGATCGCTACGGAGTTCGTGCGGCGTAAGATTCCGAAGATGTTTCGTCCGGTGGAGCATGTCTTGGACATGCCTGGTGGCCTTCACACGCTCTTCCCGGTATGTGTTCGGAGCGAAGTTAAGGAACCACTGGTTATATAAGTCCACAGAACGAGCAATGTCTTCTTTCCAAAGGTGCGGTTTGTTGAGATTGACTCCCATTTTCATCATTGCCCCATATGGTTTTCAGCGGCCTAACGTTATCTCATAACATTTTTGATTTATCGTGATATCCGTGACTGGTACTGTATGCAATAAGAATGTAACGGTCAACAGTGATTTGGCTCAACGTAAGGGTTAAACCCTGAATTTCCTCTTTCTGGTCGGGCTCAATCAGGTTTTCTCCAAAAAAGGATGCTCTCAACATATCACGATGTATCATGCCGCTCCCTCATTTCCTACCCGGTGCAATGTCGCAATGACTTTGCCCAAGATTTTGAAATCGCTTCTTTCACTAGCCCTTATAGGTTGCATCGCATCATTTTCCGGCTTCAAAATAATGACTTTCTTCTTGCGATAAAACTTTTTTACTGTGGCTTCATCGCCCAGCAAAGCAATAACAATGTCTCCGTGATCTGCAACGGATTGTTGTTGAGCAATGGCAATATCTCCATCATAGATGCCGGCCCTTATCATACTGTCGCCACGAACGTGAAGCGCAAAGAGTCTTGTGGCTCGGCCAACGAGGGAGCGATCCACGGAAATTGTCCCTTCATAATTTTCTTCAGCTAAAACGGGTAGCCCTGCGGTAACCCGGCCAATCAATGGGACGGAAACTGTAGAATAATGAGCAGATTCGTCCCTGCTCTTGTTGGAGACCATAAGCTCCAATCCCCTCCATTGATTTGGATTCCGCCGGATCTGACCTTTGCGCACCAGGGCCTTCAGGTGCTCTTGAACAGCATTTGGGGATTTAAAGGAGAATTGTCCTTGAATTTCAGAAATGGTGGGAGGAAAGCCAGAATATTGAATATGGGTTTTGATAAAACTTAAGATCTCCGCTTGGCGTTTTGTTAATTCAGGTTGTTTTATCATCGTGGCCAAATATGAAAAAGTTGGAGTTAAATCTCTTATACTGTAATTTTATACAGGTGTCAAGAAAAAAATAGACTTTGTGAATCTTTTCTTCTTGAATTTTTATTCTTTTGCTTCATAATAGAGAAAATGGATCATCATGGGATACAAATCACGTATCACCCCTGCCTGCGGTAGGCAGGAATCACAGAAAAAAGGGAGGGTGGGGAGATGAGACTCGAAAGATTTGAAGGTGTTTGGACGGCCATTGCGACTCCCTTTAATCGAAAAGGGGAGATCGATTTTGAGGGATTGGAGAAGAACATCCGGTTTCAAATAGAAAACGGAGCCAATCTCATCCCTACGGGAACGACCGGTGAATCTCCAACGCTCGATTGGAGGGAACATGACCGGGTCATCACGAAGGCAGCCAAACTGGCAAAAGGCAAAGCCTTTGTCATGGCCGGGACAGGCTCGAACTCCACAAAGGAGGCCCTCCGTGGGACGAAGCATGCCATGGAGGTGGGGGCCCAGGGCGCTTTGCTTATGGACTGCTACTATAATGGGCCATCTTCCCTCGAACTGAGGACTCAGTATTATGAAGTGATTGCCAGGGCATTCCGCAAAGCTTTCATTATGCCCTATGTTATTCCCGGAAGAACGGGCACGAAACTCGAGGTCGAGGACCTGACTATCCTCCATCGGAAGTTTAAGAATGTGAGGTCCGTGAAAGAGGCGACTGGAGACCTTGACAGGATGGCGAAGACGAGGACCCTCTGCGGTGAAGACTTTGACATCCTCTCCGGAGACGATGATAAGACCTTCGAGATGATGAACCGAAGTGACATCCGTGCCTCGGGTGTCGTCTCGGTGATGTCAAACATCGTGCCAGGCCCCATTGGCGAGATGGTAAAGGCGATCCTGAAAGGAGATATGGAGAGGGCAAATTATTTAAAAGAGGTTCTGGACCCCCTCTTTAAAGTCGTAACGGTCAATACCATTGAATCCTACGAGGGCTTTGAGGTTCCGTGCAAGTTCAGGAATCCCGTAGCCATTAAAACGATGATGAAGGGACTTGGTATGCCATCCGGGCCTTGCCGGCAACCCCTTGGAAAGATGACCCCCAAGGGGGTGGAGATCGTTCGAAACGCCCTTAAAACCGTTCACGAAAAGGACAGGGAGATCCTCAGACCCATCCAGGAATTCTATAAGATGAATGTGGAGGAGAGACTCACAAACGATCGTTACTGGAAGTAAAGGAAGCATTATGAAAGACATGGAAAATAAAGCGCCTGTCCCCCTCTGGGATAGGCGCTTTATTATTTCCACCTCGCCCTTAACAACTTCTTTTTTCCTCCCATTGATTGCCTAATATAATAAATAGATGAAGCTCTAAGCTAATGATTTTTAAATATATTTCAATGTATAAATGCACGCCTTCAGACCTCAATTTTTTTCTTGACACGTGATTGATAAGATGATATGAAGATCATATCATCTTATCAATTGGAGTTGAGATGGCGTCTGTTAATAAGAAGAAACTAGCCGATTCCGTTATCGATGAAATCAAACGAATGATTCAGAGCGGCGAGATCAGGGAAGGAGATAAATTACCCAACCAGAACGAGTTCGCCGCTCAGCTTAGGGTCAGTCGCACATCCCTACGAGAGGGCCTAAATACATTGACAAGGCTTGGGGTGATCGAACAGCGACCTGGCTATGGCACCGTCCTCCGGTCCAGAATTCCTGCTCTCTTTACAGACCACCCTACCCCTCCCTTGATCTCGGATAAGGCAGCTACTATCGAACTGATTGAAGCTAGGCGTTACATTGAGATCGGCGCCGCGGAGTTGGCCGTTAGGAATTCGACACCTGAACAAGTGGAAGAGATGAGGGTTCTCATCGATGAGATGACTCTTGCCGTCAACGAAGGGAGGATTGAAGACTATATTGAGAAAGATGTGGCCTTTCATTTCGTCATTGCCAAGGCCTCACAAAACCGCTTCATCATAAACCTCTATGTCACGCTCAGGGGGGTCATGGAGCAGTATATGCGTGAATCGTTCCATCTCTTACCTTGGATGCTTGACCGGTCGCTGAAGTTCCATCAAAACATCTTTGAGGCCATCAAAAATGGAGATCATTCCAGAGCGGCTTCCCAGATGGAAAAACATATCCGGAATGTTCAAACGGTGATTGAGAATTACTACCAGCGGTTACTCAAAAAACCTCTCCAGGGGAACAGTGGAGGGGGCCGGACGTTGGAAGAAAATATTTCTTGATCCCGTTCTAATCGGTAAGAAAGAGGAGGAGAGGATGAAGAAAAGGTTGACCCGGTTTGATCTCCAGAATATGAAGGAATCTGGGAAGAAGGTAGTTTGGATAACCTCCTATGATTACTGGACGGCTCAGTTTGCGGAGCAGGCAGGCATGGATATGATTCTGGTGGGGGACTCTTTGGGTATGTGTATCTACGGCTATGAAGGAACCATTCCCGTCACCATGGACCAGTGCATCTACCATTCCGAAGCCGTGCGTCGAGGGGCCCCCAACACTTTTATCATAGGAGATATGCCCTTCCTCTCTTATCAGGTAAATGTTGATGAAGCCGTTCGAAACGCCGGTCGGTTTTTTAAGGAGGCCAGGGTCGATGCAATCAAGCTCGAAGGGGGTCGGAGGGTTTGTCCTCAGATTAAAGCGATTGCAGATGGAGGCATGCTGGTCATGGGACATATTGGCCTCACCCCTCAGAGTTCAGGCCAATTGGGCGGATTCAAGGCCCAGGGCCGCACGGCAAAGACCGCCATGGAACTCATCGAGGATGCTAAAGCAATTCAGCAGGCAGGAGCTTTTACCCTTCTTGTAGAGGCAGTTCCTCCAGAGGTCTGTAAAATCATCCGGGATCAATTGACTATCCCCGTTTACAGCATCGGAGCGGGAGTGGATGCAGATGGACAGCTCATGATCGTTAGCGATCTCCTTGGTATCTTTCAGGCCTTCACACCGAAATTTGTAAAGAGATATGCAAACTTAGGTGAAGAGACCCTAAAGGCCCTCATAGCCTATGTCGAGGATGTTCGGTCCGGACGCTTTCCGGACCCCGTCCATACTTACAATATGGCGGAGGGGGAGCTCCCCCAATTGATGGCCGCTTTGAAAAAGTGAGAAAGTTTTTATTAAGCGATACAAAAAGGAGATAAGCATGGACTTGAGAGAATATTTAAAAATCGACGGTTCGGTGGTGGAGGAAATCAATCGGTTCCTGCTTGATCCAGCTAACCCAGCCATTAATGAGGTCCTTGAGGTGGTTGCAAAATATGGGGCGCCGGAAGAAATCAATGCCAAGGCTCAAGAGGTAAGAAAACTACCTAACCTTCTCCAACAGCTACGAAACATTGAATCACCTTATCTGAAGGATTTGGAATGGTTGATGGTTGAGGTGAATCGTAATTCCTTTATTTCTATCTCCGATTACCGCCGGAAGGTTTTGGGTAAGGAAGTTGATAGAATTAAATTCGATGAAAGACGAACTGTCACCTTAGAAATCAGCGCCCTTCAATATTTTCCCTGGCTTATCCTCGAAGCCCGCCAGTCCATTGAGAAGGGAGAACTCATGCCTGCCCGCTATATTCGGGTTCGCAGAATGAAGGAGCAGGAGTCAGACCAGGGAGACATTTTCGCAACGGCTGCTGCGATGCAGATCATCGGGGCCAGTTATGTGGAAACTCTTGATACGAAAGGAACGGATGGATCGAATGTGCACTTGGGGGGGCCAGAAACCATCACCGGTTATTTCGGAGGCATTGGACAACCCAATGATTATGCCCTGAAATGGATCGACGAATACCTCTATTACTACACCCGCTATGGGATAAAGCAGGTGCTGAACATTAACCCAGGAACTATCCTTCTTGGTTATATCCTCCACAAGTTGGGGGTCGATATCGAGTTCAAGATTTCCGTTTTCATGGGGAATGACAATCCTTATTCTGTTCTATGGACTCTATTGGCAGCCCGCCTCTTTTCCCGGCAGGATGGGTCCACTCCGCTCAAAGGCTTCAATCTGAGTAATTCTGTCAACTGCCAAACTTTGAAGCTCTCAGCAGAGATACGCCAGAAGCTGGGTTTGAGGGATCAAGTACGGATTGAGCATCATATTACAGAAACCTGGAAAAGCATTGTTCGACAACCTTACAACAGACGTTGCGATCTCCTGGAGGTGGCTCCTTACATCTCTAACATCTCAGCTAAACATGAGGGGGGCGATCCTGAAGTGGAGGAGGAGAGAAGCCATCCCTCAGACATTCTCGATTACTTTCGTGCCAAAGATGAGATCCTCTCGTCAGGCGATATGCCGCACCTTATAAGAAATTACTTGGACAAGCATGATGCGGTCAATAGGACCGCGAGAGCATTGACAGAAAAAGGTCTCGCTTTTTTGGCTGCTCCGAATCTTCATGCCGGGTGAACATTAAGACTTTTTTGAATGAGAAGGTAGGTGGACATGTGGATTGATCGAGAGGCATGTACCGGTTGTGGGAAATGTTTTCCTTATTGCCCTGTTGAGGCTATCCTTTGGCATAAAAAGGACAAGGAGGAGGGTAGCACCAAACCTTATGCAGAGATTGTTCGAGATGAGTGTGTCGAGTGTTCGGTCTGTTTCAAGGCCAAGGTCTGTCCGACGGATGCCATTCGTAATGAAGACCTGGAATGGCCGAGAGTGTTGAGAAGAGCCTTCAGTGATCCTTTCCATGAACATAAGGGCACTAATGTCCCCGGAAGAGGGACGGAGGAGATGAAAACCAATGAGGTCACCGGGCGCTTCAGAGACGGCTATATAGGAGTTGGCCTCGAATTCGGAAGACCGGGGGTAGGGGTCCGTCTGGGAGAGACGGAAAAGGCGCTCAAACGCTTTGTCCAAATGGGGCTCAAATTAGAGCCCCTCAATCCTCTCACCCAACTGATCGAGAATCCTGAGACAGGGGAACTGAAGAAGGACGTCCTCAATGAAAAGGTCCTCTCTGCCATTGTCGAGTTCATTGCTCCCTTTGAAAGAGCCCAGGAGATCTTTGAAGCCATTAAAGAGATCGGATCAGAGATTCACACCGTCTTCAGCCTCGATCTGATCAGTAAGGTCTCACCGGATGGAACAATTCCGGTTGTCCAAGGGGCAGAAAAAGCTGGGATCAGGTGTTCAGTGAACGGAAAGGTGAATCTGGGTTTAGGCCGCCCCCTTTTTCATAAGTAACCAAAGGAGGAATCGTTTAAGATGACACACACACTGCATCGGCAGGGGAGTCTGGAAGATCTCAGAAAAGATTTTGTGGTCTTCTCAATGGCCTGCCAGTCAGTCAACGCAAAAGGGTCTGTTCCAAAGATTCAAAAGGTATTTGAGATTATCGAAAAATACAATCCGATCAATTTCGGAGATGTTAAGACTGGAAACATCTTCAAGGCTACCAAAGAGGCGATGAAGGAGAATTTAAAGGAGAACTCTTACATCCATTTCGTATTTACCGACAGGGAGACTGTGGGAAAGGTTCTCAGAGACCTGAAGGATGCAGATATTGGGCTTTCTGTAGTGGTCAGCGGAGTGGTTAATGAGATTGACCAGCTCTGTAAGCAAGCCGGGTTAAAAATGCACACCGTTGAGTTCTCCGGGGGAATTTATGGAAAGACGGAGCGTTTACCCGAGGGGCCGATCCTTGAGATTACGACGATGTGCGGCCATGGCCTCATCGCGAGCAATCTGGTCAGGTATTTGGTGGAGCAGGTGAGAAAAGGCAAAAAAAAAGTTGAAGAGGCCGCCGTTGAATTGGCAAAGCAGTGCCAGTGCGGCGTTTTCAATCCCAAACGGGCAGAACAATTGCTTTTGAGGCTGATCTGAATGGACCAAACCGGATCTCAATCCATCAAACTCTCAACGAGCCGGATCATTTTTTTAAAGGAGGTTCACCTATGATTGAAAAGATTAAACCCTTCACAGATTGGAAGCAGGGAGTGGGCCGGGTGAAGATGATCATCAATGGAGAGTCAGTGGAAGCCGCGAATGGAAAGTGGCTCTCCGTGGAAAACCCAGCCCATAAGGGAACGGATGCCGGCCAGGTGCCCAGGGGCGGGGCCACCGATGTAGACCAAGCGGTTAAGGCAGCGGCCGAGGCCTTCGTATCCTGGAAGAAACTGCCGGCTCGTGAACGTGGAAAGCTTCTGCTGAAGATAGCCGATTCCATCGAAAGCGAGCAGGAGGAATTTGCTCGGCTCTATTCTCTTGAGACGGGCAATGCCATCGCTACTCAGTCCAGAGGCGAGGTGATGCTGACGGCGGATCTTATCCGCTATTTCGGTGGTGTAGCCGGCGAGATCAAGGGAGAGGTCATCCCATTGGGTGAACAGCTTTTCAGTTATTCCCGTCGTGAACCCCTGGGAGTCGTAGGTGGAATTGTGCCCTGGAATGCACCATTGGCCTTGAGCGCCCTCAAGATCTCCATGGCCATCACCCCCGGCAATACTCTGGTCCTCAAACCCTCGGTGGAGGCGCCGCTTACGGCGATCAAATTGGTTGAGCTTTGCAACAGGGCCTTACCTAAAGGAGTACTTAATGTCGTCACCGGGACGGGCTCCGAATGCGGAAAGGCGCTGATCCAGCATCCGATGGTCTCCAAGCTCTCCTTTACGGGATCTACAGAGGTGGGACGTGATATCATGCATGCCGCTTCGGAACGTATCATTCCAGTCTCTCTTGAGCTGGGAGGAAAAAGTCCGCAGATCGTCTTCCCCGACGCCAATGATGATGTCACGGTTACTAACGTCATCAACGGCATGCGCTTTGTCCGTCAGGGCCAGTCCTGCACGGCCGGATCGCGTCTTTTCCTGCACGAATCGATCTACGAGGCTTTTTTGGAAAAGCTTGTGGCCAAACTGAAAGCCTTCAAGATCGGCGACCCTCTTGATGAGTCCACCCAGATCGGAGCTATTGTGAATGAGAATCAGTATAACAAAGTGGTGGCTTACATTGCCGGGGGACTCGGAGAGGTCGGGGCCAAAGTCCTTTGCGGAGGATTGCCGCCTAAGACGCCGCCATTCTCAGAGGGGTATTACGTTGAGCCCACAGTCTTCATCGGTGTAAAAAACGAGTGGCGCATTGCCCGTGAGGAAGTCTTCGGCCCCGTGCTGGTCGCCATCCCTTGGAAGGAAGAGACCGATGCAATCCGCATGGCAAACGATAGCCACTATGGCCTCGCAGCATTCATCTATACTCATAACATTTCCAAGGCCCTTCGCACCGCCCACGAGATCGAGTCCGGTTTTGTTCAGATTAACCAGGGTGGAGGTATTGTCCCAGGTCATTCCTATGGTGGATTCAAACAGAGCGGGATCGGTCGAGAATGGTCTCTCGAAGGTATGCTGGAAGGCTTCACCCATCGAAAGAGCATAACCGTCAACCTGGCTTATTAAGCAGCAATGAAATGGAGGTTCACTTATGAGCAGCGATATTCCCAAAGCGGATCCAAGATTTATCGAGAAGATTGATCTGAGCGAGGTGGTCCTCACCCGTTTTCATCCTGGCGATGACCTCTTCCAGGTACTGGTCAAAACTGTCAAAGACCAAGGCTGGGAGAGGGCTGTCATCATCTCCGGCATAGGGAGCCTTGAGAATGTGGTCTTCGTGGCTCCCAAGCCGGCATTCAAAATTCCCGTCCAACCAGCCGAAAATCTAAATAAGATCGAGATGAAAGGGCCATTCGAACTCATGAGCATCGAGGGCAATATCGTTCCCTTAGTAGGCGAGTTCGGCAATCTAAAACATGGGGATCCGGTGCTGCACATCCATTGCTTGCTGTCCTATGGCAATGGAGAGCTGACAGGAGGCCATATGGTGGCAGCCAAGGTGTTTACCACCACTGAAATTTTTATTGCCAATATCCAGGGGTCCAGAGTCAAAAAGAAGAAGAGCGATGTCACCGGACTGATGGAGTTCAGAAATGATCTTTAAAAATAATGGCAAGTGGTGAAAAGAGGCATCTGTAAGATACCAGATAATGAAACACTTCCATCCATTTTGAGAAAGGAGGTGGTTTTAAAAAAACAGGTTCCATGAAGGATTGAAACTTGGGAGAAGCATTTTGAAGAAGGGCCTATTAAATAAGAGGAGGTAAACAAGATGACGAAAAAAGGTTCGATTATCCCATTGATAAGTCTGGCATTGGCATGGGTCTTCATATGGATGACACCGACCTTTGCTGCGGATACAATAAAGATAGGGCTTATATATTCGCTATCCGGGCCCGGGGCTGCAATCGGAGTGGGTCAGATGGAAGGGGGCAAGATGGCTGTGGAGGAGATCAATGCCGCTGGCGGGGTGAACATCGGCGGCAAACAGTTTAAACTTGAGGCGATTGCCCGTGATGACGAGACCAAACCGGACGTGGCAATCGGACGGTTCAAGGAAATGGTGAAAGACCAAAGCGTGACGGCTGTCGTGGGTGGGACTTTTGGACATGTCTCTATGGCTTTGAATGAGGAGACTAAGAAGAGCGGCGGCTTCTTCATGGCGACTAATGGCGTGCCGGAAGATTTCTTCAAGAAAACAGTGAAATCCCCGACAGCGCTCTGCATCGTTGCGGCTGCGGAATGGGCCGGCCGCGGCGCAGCAGCCTACATGACCGATCAGATGAAAGCCAAACGGATTGCCTGCTTCATGCCGGACTATGCGATCGGAAAGGGGACATTCAAAGGTTTCCAGGAGATTATCAAGGACCGTCCTGGAGTCTCTTATGAGACGATCTGGCATCCGGTCGGGAGTCCGGACATGACGAGCTTCCTGATCAAGGCCCTTGAATATAAGCCCGATGTCCTCTTTGTAGGATCCTGGGGAGGTGATGCAATCAACGCCCTCAAGCAGGCCCTTGAGACAGGGGCCGGGAAGAAGACCCAGATTTTTCATTTCTGGCTAATGAATGCCTTTGCTACCGGAATCCCGGCCAATGCGATCAAAGGAGTAAGGGGGCAGATGTTTTGGTACCACGACATGAGAGGGTTTAATGATGCAGAAGTGGTCAAGGCCTCGGAGGAGTTCACGAAGAAATACGTGGCCACACATAAGGAACCCCCGGAAGTCTACACTATGACCTCTTACTATGGAGTTATGGAGACCGTTCGTGCCATGAAACTGGCCGGTTCCACGGATCCGAAGAAGATGTACGCTGCTCTAATGGCTCATCCCGAGTGGCGAGGCGCCAAAGGCGTGGCAAAGTGGCGAGAAGATGGCACCTGTATTTATAAATATTCCACCTGGATTGTCGAGGGAAAGGGTCCAGAGGATCGGAAGAGTGACCGGTATCCTGAAAAATTTGACTATGCACGAATTGTGGACGTTTATGCCGGCGATGCCTATGTGCCGAGCATGAAAAGCCTGGGGTATTAATCAGAGTCCGGGAGGGGATCTTCCTCCCGGACTGCTCTTCATTCCATTCAGAAATCGTAGACTTTGATGATTCAAACGGATGGCTTGACCAAACAGTTTGGTAGTCTGACAGCAGTCAATGGGGTTAATTTCCAGATTACTGAAGGGCAGCATTCTGGAATCATCGGTCCGAATGGCTCTGGAAAGACGACCTTGTTTAATCTTCTCACAGGGTTTTTCCTACCGACTCGAGGAACGATTCTTTTCGAAGGCCGCGATGTGACGAAGGTTCCCATTTACCAGCGAGTATGTATGGGGATGGCCCGAACATTCCAGCTCGTTTCGGTTTTCAATACCATGACGGTTTGGGAAAACCTTGTGCTCTCCGGCATTCGGTTCCGCAACGAAGAGACCGTCGCCTTCCGGTTTTTCCTTCGCAATATTCGAAGAGAAAAAATTCAACAGAGCTGTTATGAGGCTTTGGGAGAAGTCGGGCTTCTCTCGAAGGCAAGAATTCCCACCTCAGAGCTGTCTTACGGTGACAAACGAATGCTGGAGATTGGAATCGTTTTGACGCTGCACCCCAAAGTTCTGCTCCTGGATGAGCCATTTTCAGGGTTAAGCGATCATGAGATCCACCATGTTCTGAACCTGATTCATCGACTCAAGGAGAAATTGACGGTTGTTATTATCGAGCACAAGATCTCCAAGATTCTTGGTCTTGTAGATCGACTCTTCGTCATGAATGGAGGCCGCCTCATCTGTGAGGGCTCTCCTGAGGAAGTCTTGTGTAACCCGGAAGTCAGGGAATGTTACTGGGGGAAGGAGGAAGGGGATTGCTTGAGGTAAAGGAGATCGATGTTGCTTATGGCGGCGCAAAAGTGGTGCATGGAGTCAATCTTGGGCTGCATCGGGGAGAAATGGTCTTCGTCGTTGGTCGAAATGGAGCCGGAAAGACGACGCTCTTAAAGACGATCGCTGGACTGCTCAAACCCATCAAAGGAACGATCGTTTTTGAAGGTAAAGAGATCCAGGGGCTTTCTGCTGAAAGAATCGCCCGCCTGGGATTTCGTTTCGTTGCCCAGGAGAAGAAGGTGTTCAGCGCCCTTACGGTTCGGTCAAATATTGAGTTAGCGGCCTATGGCGCAGGAGAGAACCCTGAAACCGCCTTAGGAAAAGCCGTGGACCTTTACCCGGATCTCCGTAAATTTATGAATCTTCATGCCGGGGGCCTCTCGGGTGGTCAGCGAGAAATGCTTCTGATCGGAAGGGCCCTCTCGGTTAATCCTAAAGTTGTTTTGATCGATGAGCCGACTGAAGGACTGGCTGCCATCGTTATCAAGGATATCTTCCGTATTCTTAATGGAATGAAGGAGAACCTGTCGGCGATCATTGTGGAACAGAATCTTTCGGTCGTTTCGAGACTCGCAGACCGGGTCTACGTGATGAAAGAAGGAAAGATCATTCGGGAACTTACTGAAAAGGCTGAGATCAGCAACAGCACAGAACTGGAGACCTATTTGTGAGGAGTCCGAATAGAGAACATTCACTGCCCCCTCCTTCAATAGCCGCCGGCAGGGCCAAGATGTTTGCAGAATTGGCCTTCATTACCGTGGGCTTCCTCCTCCTGGCCGCGGCCATCAAGATGCACTGGGTCACTAATTTTATGGTTTTCTGCATTTTTGCACTCAGCTACGATCTTCTCTACGGCTACATGGGCCATCTTTCCTTTGGCCACATGCTCTATTTCGGAACAGGAGCCTACGGAACAGCTTTATGGCTGGTTTATGGAAATAACAATCCCCTGATTGGCCTCATGGCAGGCCTGGCGGCGACAGCCCTCTGCTCTGCCCTTGTGGGACTCGTTGTGGTTCGGAACCGAGGCGCCTCCTTTGCGCTGATCAATATGGCGTTTAACGAAATAGGATACTTTCTGGCGACCTCGGCCCTCGTCAGCCTTACTCGTGGGGCAGACGGACTCAGTTGCACCGCCGGCCAGATGTTTGGCTTCATCAACTTCTATAATGACACCCATGCCTTTGTTTTTGTTTTACTGATGGTTTTAGCCGTTTTCTGGTTTCTAAGAATACTTACCCAATCCTCTTATGGAGTCCTGATTCGTTCCATTAAAGAGAATGAGAAAAGAACTCAGTTCCTGGGCTATAATACCTTCGCCTATAAATGGATCACCTTTGTCCTTTCCTCGGTACTGGCAGGTTTATCCGGGGGGATTTTTGCGTTGATCCAGGGCTTCGTCAGT
>MGQQ01000109.1 GCA_001798855.1 Deltaproteobacteria bacterium RBG_16_49_23 | reverse complement strand
TTTAGCAAAGGGCTTCCACCCTTCTTTTATAAAAAGGGCCAAATCTTTCATCTTCAATCCGGGGATCGATGTGCTTAAAGCCACACAGATTGCCTGTCGTTCCGCCTCTGTCCACTCCATGCACGACCCCACAGAGGGAGGCTTGATCAATGGGATCATTGAGATGGCTATCGCCTCGGAGAAGGAGTTTGAAGTCGATTTGGAGAAAGTCCTCATCTATGAAGAGTCAAGGATCCTGTGCGGTCAATTTGGGATTAACCCTCTGGGAACGATTGCGTCAGGATCATTGCTTCTGACCGTCTCTCCCAAAGACCTTCCGGCCCTTCAAAAAGCATTTCAAAGGGTTTCCATTCCCATTCGGGTCATTGGCAGAGTGAAGCGAGGACCGGCCAGGGCGCTGGCAGTGGAGGGGAAGAGAAAAAAAGAACTAAAACCTTTGCTTCGGGATGAAATTTTGAAAATCTATTCCACTGGAAAAATGGAATAGTGGAATGATGGAATGATGGGTCTGAGTAAAAAGTGTTAAGATCTTTTAACAGTTTTTTTCTTAATTACATCATTCCATTATTCCAATATTCCATTAGCTCAAAGTCGAAGTTCTACAGGGAGTTCATTTCACATTTTTGGGGAGGACGGTAATGACAAAACCTTTTCTGGGCCTTTCAAAGAATGTCAGAAGCCTCGGCTGGGTCAGTCTCTTTAATGATATTGCCAGCGAAATGATCTATCCCCTTCTCCCCCTCTTTTTAAACACAGTGCTTGGAGCGGGTGTGGTCTTCATCGGTCTCATCGAGGGGATAGCAGAAAGCGTCTCCAGCTTTCTCAAGCTTTTTTCCGGCTGGGCCTCTGACCATTTTCAGAAGAGGAAAGGGCTCATTTTATTCGGATATTTCCTCGCCTCCATTACCCGTCCGTTTATCGGACTGGCTACATCGGCCTATCACGTCCTCTTTCTCCGTTTCTTTGACCGCATCGGCAAAGGAGTGAGGTCTTCGCCGAGAGATGCGCTTCTCTCTCAATCCTGCCGAGAAGAAGAACGGGGTAAGGCCTTCGGCTTCCAGAGGGCCATGGACCATGCCGGAGCCATGATAGGCCCTCTCATTGCCTCCTTTCTGATGGCGGTTTTCACGAAGGATCTCAGAATTATCTTCCTTCTCGCTTTTGTTCCCTCCCTGTTCTGTCTCTGGATCCTCTGGCGAGGGGTCACGGATGTTTCCCCCGCTAAAAATTCCAGTCGTTACGACTCGAAACCGAGCCTGGTAAAGCAAGATCAGAGTTCGGCCTCTTCTCCCCCCAAACTCCACTGGAGAGGATGGGACAGGAGGTTTAAATACTTTCTCCTCATCATCATCCTCTTCACCCTCGGCAATTCGAGCGATGCCTTCCTCCTTCTCCGAGCTCAGGACCTCGGACTGAATATAGTCACCATCCCGATCCTCTGGTTTCTCTTCCACCTTTCGAAAACGGCCTTCTCTGTCCCGGGAGGTACACTTTCCGATCGAATCGGTAGAAGAAAGGTGATGATCCTTGCCTGGACAGTCTACGGACTGGTCTATCTGGGATTTGCCTTTGCCTCAAAACCCTGCCATATCTGGCTTCTCTTCATCGTCTATGGACTTTTCTACGGTCTCTCCGAGGGAACGGAAAAGGCATGGGTTGCCGACCTGGTGGAGGAGTCAAAACGGGGAACAGCCTATGGCGCCTATCATTTCTGTATCGGTATAGCCGCTTTCCCGGCAAGCCTCCTGATGGGACTCCTCTGGAAGGCCATCGGAGTCCAATGGGCCTTCTCCTTCGGCGCCATCATGGCCCTCATCGCCGCTTTTCTGGTGGTTGTCTTAATGGGAAGTGATCAAAAAGAGAAAAAGGCATAAACTCGAAACCTCCATCATGATATTTCATGCCTGATAACCAGTTTCCTCATGGCCTCTAAAAAATTTCGGACATAGGACACTCCTTGGGGGAGGTCATAAATTAGAATGTGGAATGTGGATTGCGGAATGCGGAATATTTCTGCCTACCGGAGGCAAGCGCAAAAAAGGATAAATTCTTCCCCCATTAGAAAAAGGGAGGCATGGAGAGATTTGAAAACCGGTAACACTTTTGCTCTTTGAAAAAGGCCATCTAATCCCCTTTCATCCCCCTTTGTCATAACCCCCCTTTGGTCTCCGACCCAGCCTCCGTCTCAGAAGAGCCTCTGGCTCGGAAGAGAGCGGTCTCTGACCCGGAGGGCAAAGGGAGGTAGGAAGGGATTTGATTAAGCTTTTTTAAAGCACTAAAGTATTACGAAAACCGATTTGATTTGTCAGCCCCTTTTTGGTAAATTGGGGCACAGTCATTCCCCGCAATGAAGGAAATGCAGAGAGCATTTCCTCTTACCTATAGATTGCAAATGAACTCTTTACGTAACTCTTCCTCAGAGGCGAGGGAGGAGGTGGTAACATTCACAAAGAATTCTCTCTGAAAAGCAAATAGGACTCTATGGCCAACCATCAATCCCTTTCACCAACCCGAATAAAGGTTCCAATTTGGTACCTTAAAAAAATGAGGGGGGGACATTTGAGTGAAAAAATGAACTGGTCACGAGGATATGAAAGAGGGTGGTATGACTGGCCTGATTCGAGAAGGAGATCATACAATGGAGACAAGTATAGCAGTTTTCAAGGGTAAGGAAATTAGAAAGACGATTCATAAGAATGAATGGTGGTTTGTTATTGTGGACGTTGTGTCCGCACTTACTGACTCGGCTGACCCAAGCGGATATATCAAAGATATGAGGCGACGGGATGCTGAGCTGTCAAAAGGGTGGGGGCAAATTGCCACCCCCTTTTGATCCAGACAGAAGGCGGACCCCAAAAAATGAACTGTGCCAACACGGAAGGCATCTTCCGAATCATTCAGTCCATCCCTTTTCCCAGGGCGGAACCCTTCAAGCGTTGGCTCGCAAAGGTTGGCTATGTTCCCCGCACACGCAGAGATTTAAAGGGGGTACATAATTTTACGTTTCCAATCCGATGCATTAGATGAATTCGAGACAAATGGGCTGACTCGTTCCATTTTGTGTAAAATTAAATATGGCGGTTTTTTCTGGATCGCATTTTTTACCAAAACAGGAAAGGCACTGATAAAGAGCTATTGAGAACCGTTTTTTTGATGAAACCGCCATAATTAATTTTACTCAGCCAAATGACCCGTCTAACCCCACCCCCACCCTAACCCTCCCCCTGAAGGGAAGGGAAATCGTCACGCGCCTCGCGTGATTCCTCCCCCTTCAAGGGGGAGGTCGGGAGGGGGATGGGGTATCTGTCGGAGTCGTATTAAACTTACCATAGCGTAAAAAAAATGGCACCCTTAAAATCTCTGCACACGCGGGGATGAACCACATGGATTATGCCCTAAATTACCAGGTCGCTCCCCGCGCGGGAGCGTGGATTGAAACTTTGGTGGAGACGGGAACGTAGTTAAATTATTTAAATTCCGGAAGGTTGGGGATGGGTTCAGATTTTTTTATTTCGTTCTTTTTTAAGATCTTCGAGTATTTTCGCAACGGCAGCCTGTAGAGGAGGTAAATCTTCATGGAGGGTCTTCCAGATCACTTCAAGATCCACACCGAAATAATCATGAATCACCTTATTACGCATTCCTACAATATCTTCCCAAGGTATCTCGGTATATCTTCCACGCATTGACTTAGGGATGTTCTTCGCAGCTTCACCAATAATTTCCAATGCTCGGATAACGGCAAAGACTTTCTCGTCATTGGCACAAAATGCCTCAAATTCCACATCCTTCACAAACTGCCTGACCTTGGCTGCCGCTTCCAGAATATCCAACAAATAGTCAGTATATTCCCGTTTGGGTTTCATATCGGCTGAGCCTCTTCAAGGATATAACGTCCTATAGTCGGCTTCAGGGCACTCTTCATGACCAGGTCAACCTTTATCTTTAAAAATTCGCTGAGATAGCGCTCAAGTCGAACAAACTCAAAAAGGGAAGGCACACGGTCAAACTCCACTAATACATCCAGATCACTACGTTTGCGTTGCTCACCTCGCAAGCAGGAACCGAAGAGCCGAAGTTCACGCACTCCATAGCGCTCACGCAATTCAGGTAGGTGCGCCCGTAGAATTTGCACGGTTTTTTTCCGTTGAAATAACGGGGGGGTCTTCTTAATTTTTATTGTTGTTTTCTGTCTCATAGCCGTTCTCTTTCTGAGACTTTAAAAAAATCGAATTAATTATATTCTTATTTTAGAATTTGAGCAACTAAATTTAGGCGAGATCGGGTTTTGTAAGCTTTAAAGGAGGAATTTGAACATCGTCCCTTAGAATTGAAGGTTGATGGTGATGCTTTTTCGCTGGGTGAAACTCTCAAGCATCCCCTCGAGAGAGTATTCCCGGCCAAACCCGCTCTGTTTGAATCCGCCATAGGATTGACCTGGAACAATGCCCACTCCCTGGTTGATCTGGACCCATCCCGATTCAATACGATGGGCCGTACGAAGCGCCTTTCCGATGTCGTGCGTCCAGATAAATGCGGCCAGACCATAATGGCTCTCGTTTGCCATCCGGATGGCCTCCTCTTCCTCTTTCCACGGAATGGCAACCAGGACCGGTCCGAAGACCTCCTCCCTTGCAATCCGCCATTCATTCCGGACGTTGCCGATGACCGTGGGCTCCATGAAATAACCCTGGCTGAGAGGCCCTTCGGATGGTGGAAGGCCTCCTGTCAGAAGAAGGGCTCCTTTCTGCCGGATCCCATCTTCCACATAGGAACAGACCTTCTCAAACTGAGTCCGGTTGATAATAGCTCCGATATCTGTCGATTCATCAAGAGGATCGCCGATCCTAAGACTCTTCAGCTTTTTGACGAGCTTTTCCAAGAAGGAATCATAGATTGATTCATGAAGAAAGAGGCGCGAGCCCGCGGTGCAGGACTGGCCCTGCCGTGTAAATCGCATGGCCAGAAAGACGCCATCCACCACCTGCGATTCATCCGCATCGGGAAAGACAATCTGAGGACTTTTGCCGCCCAGCTCAAGGGTGACCGGTACAATGCGCTCAGCCGCTGCTTCCATGATCGTCTTGCCGATTTCTTGAGAACCGGTAAAGGAGAGTTTTCTCACGGAAGGGTGGTTTGCCAGAGGAATGCCACATTCGGACCCTGTTCCTGTGACCACATTGAGCACACCCGGCGGAAGGAATTCCGAACAGATCCGGGCTATCGTCAGAACAGCAAGGGGAGCCTCTGAAGAGGGCTTGAGAACCAGGGTGTTGCCGGCTGTAATGGCCATGGCGATCTTGAGCGCCCCGAGGCCAACGGGTGAGTTCCAGGGAACAATCCCTCCCACGACCCCGATGGGTTCCCTTCGCGAATAACTGAGCAGGTTTTCCCCGAGAGGAATGGTCTCTCCTTTTATTTCGCTCGCGATCCCGCCGAAGTAACGGAAAATATCTGCGGCGAGCATGGCCTCGGGTCGTGACTGTGTGCGTATGGCATTGCCTGTCTCAAGGGCAATGATGCGCGCGATCTCATTCATCCTTGCTTCAATGGCCTCCCCGATCTTGATCATCAACTTGCCCCGGTCGCGAGGGTTTACACATTTCCATTTTTCAAAGGCATTGGCAGCTGCCTGGACAGCACGGTCCACGTCCTCGGCCCTACCGCGAGGCGCTTCTCCGACGATCGTCCCTTTTCGGCCCGGGTTTTCGATCGGGAGGGATTGCCCATTCAAACTCTCAACCCACTCCCCATTGATCAACATCCGCTGACGACCAACATCCATAGCCTTCAACCTCCTAACCGCTGATGGTATGGTTGGCAAGTTTTTCGAGGATGAGGACCAGAGCCGAATGATCCAGCTCGCTGCCTCCCTGTGCGGCCAGGGCATTAAAGAGCTCCTGCGCGGTGGCTGTATTGGGCAGGCTCAATCCCATGCTCCGTGCGGCCTGCAGGGCGATGTTCAAATCTTTCTGATGAAGCCGGACACGAAAACCTGGATTGAAGGTCCGCTTGATCATTCTCTCCCCGTGGATCTCCAGGATGCGGCTCTGGGCAAAACCTCCTAACAGGGCCTGCCGGACCTTCATCGGATCAGCGCCTGCTTTTGAAGCAAAGAGAAGAGCTTCCGCCACTGCCTCAAGGGTCAGGGCTACGACAATCTGGTTCGCCACCTTGCAGGTCTGACCATCCCCGTTGCCACCGACATAAACGATATTCTTTCCCATCAGTTCAAAAAAGGGCTTGATCTGATTGAACACCTCTTCCTTGCCTCCCACCATGATGGAGAGGGCGGCATTCTCGGCCCCGACCTGACCGCCTGAAACCGGTGCATCCAGCATCTCCACGCCCATTGCCGCCAGCCTCTTTGCGAATTCCTTTGTCGCAATCGGTGAGATCGAGCTCATATCCACGACGATTGAGCCTGGCTTTAAGCCTTCCGCCACACCCTCCGGGGCGAAGAGCGCCGCTTCCACATCGGGCGTGTCGGGCACCATGATGAAGATGATCTTCGACTTCTGCGCTACCTCTTTGCAGCAGGCGCATCCTTTCCCGCCGAGACCGCACAGGTGTTTCACAGACTCCTCAACAAGGTCGCAGACATGAACGGTATGACCCGCTTTGACCAGATGGCCAGCCATGGGTTTGCCCATGATCCCCAGACCAATAAATCCCAACTCTGCCATGTTTTCCTCCTTCATAAAATGTCATTAACGGTCTCATAATAGTAGCGGCACTCATTTCATAAAATCCCTCCTCACCTCCCTTTTCCCTCCGGGTCAGAGACCGCTCTGGGTCGGAGACCAAAGGGAGGAATAATCCCCCTCTTTAGCCGCTGGCCCATAGGGCCTCTGGCCCGGAGGGCAAAGAGGGGCGACCTGCCTGCGCGAAGCCGCTTCGGCGAAGGCAGGGGGGAGATTTTCTAATCCATGTCAATTCAATTTTGAGACCCTTAATAACGCAGGGCTGGGCTTCAGCCATGCGTAAAAGAAGCAAGCCTAAAGGCTTGCCCTACCAATTTTTGATCACTCTTATTTTAGATAAGGTTTAATCCATTTCAGTCCGTCTTCTGTTTTTCCGGCCGGAATATATTCACACCCGATCCATCCGTCATAACCTGCCTCATCGACAAAGCGGAACAGATTGGTGAAGTTGATCTCTCCTGTCCCGGGCTCGTGGCGTCCTGGAATGTCGGCCACCTGAATATGTCCGATCCGGGCGAGGTTACTTAAAATCGTCTTCGTCAGATTCCCTTCCATTATTTGCATATGGTAGATGTCATACTGAAGGTAGAGGTTGGATCGGTCAACCTCCTCGAACAGCCGGAGCGTATCCCGGATATGGACCAGATAGAATCCAGGGATGTCCTGATCGTTGAGAGGCTCGATGAGGAGGCGAATCCCTTCTTTCTCGAGAGCGCCTGCGGCAAACCGGAGATTATCGACCAGGGCCTGGCGGACCTTCTCTGAAGAGACTCCCTGAGGTAACTTTCCCACCAGGCAGTTCAGACGTGGACATCCCAATGCCTTCGCATATTCAATCGCCGTCCCCACGCCATCCTGGAATTCTCCCTCTCTCCCGGGCAGGCATGCGATGCCCCTCTCCCCTGCCTGCCAGTTGCCGGCCGGAAGATTGTGCAATACCTGGACAAGGTCATGTTTGTTCAACTGTCCTACCAGTTGCTCCTTTTTCCATGCGTACGGAAAGAGGTATTCGACTCCTTTGAATCCTGTCTTCGCCGCCCATTCAAAACGATCTAAAAAATCGACCTCATTGAATAGCATGGTCAGATTGGCGCTAAATTTCGGCATAGTCATCCTCCGCAAAGGTAATTACGATTGAGAGGCGAGAGTAAAAACGGGCCTCTTAGCCGGTAGGGAACGGTTTGAAACCGTTCCCTACACAACCTATTTTCATGGTCCGTGCTTACCTGTCGGCAGGCAGGAGCAAGAGTAAAAATCTTTTTATATGAAATATTAACTCCCTTTCTTTGTGGCGATATTCTTAAAGATCTCCCAGCTCTTCAGAAGTTCAAGGGCCCGTTCAAGCTGGTTATCAACTGGTTTCTTCTCCTTTTCCTTTTCCTTTTCCTTCACCTCTACCTTTGGCTTCTCTTTCTCCTTCTCTTTCTCCTTCTCTTTGACATCGATCAGATGACGCTCCAGATCCTTCTCCGCAGGTAGTTTTGGAGGCGCCGCCTTCTCCTCATCAGGAGGGGAAAGTTTGACGATGATGTCAGGCACAATCCCTTTTGCCTGGATGGTACGGCCGCTGGGCGTAAAATACCGTGCCGTGGTTAACCGGAGTCCTGAGCCATCTTTCAGGGAAAAGATCGTCTGGACCGATCCCTTTCCAAATGTCTGGGTTCCGAGGATAATTCCGCGACCGTGGTCCTGGATGGCTCCGGCTACGATCTCTGCGCCACTGGCGCTCCCTCCGTTGACCAGGACGACAAGGGGATAACGGGTGAGGTTATCCTCCTGCGGGTGAGCGTTAAACTTTACCTTCTGTTCGTCTTTTCTTCCCTCGATGGAGACGATAAGGCCTGATTCAATGAAACGGTCCGAAACCTTCACCGCCTGATCCAGCAGGCCTCCCGGATTGTTTCGCAAATCAAGGATCAAACCCTTCATTCCCCCTTTGGTCTCCTCCTCCAGCGCCTTGACCGCTTTTTGAAAATCACTGTCCGTTTTCTCCTGGAACTGGAAGAGTCGGATATACCCGTAATGTTTCTCAAGCGCCTCATAACGAACACTTCGAACCGGAATCACATCACGGGTCAGCGTGTAATCCTTGGGCTTGGGGAAACCTTCCCTCATGATGGTGAGGGTCACCTTCGAACCTTTGGGGCCTCTCATCCGCTTCACACTCTCCATCAGGGTTAGGCTCTTCGTCACCTCCCCATCGATCTTGACGATCTGATCTCCTGCCTGAATGCCTGCCTTAAAAGCCGGCGTATCCTCGATGGGAGAGACCACGGTGAGCACGCCCTCTTTCAGGGTGATCTCAATCCCCAATCCCTCGAACCGGCCCTTGGTCTCCTCCTGCATCTCCTTGTACATATTGGGCGGCAGGAAGGCCGAATGGGGATCCAGGGTCTCCAGCATCCCCTTGATCGCTCCATAGACCAGGTCCTTCGATTTCGTCTCCTCCACATACTCCTTCTGAAGGAGACCGAGGATATCGGTAAACACCTTCAGGTCTTCATAGGTGGGGTTGGAGAGGGCAGAGACCTTATGGAACCGGCCCAGCCCCACGGTTACCCCGAGAATAAAGACCAGAATGATCACCGAGATGATTTTTAAGTTTCTCATTCCTTTTCTCTGTGACATATCATCCTCCTTGTTTAGCATTTCCTCCTCAACTCATTTCCTTCCGGAAGCAAAACCAATTTATCCGGTTGTGAAATCCAATCCATGGGGTCCTGCGCCTTTCCCTGATGCCGGATTTCGAAGTAAAGGGAGGGACCTTTCACCGATCCGGCGCTGCCTACCAGGCCGATCGCTTCACCCTTGGCCACTTCTTCCCCTGTCTTTTTCAGCAGCTGGGAACAGTACCCCGAGACCGTAAAGACATGATCTCCATGATCGATAATGACAATATTCCCGAACCCCTTGAACCAATCCGCATAGAGGACTTTCCCGGGAAGGACGGCCCGAATCTCCGTTCCCATCTCCGCCTGAATCTCGATCCCGTTCTGTCCTCTCTCTTTGAAAAGGCTGATCACCTTTCCATGAACCGGGGGATTCAGCCTCCCTTTAAAATTTTCAGGTTTCGACTTCCCGTAAGAGAGAAGGCTTTTCTCCCGCTCCAGTTTCTGAACAAGCGTCTGGAGATTCTTGGCCCTTTCCTCCAGCTCCTTGATCAGTTTCTGATAGACCACCTTCTGGTTCTGGATCGATTTGAGAAAGGCCTGTTTCTCTTTCTTGATGATCTGAACCTCAGCCTTCTTCTTCCCCACCTCCGAGATATTTCGTTCCCACTGTCGCTGATCCTGTATCAGTCCCTCATGATATCGTTCCTTCAGGGTTACCTGATAATGGTAGGTTTCAACCAAACGGGCATCCGAGTGAATAATGACCCTGAAATATTTATCGATCTTCAACAGATCGGGAAGGGATGGAGAGGCGAGCAGTAAGGTCTCCGGAGAAGTTCTCCCCATTTTATAGAGGGCTGTCAATCTCGAAGAGAGTTCTCCCCTGGTCCGCTCCAATCCGCTGTTGAGCATGGCGATCTGGCCCCTGGTCTGTCTGAGCCTCTCCCTGATCTGGGCCAGCTGGTCTTCAATCCGCTTCAACTCCTTCTCTTTCATATAAAGTTCGGTCTCAAGGAAATGAAGGCTTTCGAGGATGGAAGACTCTTTCCCACGGATCTCCTTCTCCTTCTCTCTGGTCACGGAGATCTCTTTTTTGATATCGCCGATGTCCTTCTTCTTCTGAGTGATATCCTTCTCAATCTGATCCTTCCGGCTTGCCCTCAAATCAGGAAGTCCAAAGGTCAGAATAAACCCTGCGACAATCCCTATGATAAAAACCTTCTTTCCTCTCTCCATCAGCCATTCACCCGGTGTATCTCAAAAACCTCATCGAAGCGACAAAACTGCCGAAGAGACCGAGGACCATCCCTCCCAATAGGACCCGCCCAATTGTCTCCCAGGGCAAAAAAAGGATGGGAACGCCTGCCATCCATCCCTTCATCAGGGGTGTGATGGCGACGAGAACAACCTTATATAATAAAAAAAGGAGGCCCGTCGCCATTCCAGCTCCCAGCAGTCCCTGAATGAGCCCTTCCATATAGAACGGGACCTGAATAAACGCCGGATTGGCCCCTGCCATCTGCATGGCCTCAATCTCCTCCCGGCGGGAAGAGATGGTGAGCTGGAGCGTATTGGAGACGATGAAGATGATGGCGGCAAGAAGGAGTCCTCCTAAAATCCACTGGGTGAGCCGGACCAGGTGGACCAACACGGAGAATGTCTCGATCCACTCCTGACCATACTGAATCTCTTCGATCTGCGAAACCTGTTTCAGATGAGAGATCACTTCATCGAGCTTCGTCTGGCCCCAGTAGTCCTTCTTTAATCGAATTTCGATGGAGGAAGGAAGGACGGCCGGCTGAATGCCTTCGAGAAGGTTCTTCTGCCTGCCCAGTCTCGACTTCATAAAAGCCAGGGCATCAAAGGGCGATATATAATTGACCGTCTCCACAGCGTCGAGCTGACGAATCTGTTTTAAAATGGACTCTACCTCGCTCAAGGAAGTTCCTTGCTTCATATAGGCAATCACCTCGAATTTCTCTTCCCAGATCTTCAGAAGCGAGGTCAGGTTAAAGGCGATCAGGGAGAACGATGAAAAAATGAGCAGGGAGATCCCGATGACGGCAATGGTGGTAAGATTGGGAAAGAGGTTTCCCTTCATGTTTCGAAGGGCCCGTCTCATCGCATTGCCCAAAAAAGAGATCATCCTTCGGCTTTCACTCCTTCACTGTTTTTCGCATCTCCTGCGTTCCCTGCCACAAGGGAAAGGACCCGATGGGGATAGCGTTGAATCAAACGGGTATCCTGAGTGGCAAAGACGATGGTTGTTCCCTTCTGATGGAGTTCGGAAAAGAGGGCCATCACCTTTCCGGTCATTTCATCGTCAAGAATAGAGGTGGGTTCATCGGCCAGGATCAGGGGGGAATCCTTGACCAGAGCCCGGGCAATGGCCACGCGTTGCTGTTCTCCTGCGGAAAGGGAGAGAATCGAATCCTTCTCCCGCTCCTGAAGGCTCACCTGTCTGAGTGTCTCAGAGACCTTCTCCTTAATCTCATTCAGCGGATGATCCGTTACCTCAAGCACAAAGGCAATATTCTCTCTTACATTTCGATCCCTCAGGAGTTTAAAATCCGGAGAAACGATCCCTGCCATTCTTCTCAGTTGATGGACCTTCTTAAACCCGGATTGGGTAAGACGGATTCCGTTCACGATCACTTCTCCGCTGCTCGGTTTTTCAGCGCCAAAAAGAATACGAAGAAGACTGCTCTTTCCCGATCCGCTCGGACCGGTGATGAAGATAAACTCTCCTGCCAGAACCTCGAGGTAGAGATCCGAAAGGGCGGTGATCTGACTGGGATAAGTTTTCGTAACAGAAAACATCTGTATCATTAAGTCCAAATTAACACGAACCCCCTTTTTTTTCAAGAAAACAGCAAGATCGATGTGTGAGAGTGAATGGAGTAAAATATAATAGAGGTTCTTCTGGTTTTTTTGTGGGTTACCTTCCCTTACCCCCCTCCTATTCCCCCATT
>MGQQ01000108.1 GCA_001798855.1 Deltaproteobacteria bacterium RBG_16_49_23 | reverse complement strand
ATCCCTCCTGATAGCAATATCGGGATAAGACCCCTTGGAGACTACAAGGTTGATAGGTCAGATGTGTAAGTGCCGAAAGGTATTTAGCAGACTGATACTAATAGGTCGATCGGCTTGACCATAATTGCACTTATAAAAAAGAGTGCCTTCATCCATATTCTTCTTATGCGTGAGGTGTGAGGCGTTAGGCGGAAGGGGTAAAACCACTAACCCCTCACGATTTGCGACTTACGGTATTAAAGTTCTTGGTGACTATAGCGAAGGGGAAACACCCGTTCCCATTCCGAACACGGAAGTTAAGCCCTTCAGCGCCGATGGTACTGCATGGGCAACTGTGTGGGAGAGTAGGACGTTGCCAAGATTAAATTGATGCCTGCGAAAGCAGGGAAAACAAAAAAGCCCATCCGAAAGGATGGGCTTTTTTGTTTTTAAGGGAGAAGAAAATTCTTGCTGTTTTTATGTTCCGGGTATATGGTATTTAAAAAATAATCAAAAGGGGCTTCCATGTTTGAGTTAAGCGAGGAACAGAAACTCATCCAAAAGAGCATCCATGAATTTGCGAAAAAGGAGTTGGCCCCTCGGGCTGCCTATTGGGATGCATCGGAAGAATTTCCATGGGAAAGCGTCAGGAAGATGGCAGAAGTGGGGCTGACAGGGCTTCGTCTGCCGGCGATTTATGGCGGCGCAGGAGCCGATCTGGTTACCTGTGGAGTGGCCTTTGAGGAAGTGGCCCGATTCGATCATAATTGCGCTATCATCCTTTGCAGTTCGAACATCACAGGGAGGATATTGTCCTATGCCTCTGAAAACATGAAGGCAAACTTGCTGACCGAAATCGTGAAGGGCAGCCGCATCCTGGCGTTCGGGGCGACGGAGCCGGAGGCCGGCTCTGACATCAGGGCGATCAGAACAAGTGCGAAGCTTCAAGGCAGGACGTTTATCGTGAACGGCGAGAAATCGATGGTCACGTTTGCCGGAGTGGCTCACGGATTTATCGTGCTTGTTAAAACAGAAAAGGAAGCCGGAGAGGAGATGAGTTGCGTTTTCATTGAAGCAGACAGACCGGGAATCGATATTCAACCGCTTCAAGGCTTTGGGTGGAGGGCGACCCAATGGGGGAATGTAGCTTTTCATGAGGTGGAGGTTCCGGTTGAGAATCTCATCGGAGAAAAAAATAATGCTCTGTCCATGTTAAAAGGCACCGTCCAGGAGCAGAGAGCTCTTACGGGTCTAATCGCTCTGGGCACTGCGCGAGAGGCTCTTGAGGAAGCGGTCAAATATGCGAAGATTCGCAAGGCATTTGGAAAGCCGCTGGGGAAGTTTGAAGGCATTCAGTTCAAACTGGCCGAAGATCATACGTCGCTTGAGGCTGCGAGACTTTTATGCTACCAGGCGCTTTCGCTCATCGAAAAAAAAGCTAATGAAGCCTCTGTCTGGGCAGCCATGGCAAACCTCATGGGAGGAGAGACCGCTTACAAAGTCGTGAACGATGCGATGGATGTTTTCGGGGGATTGGGATATTCAAGGGAGCTTCCCTTTGAACGCCATCTGAGAGATGTTAAGGCGATGCAGATTGCTAACGCCACGTTAAAGATCGAAATCGGTCAGGGACTTTTTGGGAAAGAATTTTTCCCCTGCACTTAATAACAGTCTCAAAATAGTAACGACATCGATTTGTAAAATCCCTCCTGACCTCCCTTTGCTAAAGGGAGGATTTACCCCTCTTTGGCAAAGAGGGGTGGGGGAGATTTTCCAATGCTTATGTCAATTCAATTCTGAAACTGTTAAGAAGTGGGTAAACCTTATAGGTTAGATGGTCTTATGCACGTTAGAGAGGAGGCACACAATGGTCAGGGTTCAAAAAGTGGTGGGACTTATTGTATTGATTGCGTTCAGCGTAGTTGCGGTTGGGTGTTTCACCATTCGGGTAGGAGGCAAAGGTGAGTTAGCCCCAAGCACGGAAAAGGGGACAAAGATAGCTGAAAAGAGATTCTGGTATGCCCTTTGGGGACTGGTTCCGCTCGGTGATAACTCCACTGACACGTTGATTCCTGAGACCGCAAAAAAGGTAAGGGTGGAAACAAAGTATACCCTGGTGGATGCCCTGATCAATATGTTTACATTCATTGTGTCGGTAGAGACTTTTAAGGCCGAGATATACGAAGTAAAATAGGAGAATAAGTCAACGGGCAATTCAGCGTCAACAGAGATGCAGAATGTTGAGGGAAATTCGTATCTAATTTTATTCATTTCATTTGTTGATAAATCTATTTAAGATCAATAAGTTAACCATGCTTCCATTTCTCCATTAATAACCCTGATATAATTGTTTTTAGGCGCATGAGGTATTATATTTAGTATGAAGGATTGTTTCAGGCAAAAGGAGGTATGATTCATGAAAAAAATAATAATTGTAGCTAGTTTAGTCACTCTGCTCCTGATGCCGTCATTCGTTTTTTCCCAAACAGAACAGATGGCAACAGGGGCTCCCCCTATTGCACAAACCCTTGTCCGGGAAGGTGATTTTGCAATAAAGTTAGTAGAGGCGCTCAAGATCGGCACAGCCAAGAATGAAGGTGAAGCTGAGACCATACTGGGTTCGTCAGGCATTGCACCCAAGAATGGGTGGATTGCCGACTATCCAGTCACTCCTGATATTATTGGCGAATTGCAGAGCGCCATTGGTGGCGCAGCAGATGCCGGAAAGCTTCCGATGAAAAAGGACGAAGCTTTAAAAGCATTGCAAGATCTTACGGCCAGTCTTGATCTGCCTGTCGTGGCCGATCCATCGGGCAGCTACACCGGAAGTAAACCGCGAAGAGACTATGGAAGTTACTCTGATCCAACCGTGATCAATAATTACTATTACACGGAAGGTCCGCCGGTGGTTACATATTACCCGCCGCCGTGGGATTATCACTACCTCTATTCGTGGGTCCCCTGGCCATTCTGGTTTCATGGATTCTCCTTCCATGGGTTCTTTGTCCTCCGTCACTTTCACAGACCTATTTTCCTGCACAAGAGGATTGTTGTGGTGACGAATAGGGTCTTCGACCCTGTCGCCAAGAAGGTTTTTGTCGTGGATCCTGTAAGAAGAGGTGCCGGGAGAATTGCCGCCGGAGAGTTCAACAGAACCGGGACATCCGGGTTTAATTCCGTTGATGCAAGAAGAGGCGCTGCTTCAATCGTTGAACGCAGCCGCGAGCGAACATCAGGGCCTGGAAGTGGTATGACTGTTAGGCCCTCCACCCCTATGGGCCGGGGTGAAGGTTCAGTGGGACAATCAATCCCCGACCGGCCAATGGAGAGAGGTCAGGCTGGAACAGGAGGACGCGGTTCAAGCGGGAGGGCTTTTACCCAGCAGGGAAACATTACATCCCGCAATGAAATGGATTTCCAGAGACCGTCTATGCCCGCAGAGAGGTCTTCCAGCGGACCGGGAAGGGGGATCGAAAGGTCCTTCCGTACACCCTCAATGGGCGGTAGCGGATCCGGAGGTTCTGGACGTTCTGAAAGAACCTTTAATGCCCCCGGTAGAGGCGGCGGGGGGGCTTTTAGCGCTCCTTCCATGGGCAATAGAGGCTCTTCAGGAGAGGTTCGTTCAGGAACGTCCTCCGGAGGAAGTTCAGGAGGGTCCGGAGGGAGCGGCAGGGGTTCAGCATTTCAGGGCTCCTCGGGAAACCGAGGTGGCGGCGGCTGCCGGGGTCGCTGTTAACCCAGTGAATTGTAATACCGGAATAATGGAATATTGGAATGATGGAATGATGAAATAACGAATAGAACCAAAAAGAAAAATTCTTTAACTCATTATTCTCATATTCCATCATTCTATTAATCCATATTTCCAACCTTCTGTTCCTTGATTTGTTTTTCATTGATCATTATCTTTTTATCAAGAGAGAAGTGAAATGGAGGTGAGGTTTATGAAATTTTCTTGTGATAAGCGTTGTGGTTTTATCAGGATGTTAGCCAACCTCAGGTGCCCGGGCTGTTTTGGCATAGAAGTTAATCCAGAAACAAAGGGTGGATGTGACTGCAAAATAACCATCAATCCCGAGAGAATATGGGGATGGGAGTAGCCTTTCATCATCAGTAAAAAAAGTGAAGGATACTTCCCGTAGTTTAAATATTTTTGCACTCCTACTTAGATATTCCTTCCTTGTAAATTTCTTCAGATTAACCTTAATTGGATCATTCCTTGTGTAGTGTCTCAATAATCACCTTACGATCCGTTCGTGGTGAGCCCTTCCTTCGACTTCGCTCAGGACATTCGGAAAAAAACCATTCGCCCTGAGGCTCTCGAAGGGACGAACGGGTTGCTCAGCCTCCGGCTCAGAGAGCCTCTGGCTCGGAGAGGACAGGCCATGTCGAACCATGAACGGAATCCCTCGATATAGTTCACCCTTCGAAAAGCTCAGGGCGAACGGGGTATGTAAAGAAGTGTTAGAGACACTACACTAACACATGGATGATTCCACAGTTTCACAAAGGCTCCTCTGTTTCCATGTAGAGGAGAGATTAAGGGTCGAAACATTGCAGATACCCTGGTGAATCATTATTTTTATATTCAAAGGTTAAGTGACCTTTGAAGAAAGGAGGATGCCATGAGGAGCTTATTCATAAAATTAACTGTCATTGCAATGGTATTTGGCATTGTCAGCATCACATCCGCGGACACAAAAATCAAAGGAGAGACAGTGGAGTATAAGTTCCAGGATGCGGTCATGAAGGGTTACCTGGCTTATGATGAGAGTATCCAGGGCAAACGGCCAGGCATACTGGTAGTTCATGAATGGTGGGGACTGAATGATTACGCACGCAGGCGGGCACGAATGCTGGCAGAGTTGGGATACACGGCTCTTGCGGTGGATATGTATGGTGACGGCAAACAGGCCATGCACCCTGATGATGCCAAGAAATTCTCATCAGAGGTGTCCAGGAATTTCGATGTTGTTAAGACACGCTTTCTTGCAGCCATGGACTTCCTGAAACAGCAGGGGACGGTTGATCCCGCCCGTATCGCTGCCATCGGCTACTGTTTCGGAGGCGGTGTTGTGCTTAACATGGCCCGGCAGGGAATCGACCTCAAGGGCGTGGCAAGTTTTCATGGCAGCTTAACGGCAGTGAAGCCTGCGCAACCCGGTCAGGTTCAGGCGAAGGTTCTTGTGCTTCATGGAGGCGATGATAAATTCATTCCGCCGGAGCAGATCGAGGCCTTCAAACAGGAAATGAAATCTGCCGGCGCCGATTTTAAATTTATCTCTTATCCGGGGGCCCTTCACAGCTTCACCAGTCCCGAGGCGGATGAGTTGGGCAGGAAATTTGGGATGGCCATCGCATATAACCCGGAGGCCGATAGAAAATCGTGGGACGAACTGAAGGGGTTTTTGAAAACGATTTTCAAAAATTAATGGGGGTGCATAACCGGACATGGGTAAATTCCGACCTTGTCAGGACTTGCCCGTGTCCGCATAGTTAAATTTTAGTATCATTTTAGCTCTTTGAAAAAAGTTATCTAATCCCCCTTCATCCCCCTTTGCCCGCTGCGCCATCGCATGCGCGGCGAGTCAAAAGGGGGGAATATTTCTCCTCCCTTTGGCAAAGGGAGGTGGGGAGGGATTTTAAAAGATTTATTTCAAACCGCTAAATTGATACAATTTTTGTAATATTAAGGTTGGGGGGAGAAATGAGTGACCCAATAATCTTCTGGAATGGAAATATTTATACATTGAATTCCTATGGCCATAAAGCCGAGGGTCTGGTTGTGGCGGATGGGAAAATCATCAAGGTAGGAACGAACAAGGAAATCCGGAGATTATTTGGAGATCAGTGGGAATCCATCGATTTACAGGGGAAGACAGTTCTCCCGGGGTTTATCGATTCCCATGTCCATTTCATGGCGACAGCGATCACCGCCGTGGGCGTCGATCTCTCGGAGGCGAAAAGTATTGATGAGATTATTGTGAAGGTTGAGGAGAGAGTCAGACAGACACCACGGGGAGAATGGGTCTTTGGCTATTTCATCACCCATCTTTCCGATCGCGGCATGCCCACCCGATTCGATCTCGACCGGGTTTCGACCCATCACCCGATCAGGCTGACCCATCGCAATGGGCATCTCTGTTCGATGAATACGAAAGCCATTGAGACCCTCGGCGTTCCGGAAGATCTCGACGGCATTGAAAAAGAGACAGGAGAGATGACGGGTGTGATCCGCGATCCTGCCATTCAGGTTCTTCCTCATCCGGGGCTGGTCATGAGTGAGGAGATGAAACGGGAGGCCTTGAAACTTGCCTCTCAATTGGCTGCGAAAAAAGGGGTAACGACCCTGCACGCTTTGGATGGAGGCACGAGAAATGCCGGCGCCATCGAATATCTTCAAAGCGTTGAGGATGACCTGGCTGTAAAGCTTGTCCTTTACAACCAGACCCTGGAGATCAAAGAAGTCCTGGATAGCGGACTTCCAAGAATAGGCGGGTGTATTTGTGCGGATGGGGCTTTTGAGTCCCACACAGCCGCTCTTTTTGAACCCTATTCGGATGAGCCTGACAATTACGGGACACTCACCTATACCCAGGAGGAAATGTCCGATTTTATTCTCCAGGCCCACCAACACGGTCTTCAGGTGGCGATTCACTGTGAAGGAGACCGGGCCATCGAACAGGTCCTCTTCTCTTATGAGAGCGCCTTGAGGCGTCTGGGCAGAAACGATCATCGTCACCGCATTGAACATTTTGAGATTCCTACCGAGAACCAACTGGAGAGAGTGGCCAAGGCGGGTATTGTTGCGGGCATGCAGCCTGCCTTTCTGCCTTTTTTCTTTTTCAGGGGTGGCATAGAAAGATACGAAGCTTTTTTAGGCAAAGCCAGAGTGAAGAGGATTCATCCTTACCGGACCATGCTCTCCCGTGGAATCCTCATGACAGGCGGATCCGACAGCCCTGTCACAAAGATCGATCCTCTACTGGGTATATCGGCTGCAGTAAACCACCCCCATCCTGATGAGCGGTTGCCTGTTTTGGAGGCGATCAGACTGTTTACCATCAACGGAGCGAAGTCCGCCTTTGAAGAGAACGAGAAGGGAAGTATTGAAGCTGGAAAAGCAGCCGACCTTGTTGTCCTGTCGGGAGATCCCTGTTCTATTGATCCGGTTAAAATCGAAACGATCTCTGTTGAAATGACACTTGTAAACGGAGAGGTCGTTTTCTCCAGGAATTAAAAATTAAATCCCCTTGCCATTTTTAAAGATATTTTTTAACCTAAGCGAGGTTGGAGTCGGTCTCATCTCCCCCAGGAGAGGGTTGGAATGAGAAAGGCAAAGGAACTGAAAGGGGCATGAGAGTCCATTCAAAACAGGCGGTGAAAAGGAGGAAGATATGGATCAAGATCAACTGGCTGAGATGATCCGGCGGAGACTTAAATTGGATGATCAAGATTGGACGATCATCAAAGAGACTCCAAAATTTCAACGCTTATTTAAGAACGCTGTTGAGGCATCGAAGTACCGATTAGTGGCCGAAGTGATCGATTCAAAAGGTTGCCATTCGGGACATATTGGAGGGCAGAAACTGATTTTTGACAATTCAGGCAATCTGCTGACAAAAGAGAGTCCGGATCGTGTCTGTTCTTTTCTGATGCCCAACCTCACTGTATTGATCAATGCTTTTTTTGAGAACATGATGAATGGCCGGGACCCCAATGAGGTGATGTTTAACACCACCGGCTGTTTTGACACGGGCCCTCAGTGCGGCGGATGGGGACATGTAGTCGTGAAAATGACGGCGATATCCAAACCTTGATCATTGGCAACACTTTTGTTCTTTGAAAAAAGTTATCTAATCCCCCTTCATCCCCCTTTGTCAAAAGGGGGAAATGTTTCTCCTCCCTTTGGAAAAGGGAGGTAGGGAGGGATTTTAAGAAGTTTATTTCAAACCGCTAAATTGATACGATCATTGTAATTAAACATCGTCCTCCTCATGCCTTACGCATGGGGAGGTTCTCCTATCTCCTTTGCCCTCCGGGTCAGAGACAGCTCTGGGTCGGAGACCAAAGGGAGGTAGGGAGGGATTTAAGGAAGTTATTTTTTGAACAACATGCCTGCTCAATTAAAGACTTCTTGGTACACTCTTCACGCAAGGACATAAATTCTTTCCGAAAAGCCAAATCTTTGCGGTCGATCTCTTGAAAAGACCTTCTCAGATCAGGAAATTGTAAAAACAAATGTAGCCTTTCGTTAATACGAGCCTCTGTATATTGTTTTAATATCTCTCCCATCATGACAATTTCCCTCCTTCCCACCAACTTTTCAAGCCATGGGCAGGCTACCTATTCTTCTTTTCCATTTTCCAATCCCTCATTATTGGTCTGTGTCTGCGGAGGGGCCTGCCGTTTGTGAAGGTGTGAAGTAGCAATCATCCATAGGCCTAAAGTTAATAGGACTAATGGGCCAAAGACTTCTAATGGGAACCATCCAGCCCTCTGACCAAGCCACAGCAGTCCGATCAAGATTAGTAGGATACCGAACCCGGCACGGTGACATCTTTTTTTAGCCCAACACATACAATCACCTCCCATTGTTCCATTTTGACGCATATCATTTTTTTGTGTTTTATAGGTCTTTACCCCGTTAGAAATAATGCCTCGCTGCTCCCTCCGGGCCAGAGGCCCTCTGGGCCGGAGGCTGCAACGGAGTAACGTTCTATAATAATTCCGACGGGGTCTAATACCCCGCTGGAATTTCTAATGGGGTTTACTCTATAAGACGAGAAATAGACCGGAAAGGTTACAGTTGATAATAAGAACGATAAGGCTGCTATTTCAAATTCCCTCACGACTAACGCCTTACGGTCTTAGAATCACGCCATGCTCTCTCCTCTACACTCTTTTGGGTTTTATTTTCTCCGTACCCCTCACCCCTTACGCCTTGCAGTATTTATTCTTGACATATCCCTACGCGTGGCATATTCTATGCATTGTTTAAAGACCAACTAAATCATTAAAAAATCGGTGAAGGGTTGACAACATTTCTTAAGACCAAAGAAAGGAGTCGAATATGGCTGCCAAGAAAATTTTGATGATCGTGGGTGATTTTGTAGAGGATTATGAGGTGATGGTGCCTTTTCAGGCATTGCTCATGGTCGGGCACACCGTCCATGCGGTTTGTCCCGGGAAGAAGGCTGGCGAGAAGGTCCGGACTGCGATCCATGATTTTGAGGGTGACCAGACCTACAGCGAGAAACCAGGCCACAACTTCACACTGAACGCAACGTTCGATGAGGTCAAGGCAGAGACTTATGATGCCCTGGTGATCCCTGGTGGAAGGGCGCCAGAATATATTCGTCTGAACGACAAGGCGCTTGACATGGTTAGGCACTTTGCCAAGGCGAATAAGCCTATTGCATCCATTTGCCATGGCGCACAGGTATTAGCGGCAGCAGGGGTGATTGCGGGCAAAGCCTGTTCAGCTTATCCGGCGGTGGGACCCGATGTGAAAAGTGCGGGAGGCAAGTATATTGACATACCAGTGGATCAGGCGCATGTCGATGGGAACCTCGTCACTGCACCTGCATGGCCAGCCCATCCTGAGTGGTTGTCAAAGTTCTTGAAAGTGTTGGGGACAAAGATCGAGCCATAAGAAAGGGCGAACTCAGAACCCAGGGACATTTCCCATTTCACCGGAACTTGGTGAAGGGGTTTCAACTAAAGAGGCAACCTGGTCCCGGCTTCTCTGGCCAGCGCCCGTTCATAGACGAGCCTGGCTGTCACCATATCGTCTATGGCAATGCCCATATTCATGGAAAAAATTTTCTCCGTCTCATTCTGCCGGCCCGGCTTTAATCCGGCAGCCAGTTCTCCAAGGTCAGCATAAATCTCACCAGGAATACCACTAAAGAAGACGCCTTCTTTTTGGGTGCTTAGCAATTGCCCAATGTCATCAGAGACGAACTTGTCACATTCCTCCATCGCTGAGCCGGTCCATGCAGAATCGTAATCCAGCGCAACAGCGAGACCGCCCTCCTTAAGCATCCCGGCATCAAGCGGAGGCTTTGGTTCTGCAAGGATAGGAATCGCTGTGACCACGACATCGGCTCCTCTGATCATCTCCGCAGGACTCGAGCAAGCCGTCAGGTGGAGTTTCGGAAAGGCAAGACTCATCTCATCGATAAAGCGCCTGGAGGCCTCGGGATAGAGATCATAGCAGCGGACTTGGGATAAATCTGGCAAAATTTCAACGAGGGCTCTAAGACTTGTACGGGCCTGGACCCCGCAGCCGAGTATCGCAGCGACGCAGCTTGCCTGTTTTGCAAGGTATTTCGCCGAGATGCCTACACTCGCTCCTGTGCGCATGGCCGTGATCCATGAAGAATCCATCACTGCCATTGGAATCCCGGTTTCCGGATCATTCAGAACAAGCAAGCCCGTGATATAAGGCAACCCCTTTTCAATATTGGTGGGGTAGCCACTCACCCATTTGAGGCCGGCGGCTTCAACCCCTTTTACATAGGCCGGCATGGCATGGATAAAAGCATTGTTTCTGGGGTGGATACCCGGCTTCGGCGGCATTTCCGTCTGCCCCAGCCCCTTCAGGCGGAAGCCCTGATCCACAACCGTCAGCGCCTCATGCATACCGATGCTCAGACCCTCTACATCTTTACGGCTAAGATAGATAAGTTCCAATTGATTCTCCCTCCCTTTTAGGATTTGGGTCTACTCCTCGACCCAAATAAAATCTGCCACCCTTGAACGATCTTTCATGGGCAGTGGGTCTACTGATGAAGCCATGGCAATGACTGCGATTCTGAGTTTTGGATGGCTCTTTTTCAATTGATAAGGAATTCCAAGGTGATAGTCGGAATGAAAGTGCCCGCAGCAGAAGAGGACACGGCGATCTAAAAAAGGCTCAAGCGAGGAAGCCATCACAGCATCCTTCAAAACCTGCGCCTTGTATAGCCCGTCCACCTCCATCCCTTTCATGGGAACGAAATGGGGCATCTCATCCATCGAGGATGCAAAGCGCCTGTAATATTCTTTTGATTTGAGATATACGGCTTTGGGAAGGTAGACCCTGTCCTCTCCCATGGCCCCGGGGGAGATCTTGTTTGCCATGGACACGGCGGCGGCTGCCCTTCGAGGAATGTTTGCTGCAATCACCGGAATCTTCTTCTTCTTTGCCAATTCTATGAGCGGACGATAATCCTTTTTATAGTTCGGCCAGGGACGGGACAGTTTCAGAAATGTTTTTTCTGATATTCCTCCTTCCAAATAAGCATCGAGCGTTTCTTGGACATCGCGCTCAAACATTTCAAGAGCAAGCACGAGTTTCGAATCCCGTTTTGAAAGCCCTTTGAGGGTTAAGAATTCTGCCTCGTGAGACATACGTGATCCATGTTCCTCTCCAAGGAAGATGACATTAAAATCCATGAGAATATCAAAAGCATCCTCCATGTCATAAAGGAGCCCCTTTTTCATTAAGTATGGCATGACAAGGTTTCCCTGTTCCGTATCTTCCTGAAAGGTCCTTTTCTTTTACTCATCCCGTGGCCATCCCCCCAAAATGACTCAAACAAGAATGCCTGCCCCAAATGAATTGGGCAGGCATTCTAAATAGGCTTCTATTAGTCAGAATCAATATCATTTCTTTTTAGGGACTGGTTTCTTCGCCTCTTCTTTGACTTCAATGCTTGTGGCTTTCATGAGGTATTTTACCGTAACCTTGGCCCCAGCTTTCAGGGTGCCGGTTACCTTTGTATCCTTATCATGAGCGAACTCCCATTTTTCGTCTCCCTTTTGGACGATGATGTGGTCGTTATCCACTTCGACGACAGATCCCGTCCACTGATAGTCGCTCTTCGGGGCACGGGCATAGGCAAAGGCTGCAACCAGGGCAAGAATTCCAACGATGATGATCAGACGTTTCATAACAGACCTCCTTCATTTGGGATTTCAGGTAGGTTATTATAATTTCAGGTAGACTGTCAAGAAAATAAGTTGACCCAAATCCCGATTTAGAAATTTTAAAATAGTTCCCTCTCCCTTGACGGGAGAGGGTTAGGGTGAGGGTGAATAGTTCACCTTTAGGGTTACCCCTCCCCCTCGCCCCCTCCCGCAAGGGGAGGGGGATTTACCTGGAAAACAATTTTCTATCTCTGTTTTCGGGGTTGAGATTTCTGGGAAAAGTTCAGAAACCTCTCGTTTTGAATGTTGGCGATGGGGTATGAAGAATGTTATATATTCTCATGTTCCGCTTCTGGTCCGTCATGATCTGTTTCTCCTTCTTTGCACTCCCTTGCTCTCAGGCTTCAGGCCAGGAGATTCCAATCTTCGATGCCCATGTCCATTACAGTCAACCCGACTGGTCCATCTATCCGCCGGAAGCCATTCTGAAACTTTTCGATCAGGCAGGGGTGAAGTGGGGGGCGGTTTCGAGCACGCCGGATGATGGGACGGTCCGTCTCTTCGAACACGCCCCGGATCGGATCGTTCCCTTTTTGCGTCCCTACCGCACCCGAAGCGACATGAGCTCCTGGACACAGGATCTCTCAATCCTCTCGTATGTTGAGAAGAGGCTTCAAAAGGGGATCTACCGGGGGATAGGGGAGTTCCATCTTCCTGCAGACCAGGCTCAATCCGAGGTGGTAAAGGGGTTCGGGAGACTGGCTCTTCAATACGGAATCATTCTATATGCCCACACGGATGACGCCGGCGTGGAAGGACTGCTCCGTTCGTATCCGAAGGTTAGAATTCTCTGGGCCCATGCCGGCATGTCCGCACCCCCTGAAACCGTAAGCCGGCTCCTTGACAAATATTCGATGCTTTTTGTTGAATTGTCAATCCGGGGGGATATCGCATCAGCCAATCAGCTCGATTCGAAATGGAAGACTCTCTTTCTTCGCCATCCGGACCGGTTCATGGTGGGAAGCGATACCTGGATCACCTCCCGCTGGGAGAGTTTTGTCACCATCCATGAAAACTACCGTCACTGGCTCAATCAGCTTCCGAGAGAAATCGCAGAAAAGATTGCTTATAAGAATGGACTTCGTTTGATTGTAAAACCATAGATTCACCCTGTTGTTGCAATAAATTCGATCTCCGAAATTATTAAACCTTTGCCCATTGAAGAAAAGACCTTCAACAAACGCCATTCTCCTGTTAGAAATAGCGCCCCGCTATCCTTCAGTCCCTCCTATGCCAGTTTTAATACCCCGCTGGGATTTCTAACGGGGTGAACTGAATTGCTCCAATAATGACTTTTAGAAGATATTATCAAAGAGGGATAACTTACCTATTTATAAAAGCATTCGGCCAATTCAACCTGATGCAACAATAGGGTTCACTTTCTGACCAGTTCGAGCTCCACAGAGATATCCACTTCATCCCCAACGACCACGCCGCCTGTATCCAGCATTCTATTCCATGCGATACCAAAGTCTCTTCGAGAGATTTTGGTGGTGGCGGTTAAGCCCCGTCTGAAATTTCCCCAGGGGTCCTTCACCTCCTGGGAAATCCCCTGAACATCGAGCACAACCTCTTTGGTCACTCCGCGTATGGTCAGGTCGCCAACCGCTTTTAATCTATCCGGACCCACACGGGTCACCTGTTTTGTGACAAAGGTGATGGTTGGAAATTTTGTAGCATCGAAAAAATCCGGCCCCCTCAGGTGTTCGTCCCGTTTGGCATGGCCCGTATTGACGGAGGCTACGTCAAGGACGAGCTCGGATTTCGTGCTGGAGATGTCCTGATCGTTCAGGAAGACGAACCCTTTGATCACCTTACCGAAATCGCCCTTTACATTCGAAACCATTAAATGGCGCACTTTAAATCCAAAACTCGAATGATCCGGGTCAATCTGCCAGGACATCCCAAAGAGAAAGTTTGGGATCAATAAAGCAGAAAAGGATAACAATATTAACAGGTTTCTTTTCATCTTGATCTCCTCCTTTTAATGTTTTTCACCCTCCTGTAAAATTTCAATGAAAATATAGTAACTCTCTCCCGGATTTTCCATGTTTTTAAAAAGATTGTAATTGTTTAGCCACTTTAAAATCCCTCCCAACCTCCCTTTGCCAAAGGGAGGAGAAGAAGTTTCCCCCTTTGAAAAAGGGGGATTAAGGGGGATTTTACGGTGATTCTTTGTACTTCTTGGAATTTAGAACTCTTTTTTTCAAAAGCTAAATTTGGCTAAACAGTTACAAAATATTATGAAAATTTAAGACGAATTATTCATCGCAGCCCGCTGGTTTGGGCCAGTGGCCAGTGACAGCGGCCTCTATCGAAGGGGGTTGGCAGGAGAGCCAGGGGAGTTTTATCAGATTCATCGCCCTGAGACCGATCGCGCATTTATCCTCCACCGCAATCAGAAATAGTTTCCCCTCTCCCAGTTTCCATTGATACACGCCAAACAGTTCATGGCAGACAGGGTCATTGGCAAGGGTCAATTGGTTTCCAGACACCCGATAAGAGCCAATATCTTTCCATCCGGTAACAGTGTGAAATATCCTGAAGACACCTTTATTGAAATTTAGCTTCCATAGGCCCCCCTCCGGCGCATAATCCGGGCAGCGTCTGCAAGGAACAGGGGGAGTCTCCTTGGTCTCGAATTTCGTATAGGTGCCATCGATGGGTGTTGCGCTCGGCGGCGGGAGAGGCATTCTGAAAGGGAAGGGCGATCTCTGCAATAACTCGGACCAGATGGCCGATGACGAAGGCTCGCCTGCTGAAGAACCATCAGAGGCGGTTAAAAAAATAAGCGCAACCATCGGGACGACGATGTTTAATACCCTTGATTTTTCCCCGGAGATGATCTTCATCTCTTTCTTCTATTCTGAATGAGGGCATAACCCAGCAAGGCCATAGAAAAGGCGGAACATATCCACGCGAAGACATCGCCATAAAGCGTATAGAACGTTTTTTTATTTGGAAGACGGATCGTCCCGCTCATTGCCTCTTCCGTAAAGATTCCTCCCTGATTCATGATTCTTCCAACGGGATCGATAAAGGCGCTAATGCCTGTATTTGCAGACCGGGCAATAAAGACCCGGTTTTCTATCGCCCTGAAGGTGGCAATGGTGAGATGCTGGTAAGGAGCGGAGGTCCTTCCAAACCAGGCGTCGTTGGTAATGGTGACCAAAAAATTTGCTCCATTTTTAACGAATCTTCGGCAGAGGTCCGGAAAGATGATTTCAAAGCAGATGAGGACTCCAAATTTACCTTGAGGAAGAGTAAAGTTAAAGGTCTCTTTCCCGGATTTAAAATTTCCAATCCCTTCTCCAAGAGATCCCAGGGAAAGATATTCTCCGAGCGGGACATACTCCCCATAGGGCACAAGATGAATCTTATCGTATTTACCGACGAGTTCTCCTGCGGGAGAGAGCATGAGAGCGCTATTATAATGATGAACCTTTCCTCTCTCTATCTTATAAGAAGGCGTCCCGAAGAGGAGAAAAGCGCCTGTCTGCTTAGGAATCCCCAATACAAGGGGTTGGTGCTCTTTGGCTTCCTGAAAGAAGAAAGGAGTGGCTGTCTCAGGCCAGATGATGAGGTCCGGTTTTCCCTCTGCCACTTTCAGGGAGAGTTTCTCATAGATCTTCATCGTCTCTTTCTGAAAGGATTCATCCCATTTGATGGCCTGGTCGATGTTGCCCTGGACCAGACTAATCTTGAGGGGAGAATTCTGGCTCATCTGTCGATCCACAGCGCCTATTCTTAAATACCCGTAAACCAGAAAACCCAGAAGGAGGAGAATGGTGATGGCCACCTCCCGGAGAGGAAAGGTCCGCTTCGACCACTGGAGAAGCACCATATGAAGGGAAGCATTCATCAGGAGGATAACGAAAGAGAGACCGTAGACTCCGGTGATATCCGCCATCTGGATGAAGGGGAGATTGAGATACTGCGAGTATCCCAGGTTCGCCCATGGAAAACCGGTCAGCAAAAAGGAGCGGAGATACTCCAGGGATGCCCAGAGGAGGGGCGCTAAAAGAATCGTCTGCAACCCCAGTCGTATCTGGATGAACCGGTATAAGAGAGTAAAAGCGCCGATAAACAGACTCAAGTATCCAATCAATAATAAGAGGATGAGACCGCTCGGTATTAAAGAGATGTTGCCGTAAGTGTGGACTGCAACAATGATCCAGTAGAGAATTCCAAGAAAGGAGACAAGACCGGTCAAAAATCCAAGCTTAAAGCTATTCCACAACTCTTGTCCTTCAACCGCGTAGAAAAGGGGGACGAGAGCAACCCAGGCTAAGAATTCGAGATCGAAGTTGGGAAAGGAGAGGATAAGGAGAATACCAGAGAGGAGGCTGAATAAGAGGTCCTTTTTTTTCATGGTTTCCATCTTAAAGAATTAAAAGTCAATTTTCAAGAAGGATTTAATTCTCAAACAAAATGGATTAATTGGTCACCCTATTCAGTTGAAATAATTCAGCCACTGGTTTAATATAGGATAATTTTTAAAGATGGGATAAAGATGAAGGGACCATTATCAAAATTATGGAATCATCCATCCGAGCAGGTGGGTCTTCTCCTTGCCGTCTGTCTCGCCCTCTTTTTCATGAACCTGGGTCAATGGGACCTCTGGAATCCGGATGAGCCCCGTTATGCGCAGGTGGCCAGAGAGATGGTGAACGGAGGAGATTGGATTCTGATGCATTTTAACGGGCAGGTTTACGCCGATAAACCGCCTCTTTTCTTCTGGCTGGTTGCGTTATCCTCCTTCCTCTGCCAGGGATTCAGCTCGTTTGCGGTCAGATTTCCATCTGCCTTCTTTGGAACCCTGACTGTCCTTCTGACTTTTCTTATCGGGAGAAGACTCTTTTCCTCCCGGACGGGTTTGATCTCCGCTCTTGTCCTTGCTACCAGTGCGGAATTTGTCTACCTCTCAACACGGGCCAATATCGATGCCACGCTCACCTTTTTCACAACAGCCTCCCTTTTCTGCTTTTTCAGATGGCATGAGGATCACCCCCCTCACCCTCACCCTCTCCCCACTGGGGAGAGGGCGTTTGGGCTTGCTGATGGGGAGAGGAAATCCGGGTTAGAAAGGAGCAAAACCGAGGGATTATGGATCTATGGATTTTATGCCGGAATGGGATTGGCCACTCTGGCAAAGGGACCCGTTGGGTTTCTGCTGCCGCTTCTGGTCTGTTTGACCTATCTCATTGCCCAGAGGGACTGGAAAAGATTAAGAGAGATGAAGCTCCTCCCGGGGATGTTTCTCTTTTTAGTTATTGTTGGCCTTTGGTATGTCCCTGCCCTGATCAAGGGAGGGAAGGAATATTTCGACGCTACCCTGATGCACCATACGGTGGAGCGTTTTGCAAAGGGGTCAAGCCATATCCGTCCTTTCTACTACTATCTTTTTAATTTCCCGGCAGACTTCCTCCCCTGGTTTCTTTTTCTGCCCGGCGCCATCGCTTACGGTTTTTCCCAGGGAGTTTCTAAAAAGAGGAAGGAGTTTCTTTTCCTCCTCATCTGGTTTGGAGTTATCTTCCTATTTTTTTCGATCTCAAAAGGGAAGAGGGGGCTTTACCTTTTGCCTCTTTTTCCTGCTGTTTCGTTAATGGTTGGGAAACTCTGGGAGGATTTCATCTCTTCCTCCATGAACCATTTTCGAAGAGAGTGGGTCATCCTCCCTCTTTACGGGTTCATGGGACTCTTGTTGGTCGGGGGGATCGCTATCTCCTGGTTCGTTTCAATGAAATTTCATTCTTACCTCCCTTACAGCCTTCCGGTTACACTTCTGGCAGTCGGAGGGAGCATTGCCATGTTCGCCCTTTATCGTTTCAAGCTCCACGGGGCTGTTTTCATCCTTCTCATCGGAATGATGGCCGGAATATTCTTTTACACCACAAGAGTTGTATTTCCTCTGGTCAATCCTTATAAATCGGCCCGCTACATCTCACAGGAGATTACCTCACGGATTCAGCCCGGGGAGAAGTTAGCTATTTATGGTGATTTTGTAACCGCACCTTATAATTTTTATACAGGGATTGTTCCCATTCTGGAAATGGAGAAGAGGGAAGAACTAGTCCGTTATCTTCAATCCCGGGAGAGGACGTTCTGCCTTCTCAAATTCAGGGATTTTGATCAGATGCAGGCAATCGAAGGCAGCAATAATATCCAGAATATCCAGTTGATCGCCAGACGGAAGGTCGGAGGCGATGATATGGCGCTGATTTCAAATAGGTAATATGGATCGATTAAGTCAATAACAAATGTCAAAGGTCAAAGTTCAAATTAAATCCAAAATTCAAAAAGCTGCAAAAGGATCGTTTGACATTTAAACATTTGTCATTGGTTTGACATTTGGATTTTGACATTTGACATTATACCGCTATGAACCGATCTGCAGAACAAACTGAGCCCATTCAAATATCGGTGGTGGTGCCTGTCTTTAATGAGGAGGAGAACCTTCCTGTCTTGATTCCCAAGTTGGTGAAGGTTTTAAATCCTCTTGGCTTACCTTTTGAGATGATCTTTGTGGATGATGGAAGCTCGGATGGAAGCCGGGAAATCCTCAGGGAGATGGTCTCTCAATATCCTTCCCTCCGAATCATTGGACTAAAGGAGAACCGGGGTCTGAGCACAGCGCTTCTTGCAGGGATGAGGGAGGCCCGGGGAGAAAGGATTGTTACACTGGATTCCGATCTCCAGAACGATCCGGAGGATATCCCCAAACTTCTGGGATATCTGGACCGTTACGATATGGCCACAGGGTGGCGTCAGAAAAGGGATGACCCCTGGCTGAAGAGGATTTCCTCGAAGATTGCGAATGGTATCCGTAACCGGTTAAGCGGAGAACAGATACATGACAGCGCCTGCACCCTGAGGGCCTTTAAACGGGAGTGCATTAAGGAGATATCCCCGTTTAATGGAATGCACCGGTTTCTCTCGACCCTGGTGAAGATGCAGGGATATCGAATTATTGAGATTCCCGTTTTACACCATCAGAGGAAATTCGGAAAATCAAAGTATAATATACGGAATCGCGCCTTTCGGGCCTTCATCGATCTGTTAGGGGTGAGATGGATAAAGCGCCGCCGCATCCAATATGATATAGAGGAAAGGATTTGATATGGATTGGATCAAAGAAGTTCTGTCCAACTTTGCCCAGCAATATCCAAAATTTAGAATCGATTTCTGGCTCATCTTCGGATTTATCGGTCAGGCAATGTTCACCATGCGTTTTTTAATTCAGTGGATTGCTTCCGAAAAGAAAAAGGAGAGCGTTATTCCGGTCTCATTCTGGTATTTCAGCCTGATAGGCGGGCTGATTCTTCTCTCTTATGCCGTACATCAAATGGACCCTGTCTTCATCCTGGCCTATCTGCCCGGAAATTTCATCTACTTCAGAAACCTTTATTTTATCTACAAAAAGAAAAATACTTCTCCTCCTGCTGCCGGATGAGAGAAACAGACTTTAATTATTAAGAATATCAAAACTGAATTGGCATTGATTGAAAAAATTTCCCCTCGCCCTTCTTTGCCTGTCTAAAGACAGGAAAAAGATTACCAAAGAGGGGAATTCCTCCCTTTGGCAAAGGGAGGTTAGGAGGGATTTTACAAATAAGGTAGTTACTATTTCGAGACCGTTAATAAGCGAGGATTCATCCATGGACAAAAAGATTCGAAGAATCCCTTTATACATTGGAGCTATTCTATTGATTATCTTTGCGAAACCCAATCCAGCCGGAATCATCATCGGGCTCTTTCTCATTTTTGTGGGAGAAATGATTCGTGTCTGGGCGGCCGGACATCTTCAGAAGAATGAGGCCCTCACTATGAGCGGTCCTTACGCTTATGTCAAGAATCCACTCTATATTGGTTCGATTTTCATTACCGCAGGCTTTTGTATCCTGGCGGACAATATTTACCTTCTGGCAGCCGCCTTCTTTATGTTCTGCTTCCACTACATTCCCTATAAAAAGAGGGTGGAAGGAGACCGGCTGAAAAAGATTTTTGGGAATCAATATGAGGACTACGATCAGGCTGTCCCGGAGTACCTTCCCCGGTGGACTCCCTATCCTCATGAAAAAGTTTCCTGGCAATTCAAGTGCTTTATTGAAAACAGCGAAGAGGGAATTCTCCTGATCATCATTGCAGGGATCCTATTGATCTTGAGCAGACCCTTCTGGGGATCGGTCTTTTAAATTGCGGAATGCGGAATTAAAATTTCACCTCTTATTTTCCTCCCCCTTTGATGGGGGAGGATGAAGGTGGGGGTGTGTAGATGAATCGAAAAGATCTTGAAAAAACCTCTATTCGCCTGGTTAGGGGACGATTCGGAAAACCTGACCTGAATCGGATCGCGACAGAGGGACGCACCTTCATGGTGAAAGATGTCCGGAGAAGAAATTTCTTCTTACGATGGACCCTGGGGCTCTGGTTGATTCACAAAGAGTGGAAGATCTACTCCCAGCTTAAAGGATTGAAAGGCATTCCTCAGCCTGTGGAACGGATTGATCGATTTGCTTTCGCCATGGAATTCATTCCAGGAGTCCCCATCGAGAGAGGGAAAATCATTGTTCCTTCCTTCTTTTCAGACCTCGAGCAGGTACTTAAGGCTGTCCACTCCAGGGGAGTGGTTCACATGGATTTAAGGCATAAAGGAAATATCCTCGTCTCCGAGGAAGGGAAACCCTTTCTCATCGACTTCAACAGCAGCTTCTCTTTTAAAGAAGAAGGGTTGCTTCGCCGCCTTCTCTTTCCCCTGTTCAGATGGGTGGATTATGGTGGCCTATTCAAATTAAAAGAAAGAGCCTCCCCCTCCTCCATGACCCCTGAGGAAACCGATTTCCTGAAGCGGTTCAACCGCCTCCGAAGACTCTGGGTCTTCAATTGAAACCTCTTTGTCCTGCGGTCCCGGCCAAAAACGGATTACGATTGCCGCCATTCCCTCCCCCCCTGAAATTAAGGGGCAGAAGGATCAGATCTTTAAAATCTGTTGATTTTTCCCCCCAATCTGCTAAACTCCTACCAAAGTCAACTTTGGCATTCTCACATCAAAATTAAGGGAAAGAAGCATGTTTTATAAGTAACTCTTGTGATAGAAATTAGAAAATGAGCGAGTGAAACCCTAATAACTTGAGCTTTTCAGCCTGGAGAAGCTAATTCATGCCCAAAAGAACAAGCGTAACCGGCAGTGAACTATTTATCGTTGACAATAGCGAGGAGAACTGGAAAGTCCTGAGGTATCTCCACGACTGGTGCCAGATTTCAAAGGCCATTGACATCGCAACTGCCTATTTCGAGATAGGATCATTACTGGCACTTGACAGTGAATGACAGAAAGTTGACCAGATTCGAATTTTGATGGTGGGCAAAGGTTTTGGAAAGAAAAGAAAGGTTAAATATTTCAAGAATGTTCCCCAAATTGATTTTCGAGAGCAAAAGAGAAAATACTAAAAAATAGATCTGATTCTCTCTGTATGGATTGAGAGCTGATGGAAAAGCAGGTTGTCTCAAAAAAGAGAGTTGCTGATCATGGCGAGGTGTACACCGGCAAGCGAGAGGTGAACGCTATGCTTGATCTAGTGAAACAGGAAACAGAAAGGATAGAATCCCGATTTCTTGAGCCTGCTTGCGGCACGGGTAATTTCCTAACAGAAATCTTGGAGAGTAAATTGCGCGTTGTTGAAGCACGGTACGGTAAGAGCCAGTTGGACTATGAGCGGTACGGGATTCTTGCTGTGTCCAGCATCTACGGTATAGACATTCTGGAAGATAATGTCGTGGAATGCCGCAAGCGACTTTTTCACATCTTCGACCAGCAATACAGCGGTCTTTTCAAAGAAGGAACAAAGGAGGAATGCAGGAATGCGGTCAAATACATCCTTGGAAGAAACATCACCTGGGGCAACGCACTCGATCTAAAGACGGTGGGTGAGGGGCAAGAACCAATTGTGTTTTCTGAATGGTCTCTTGTCAATGGCAGTATGCTCAAGCGCCGGGATTTTACCTTTCATGGATTGCTTGACCATGCGGCGATAAAAGAGCTGCCGCTGTTCTCAGATCTCGGAGACGATGTCTTCATCCCCAAGCCTGTGAAAGAGTATCCGTTAATTCATTTCTTGAGGGTCGCCGATGCTGATAAGTAGTAATTACAATCCTGATGTACTGACCTGTTTGGCCAATCTGAGCAGTGATGAGGTCTTTTCTCCGCCCCAATTGGCTAATCAGATATTAGATTTTCTACCAAAAGAAATCTGGAGCGATAAGAACGCTAAATTTCTCGATCCTGTCTGTAAGTCGGGTGTGTTTCTGCGGGAGATTGCCAAACGGTTGAATGCGGGCTTGGAGAAAGTGATCACCGATAAGCAGAAAAGGATCAATCACATTTTAAAAAACCAGCTTTTTGGGATTGCGATCACGGAGTTGACATCTCTGCTTTCTCGTCGATCGCTGTACTGCTCAAAAACAGCTAACGGGAAATACTCCATCTGCGAGAGATTTGATAACCAGCAGGGCAACATTCGTTTCCAGCGAATCGAGCATACCTGGCAAGAGCAGCGGTGCGCCTTCTGCGGGGCGAGTCGGGGAGAGTACGACCGCGGGGCTGAACTGGAGACCCATGCGTATCACTTTATCCATACGGGAAAACCAGAGGAGATATTCAACATGAAATTTGATGTTATTATTGGAAATCCGCCGTATCAATTGAGTGATGGTGGAGCAAAAGCAAGTGCTATTCCTATTTATCAGAGATTTGTTCAACAAGCAAAGAAACTGAATCCTCGTTTCCTTACAATGATTATCCCGTCACGCTGGTTTGCAGGGGGGCGGGGTTTGGATAAATTCAGAGAGGAGATGCTGCACGATAATCGTGTGCGGAAGATTGTTGATTATCCCGATTCGACTGAATGCTTTCCGGGCATAGATCTTAGCGGGGGCGTCTGTTATTTTTTATGGGAGCGGGACAACAAAGGCGACTGCAATATCACTACTATTGTTGAAGGTAAGTCTTCAACAATGAACCGCCCGTTGCTGGAAAAAGGGTTGGATACATTCATCCGATACAATGAAGCAGTTCCGATACTGCACAAGGTATTCGCACGCAAAGAAGAAAGTTTCATCAGCCAAGTAAGTTCTCAGAAGCCCTTTGGGTTGCGTACATACGCACGAGGGAAAAGTGAACCTTTTCCCGGATGCCTTCGGCTTTACGGAAGCACTGGAGTTACCTATATTTCAAAAGGCGACGTTACCACTAATTTAGATTGGGTGAATAAATACAAAGTATATATTTCTGCTGCCTATGGCGAAAGAATTGCCACATCATACTGGGTGACAGGTAAACCATTTTTGGGTGAACCTAAAACCTGTTGTTCTGAAACCTACCTTGTGATTGGGCCGTTTTCGGCTAAAAAGGAAGCGGAAAATGTCATGAGTTATATTCGGACTCGGTTTTTCAGATTCCTGGTATTGCTACAAAAAAACACTCAACACGCACCTCAAAAGGTTTATTCATTCGTCCCTATTCAGAATTTCGGCGAACCCTGGACGGACGAAATTTTATATAAGAAATACGCCTTAACGAAAGAAGAAGCTGGCTTTATAGAATCAATGGTTCGCCCCATGGAGTCAGATAATGAGTAAAGACTTCTTTCCACAACGCCCCGATTCAAGGCCGACCATCTATGCCTATGAGGACACCAATCCGCAATATACTGGGTTGCTCAAAGTCGGTTACACCACGTCGGATGTTCAGACACGGGTGGTGCAGCAGTATCCGACATTGAAGCCCGGCAAACCGCCGTTTCGTATCGTCCTCGAAGAGTCCGCCATGCGAAATGACGGCACAACCTTCACCGATCATGATATTCACCGCCATTTGCGGACCGTCGGCGTAAAAAACCCCAAAGGCGAGTGGTTCAAGTGTTCGGTTAAAGATGTCAAGGCGGCTATTATTGCCGTCAGAACCGGAGATCTGAACGAAGAAAACCGTTCGCTTGATTTCAAGATGCGGCCTGAACAGGCAGCGGCGGTTGAAAAAACTGCCGCTTATTTCAAGAACTTCAGGAAGGAAAACTTGGATAAGGCACCGCACTTCCTGTGGAATGCGAAAATGCGGTTCGGCAAAACCTTTGCCGCCTACCAGCTCGCAAAAAGGATGGGATGGCGAAAGGTGCTGGTGCTGACCTTTAAGCCGGCGGTGCAGAGTGCCTGGGAGGAGGATCTAAAATGCCATATGGATTTCAAAACCTGGCAGTTCATCTCCCCTGGCGGTCTATCCTACGAGGCTGCCGACAAGAAAAAGCCGTTCATCTGTTTTGGGTCTTTTCAAGACTATCTGGGGAAAAACACCAGCACGGGTGGGATTAAGACCAAAAACGAGTGGGTTCATGCAACTAACTGGGACTGTGTGATTCTTGATGAATATCACTATGGAGCCTGGCGCGACAAGGCCAAGGATCTTTTTGAAGCGGAGGACAAAAAAGAAATCGAGTTCGGAGAGGGCATAGGCATTGAGGATTTTGATGAAGAGATTATGCCGATCACAACAAACGCCTATCTCTATCTTTCAGGAACGCCTTTTCGGGCCATTGCATCGGGCGAGTTTATTGAGGAGCAGATTTTCAACTGGACCTACTCCGACGAACAGCGGTCCAAACAGGAATGGGAAGGAGAAGATAGCCCCTATGCATCGCTGCCCCGCATGGTTCTGCTGACCTATCAACTGCCGGATACGATCCGTGAAATCGCTATGCAGGGCCAATTCAGCGAGTTTGATCTGAATATCTTCTTTTCCGCTTCGGGTGTCGGGGATAAAGCGAAGTTCATCTATCAAGATGAGGTGCAGAAATGGCTCGATTTAATCCGGGGTTCATTTCTGGAAACCACCATAGACAATCTGAAACTGGGTGCTAAAAAACCTCCGATGCCTTTTTCAGATGCCCGCCTGCTGAATGTCCTGTCGCATACTTTCTGGTTCTTGCCCAGTGTTGCATCGTGTCACGCTATGCGTAATCTTCTGACGGAGAAGCAGAACATGTTTTATCACGATTACCGTGTGATTGTAGCCGCTGGCAGCGGCGCTGGAATTGGTGTTGCGGCTTTGCCGCCCGTTCAGGAAGCAATGGACGAGCCACTGAGAACCAAAACGATCACCCTTTCCTGCGGGAAACTGACCACCGGGGTTACGGTCAAACCATGGACCGGCATTCTCATGCTGCGTAATTCATCCAGTCCTGAGACGTATTTCCAGGCCGCATTCCGTGTACAATCCCCTTGGACCATTAGGAATCCGGAAAGTGCCCCGCCAAACCGAGAGCAGATCATCAAAGAAGAATGCTATGTTTTCGATTTCGCGCCGGACAGGGCTTTACGACAAATCGCCGATTACAGTTGCCGCCTGAATGTCGATGAGTCAAACCCTGAAAAGAAGGTCGAGGAGTTTATCAGCTTTCTGCCAGTACTGGCCTATGATGGCAGTTCAATGAAGCAGATCGATGCCGCTGGAATTTTGGATATGGCCATGAGTGGAACGACCGCAACCTTGCTGGCGCGGCGCTGGGAAAGCGCCTTGCTGGTGAATGTGGACAACGCCACCTTACAACGGCTGATGGGCAATCCGGACGCTATGAATGCGCTGATGAGCATTGAAGGTTTCCGCAATCTGAATCAGGACATTGAAACCATCATCAACAAATCGGAAGCTGTCAAAAAGTTGCGCAAGGAAAAAAATGACGAAGAACTGACACCTAAAGAGAAGAAACAACTCACCGAAGAGGAGAAGGAATATAAGAGTAAGCGCAAACAGATTCAGGAAAAGCTCATCAAATTTGCCACCCGTATTCCGGTGTTCATGTACCTAACCGATTATCGGGAGCGGACACTCAAAGATGTCATAACACAACTGGAGCCAGGGCTGTTCAAGAAAGTGACCGGGTTGTCAGTAAAAGACTTTGAACTGCTCGTTAGCCTTGGGGTCTTCAACAGCGCATTAATGAATGATGCGGTCTATAAATTCAAGCGATATGAGGATCCTAGCCTGATATATATTGGTGTAAACAGGCATGAAGGCGAAGACATTGGCCTTTACGACACCGTGTTGAGTTCAAAGGATTACCATGCAACATTCGAAAATGTGGCAGAGGCGGTTTAGACTAAAGTAAATATTCTGAAAATAATTGGGGATGGCTTCTTATTTTCTTTGAAAGGAAAACTCCGGAAAACTGACTACCTTATCGACCAAATCGTCTATAAACTTTACGGCTTAACCGAAGAAGCAATAATAATCGTCGAGGGATATAAATAATTTAACAAATTCTATGGCTCAATATACTAAAGCTCAGATATGTGATCCATCCGAATTGGAAAAATATATCCAGCGCCTGGTTGAAGTATGTCCTAAAGTAAAAGAGGTCTGGTTGTTCGGCACTCGTGCAAATTCCTCTTATAGGACCGACTCAGACTGGGACCATCTTGTCTATGGGAGCTTGGGAACTTTCGAATCGATCTCAGCACACCCTGAACTTCATCACCCTTGCATTGATCTTATGGTACTTAAAGATGATGGTAACTCATTTGCTGAACCTTGGATCCAACTCAATCCCAAGCAAGGAAGCTTATCAGAATGGAATTGGAATTTTCTTACCTCTACAGAGGCAGAATATCTACAGGCAAAAGAACCGACGGATGGATCCGGTTGGCGTAGAGCTGAGGTATCGGCAAAGAAAGCAATAAGACTGTGGCCCAAACAGAATTATTAACCTGAAAACTACGTGAAAACTATGGATCAGATTTTCAATTTCACAATTATCTTTATAGCGCCTTCAAAAGCATCCCTATACAAGAAATTTGCGGGTAACTTTAAGATTGGCTTGGAGAAGGACTTGGGGGCCAATCTTAATCCTTTGCTTTCTCAAGTGATGGTTGGTGAAAATCGGGAACGAATGTAATGACCGTTGCGTTTTGAGGAAATTCGGATGCCTCCTGGTTATGTGAACCCCGTTAAAATGAGACTGGCTTTGCTATACCCTGAACAAAGCGCTGAGGTTTTGGTATCTGTGCATCTGCAGCATAAGTATCGGGGTTTCAACCTTTCAAAACAAATGGACATATGATTGCCTGATGTCCAGTGAAAAAGTCAAGCGGACTGACATAAAGCTGGACGATTAGCCACCGCTTAAAACGAATAACCGAAAGGAGGAAAACCAAATGGCAGAAAGACATCCTTACTTCCAGACTCCAGGCCACTTTTCCCAGTTGGTGACTCATTTGAGACGGAGTTTTCCGTCAACGGTAACCGCTGATACCATCAAGAAGCTGGGATTGGCTCCGAAGAATGAGAGCTATCTGATCAACACTCTGCGTTTCATAGCCCTGATTGACGAAGAGGGTAACAAGACTGAAAATGCGTCCAAGGTCTTTTCGCTCCATGCGGACCAGCTATTTCAAAAGGGATTTGGGGATCTGGTTAAGAAAGCTTATTCTGAATTATTTAGTCTCCACGGAGACTCGTCATGGGGCCTCGATACGGACTCCCTCATTTCTTTCTTCAGGCAGACAGACAAGTCAAGTGCAGTTGTTGGCAAATTGCAAGCGAACACATTTAAGACTTTGGTGGCAATATCTGGACATGGTGAGGTACCAGAAAAAAAACCAAAGACAAAGCAGGAAGCTAAGAAGCTGCCGGTAAGTAAAGAGGCCGTCACCGGTAAGAGCACAAAAGTAAAAGAGAAGGTGCTGGAGCAGAAAGACGAAGGTGTTAGTAATGTTAAACGCGACTTTGGCTTGACTGTTCGAATTGAAATAAATCTCCCAGCTGAGGGAAATCAAGAAACCTATGACCGAATTTTCAAAAGTATACGAGAGAACCTCTTAAATGGATAAAGCACTCCAGCTTTTTGAATCAATTGCGCGTAAAGCAGATCAATTCACCGAGATCGATTACCGAGATCTCTTGGTTCAACATCCCTTTGAGAAAAGAAATATTCACCAAGAGTTACCTTCTGTAATCTGCGACTTATTTGATAATGGGCACTATTCACAAGCGACATTTGAAGCATTCAAGTACTTGGATAAATTGGTCCAGAGACTAGCGAGTTCAACGGAATCTGGATTCAAGTGCATGATGCAAGTGTTTTCTGAGGCCTCGCCACTAATAAAACTGACCCCTAATCGATGTACGTCGGAACAGGACGAGCAAAAAGGCTATCAGTTTCTTTTTGCAGGGAGCATGCTTGCCATCCGTAATCCCAGAGGGCACGAGTTTTCGGTAAAAGATTCCCCAGACAACTGCTTAGATCACTTAGCGCTCGCTTCATTGTTGCTAAGGCGATTAGAACAAGCTGGATACAACATCAAAATGTAACGGTAACATACACAGGTATATGGAGAGAGAGGCTGGTGGGGACTCTAAGAATATTACCCCTGGATTGTTTCGCCGCCGAACTTCACAATTGAAGAGCATGCGACAAAGGATCCGATCGAGCGGCAGGTCTTTAAGCTTGAAAAACCAATTGTAAAAAAGGAGAATTCCAATGCCAAGAAGGCCACGAATAACATCAAAAGGGACATGCGCACTTTGTAAATCTGAATTTGGTAAATCGGCCATGACAAGACATCTGAAGTCATGTATAGAAAAAACCCTGATTGATGAGAAATTTACCCAGGGGTCAACCTCTTTGCTAAAATTCTTTCATCTCCTTGTAGAAGGGCATCATCTGCCGGAATACTGGATGCATCTTAAAGTACCAAGCCATGCACGTTTTGAAGATTTGGACAATTTTCTCAGAGAGATATGGCTCGAATGTTGTGGTCATTTGAGCGCCTTTCGCATTGGAAGAGAGGAGGTTAAGAAAAGTAAGAAGCTTGAGTATGTTTTACATCCTGGAATGCAATTAAACTATGAATATGATTTTGGCAGTACCACAGAACTTTTGCTAAAAGTTGTTTCCGAAGTTAAAAGCAATATAAAAACGGGTGACCTGGAGATTCTTGCAAGGAATGATCCTCCCCAGATTAAATGCTCAAATTGCGATCATCTGGCTACACGCATCTGCACAGAATGTATTTATGAGGATGCAGGATGGCTTTGTGATGACTGCGCTGAGGATCACAAATGCGATGCGGATATGCTGCTTCCTGTGGTTAATTCACCTCGAACTGGAGTGTGCGGATATGTGGGGTAGTCTTGTGTGCGAAGACTGGCGGGGACGTATTTAAGTTGTTTAAGAATATTGCCTCTGAATTGTTTCGCCGCCGAACTTCACCATTGGAGAGCATGCGACAATGGGACCGATCGGGGGGCAGGTCAATAGATGAATGAGCGGATTCAACAACTTGACCACTGGATG
>MGQQ01000107.1 GCA_001798855.1 Deltaproteobacteria bacterium RBG_16_49_23 | reverse complement strand
CACCCAATGTCTGTCCCCAGGGGACCCATGCGGTAGCTCGTGCCAAGTATAGCTCCGGCGCACCTGATGGCCCCGGTGGGCCCACTGGTCCTACGGGTCCCTGTGGACCTCCTGGACCCTGTGGTCCAGCTGGCACCTTCTCAATCGCACGGGTCACAAAGACCGCTATCTGTGATCGCGTCACATTATCGCCCGGACAATACTGAGCCTCGTTCTGCGGGGTCAACGGATCATCGGCCACACACCCGCCTGTGATCTCCAGGGCCCGAAACCTCTCAATAAAATCACAGAAGAATTCTCCCACGGTATTTATGTTCACATCATTAAACACCGCTCCAGTGCATAACGCCTGCGCACTGCTAACGTTAAATAGATTTACCAGGATCGCTACAACTACCAAGATTTTTTTCATCGCCCCCCCTTTCATGATTTAACTGAGTCGTGCCTGAATTCTCACAGCCACCACAAAAAAGCCACGCATACAAAAGTCTCTATCCATCAGCTGTTCAAAATAATACCGCACATTCTTATCAAAGGGGTGGATTTTGTCAAGGGGAAAATATGTTTTGCAAGAAAATATTTTGTTCTCTGTCAACCGAAGTCAAATGGTGTCAACTCAAGAATAAAGATTAATCGTTTTCCATTAAAATTTCCTCCGCACCCTGTCGCCCATAATGCCGATTTAATGCTTCCACCAACCTATAAGTAAGAAAGTTTGGGTAGGGAATAATTACTGATGGCCGAAAAGAAAAGGCAGGAGGGGGCCTGCCTTTGTCCTTCAGCATTGATCATCGATTCAGGTTCAAATATTCTATCAGGTTCCGCACTTATGTTTAACAACGAAGCTACAGTTTTGAAACAGAATCGCTGCCGTTGTTTACTACCCAGATGTTGGCTCCATCGAAGGCTATTCCACTTGGATTGCTACCCACGGCAAAGGTGCCGAGGTTGGTTCCATCGCTGGCCCGTAACTTGGTGACGGCGTTGCTGAGCTGGTTTGTCACCCAGATGTTGGCTCCATCGAAGGTTATTCCAGTTGGAAAATCCCCCACGGCAAAGGTGCCGAGGTTGGTTCCATCGCTGGACCGCAACTTAGTGACAGTGTTGCTGTCAGCGTTCGCCACCCAGATGTTGGCTCCATCGAAGGCTATCCCCTGTGGAGAAAGGCCCAAGGTAAAAGTGCCGAGGTTGGTTCCATCGCTCGCCTTGAGTAAGGTGACACTGTTGCTGGACTGGTTTGCCACCCAGATGTTGGCCCCATCGAAGGCTATTCCAAATGGATCAGCGCCCACGGCAAAAGTGCCGAGGTTGGTTCCATCATTGGCCCTGAGCTTGGTAACATTAGCGCTGCTAAAGTTCGCCACCCAGATGTTGGCTCCATCGAAGGCGATTCCGCGTGGAAAATTGCCTACGGCAAAGGTGCCGAGGCTGGTCCCATCGTTCGCCCGCAACTTGGTGACATTGCTGGTTCCAGAGTTCGCCACCCAAATGTTGGCCCCATCGAAGGCGATACTATTGGGAATATTGCCCACGGCAAAGATGCCGAGGCTGGCCCCATCGTTCGCCCGCAACTTGGTGACATTGTTGCTTCCAGAGTTCGCCACCCAGATGCTGGCTCCATCGAAGGCTATTCCACGCGGACCGGTGCCCACGCTGAACTGGGCAGTCTGATTCACCTCATACCACTTCAGCAGCGCTATCTCCTGGAGCGTTTTCGCTGTCACCTTCTCAATCGCACGGGTCACAAAGACCGCCATCTGTGATCGCGTCACATTATCGCCCGGGCAATACTGAGCTTCGTTCTGCGGAGTCAACGGATCGTCGCCCACACACCCACCCGTGATCCCCAAACCCCGAAACCTCTCAATGAAGTCACAGAAAAACTCTCCCACGGTATTAATGTTCACATCATTGAACACCTGCCCTGTGCATAACGCCTGCGCATGACTAACGGTAAAGAGATTGACCAGGATCACCGCCGCTACCAAGATCCTTTTCATCGCCTCCTCCTTTCATGATGTATCTGAGTCGTACCTGAATTCTCACAGCCACCACAAAAAAGCCACGCATACAAAAGTTTCTATCCATCAGCTGTTCAAAATAATACCGCACATTCTTATCAAAGGGGTGGATTTTGTCAAGGGGAAAATATGTTTTGCAAGAAAATATTTTGTTCTCTGTCAACCGAAGTCAAACGGTGTCAAATGGGGAGTGCACATGAAGATAGGAGCCAGATCTCAACAATCAACAATTTCTTTATTATGCGTTCAAAAATTTCCCTTATGCTCTTGTCCTCCTCCACTATCTTTCTAATTCCCCAAAGAGAGGGATGTGGGTTCTAAAGTGCGTTAATATAAATCCTCAGACCCGCCACTTCATCAGAACTTTCTCAAAGATGGGTATCTTGTTTTAGAACAGGCGTTCCTTTTCTCTGCCTTTGCCCATTAGGACTGATCATCGATTCAGGTTCAAGATTAAATCAGGTCCTGCACTTCTGTGCGATGAACATTATACATCTTCACCGGGTCCATAGACCTCTCCATCTACGCTGGACCATGCTTTGGAAAGAACTTGTTCCGAGGGTGGCACAATATACAATAAATAAAATTACCCATTCCCTTCAAAATCGAGCAGGAGGAGAGCCCGGGGGCATGCTCTCTATCCTGAACACTGTTCCACATTGTGGGCATTTTATCCTTATCTGCTCAGACGACCCAGCACATCCCATTGAGAAAAATGCTAAGATCGACAGCGTCAAAAAGACACGGATCCAGCTTGGTATCATCGCTTACCCCCTGCGAAAATTAAGGAAGACATAGGTATTAAAGTGCATTAATAAATTTCCCCTGGTCATCTACTACTTCAGAATTTTCTCCAAAAATAATGCCTTGTTTTTAATCCAGTGTTATCCTGGAAAGGTTCCTATGGTGCTCCAAGGAAGGCTCTTGTAAGGAAGGCGGCCATCTGGTCCCGTAAAACGTTATCCGAAGGGCAGTACATCCCCGCAGCACATCCCTGGGTGATGTTGAGCTCGAGAAGTTTCTTAACATATCTACAAAAGATACTACTTGTAGGAACATCTATAAAAGGCGCTCCTGTATCACAATAGTTCAAAGCTGGTTCACCAACCTTAGCCCTAACCAAGAATGCTGCCATCTGCTCACGGGTTACATTGTCTGAAGGACAGTACATCCCGGGTGTGCATCCCTGGGTGACGTTAAGCTCAGAAAGTCTTTTGATATATCTGCAGAACACGTTGTCTGCCGGAACGTCTCCAAACGGTGATCCGCCCAAACAGTAGTCTGCCGGAGGCTCTCCCTCTTTTGCCCTCACAATGAAGGCCGCCATCTGTTCCCTTGTGACTTGATTGATAAGACAATATCGTCTCTCATTTTCAATGGTAGTCGGATCATCTTGAGTGCATCCTGTTGTTATCCCGGGCTTATAGATGGCGGTGATGTAATTTTCGGCCCAATAGCCGGATGGAACGTCTAAAAATACAATTGAAGCGGTCAGATCAACGCTTACGAATTGGAGAGGACCGCTCGGGGCAGCATCCGGGTTTATTGACACACTCAAAGAGTGTATGGCTGTCGCGACCTGTTGATTGGAGTCGGTATACACGAAGCACCGGTCAAAAGAAGGCACGAAGGGATAGAGGTCGGTGCCCCAAATCTGTATCAGAACACCGGACGCCCCCACTTCAAAAAACCTCTGGCCAGCCTGAGTCAGATCGGCTGCTTGCAAATCATAATCAAAACATATGGCATCCCGATCCCAGCAGCCGGATGTGAAGGATGGCATGAAAACAACCGGCTTGCGGGGCCTGAATTGCTCCAGATCATAATCAGGAGTCAGAGTGCAGAACTGCGTCAAGCCGCTGATAATTCTTAGGTCAGGATCTTCCGTGTAAAGGAAATCGAATTCAGGAATACCCACCGCTTTCAGATAGTCGTACTGGGTCTCGGGCGTGCCTCCGAAGAATTCCTGGATAGCGGGCTGGGTAGATACCGTTACAAGGTGGTTGGGGTCCATGCTTTTTATGAAGAGTGCACTCTCTCTGAACCAGTCGATCATTTCATCCAGGGTGACTTGAGGGAAACCACCCGGGCCGTAATTGAAGGGAGCGCTGACAGGCTCATCACAAAGGACCCAGGCCAGAATGACAGGGTCCTCCTTGTAAAACCTGCCGTTGACCGTATTTTGCCTGTTTACCAGGGCAGCGATCCGATTCTTAAAAGCCTGGCGAAGGGCGGGATCCTTGATGATCCCTTCGATACTACGGTCGTGGTAGTACGGGTAGTACGTATCGCCGGGGATACGAGTCCCTGAATAGGCCTGTATGAACGAGGGCATTACGTAAACATTTGCCCTGTATGCGCTGTCGAGGAAGTGGTCCAGCTTGAGAAGCGCGGTCTCCTCATAATTGCCCAGGCCATTTTCGAATAGAGGCAGCATCAGATGCATCACAGTGATCCCGGTACTCCGGGCGGTGCCGATCAGGTCATCATCAGCGGCCTCACTCCAGAACTCCTGTCCCCAGTGCCACCCTGGAAGAAAGCCGCCTACAAAACGGAATGGCGTATCGCCAATAAGAAAACCAGAGGTTTGGGCGTGCGCTATCGCCATAAAAACGGTGAAGCCGATCGATAAAGCCAAGAGGATCACCATGGAACGACGGGCAACAGAGAATCCTGATTGAAGAGACCAGCCTGATTTTCTTTTGTCAGTCAATGAAACCTCCCTACAGTCCAGTGATAAGTATTTTCCTTGGGATGGGTTGAATATAAAAGATAAAAATGAGTGATGTCAATACGGCGAGAAGAGAGCCTTCTAAAAAATTGAGAGTTTCTGTTGGGTTTATGGGTTTAGTAGGTCGGGGGCCCTCAATAGAAACACAGCCATCTGGGCGCGGGTCACAGGGTCATCGGGACAATAAGTTGTGGCTGTACAGCCGCGTGTAATTCCATCCTGGGCAAGCCGTTCAATAAATCCACAGAAAGGATGTCCGACAGGGACATCGGCAAATTGGCCTGAGCAGGAATTGGAAAGATTTCCTAGAGCTGCCTCAATTAATACGGCCATCTGGCCGCGGGTGACTGACTCATCGGGACAGAAAAAACGGCCGGTGGCAGAGTAACATCCTTCGATGATTCCTTCAATGAACAGCGACTCAACAAATGGACAGAAAGGATGCCCCACTGGAACATCAAAAAACCGTCCCCTGCATCTGTCGGATGAGAACCCAAGAGATTTTGCAAGGAAAACCGCCAATTGGCCACGAGTGATCGGAGCATCGAGGCAAAAGAGGGGTGGATCGATCGAGCAACCTCCCGTTATCCCCGCAGCGTCAATTGCTTCGATCTCACTAAAAGCCCAGTGGGTTGTGGGGACATCATCGAACCCTGGATGAAATCCCAGATGTAGGAAACCACAGGGACCCAGTAATGGACTTTTACTTACTGCTCCGGTTCGGGTGTCCACCGTAACGATCTGATGCTGCCCCATGGGTGGAACTGTGATATGTGTTTGAAAAAAGAATCGGTGTGCTCTAGGGTCCGTGGCTGAAACATAAGTGAAACTGGTGGGATAAACTTCATTTTCATCTACCAGGACACTTAATGGTGTCATCGTCCACGTAGATTTGTCAATCATTGCAAACTGGCTTGGTCGGCCGAGACAGGATGCGGTAGTGCCGAAAAGCGTGCCTGCAAAGGTCGGCTGGGGTTTATGTCCGAACATTACCCCTAAACCAATCACCAGGCAGAAAATAAATACCCACACCCTCTTAACCCATTGCCATGCTTTAAATGAAAGCTCCATAACTTTAAGGTGGACCCAATTGTCAAGACAATAATTTGACAAAGTTAAGTTACACTTTGGAGTCTGAAGTTACTTATTCTGGAAGAG
>MGQQ01000106.1 GCA_001798855.1 Deltaproteobacteria bacterium RBG_16_49_23 | reverse complement strand
TACCATTACTTACAAATTTCCACCTCCAAGACCAGAAGGAGGTTTCTTATAACCAGTTAAATTTATTTAATTTTTAACCGGACAGTACTGCAAAAATATTTGAAATTTCCCCAATAATCCCCTCCCCCTTTTGACGGGGGAGGGCGAGGGCACGCGGCGCAAGCGCCTGCGCTGCGCGTGGGGATGGACAATAGAGAGACCCTGTGGTCCCCCCTCCCCTTCATCCCCTCCCGCGGCGGGGAGGGGAGTTTCTATTAGAGATTTCAAAAAATGTTAGAGATAAATTCTCAGATTCAAACATGTAAGAATCTAAAACCCCAATTGAGTGAAAAATTATTGTTTGATTGAGCCGCAAACATGACAGTGAGGCTATTTAAAGGTCTATCAAACCCTATATTAAAATCCCCCTTATTCCCCCTTTTCCAAAGGGGGATAATAATAAGTTCTCCCCTTTGGCAAAGGGGAGTTAGAGGGGATTTTGTCAAAATATTTTCACTCTATTGGAGTAAAACAGACACGAATCACAGTCACCGGCACTTTGTTTTTAATGGCGGAAGTGTCTCATCCCGGTAAAGACCATGGCGATGTTATATTCATCGGCGGCTGCAACCACTTCATCATCTCGAATCGAGCCCCCTGGCTGAATGATCGCTGTTGCTCCAGCTTCAGCTCCGGCATCGATTCCGTCTCTGAATGGAAACATGGCATCCGAGGCCAATACCGTTCCTTTCGTGGAAGACTGAGCCTTCATCGCAGCTAAACGGGTGGAATCAATTCGGCTCATCTGCCCTGCTCCGATTCCGATCGTCCGGTCCTCTCTGACGAGCACGATGGCATTGGATTTAATATGTTTCGCCACTGTCCAGCCGAAAGCCATTGCCCTCTTCTCTTCCTCTGTCGGTTTTCTCTTCGTCACCACCTTCCACTGATCCATCGGAACCCTGCCGAGATCCCGGTCCTGAACCAGAAGTCCGCCGACGACTTTTCTGAAATCGAATCCCTTCTGAATAGCAAAGGAAATCAGGGAAGGCGTTTGAAGAATCCGGAGGTCCTTTTTGGCCTTCAGAATCTCCAAGGCTTCCGCATCAAACCCGGGAGCAATGATCGCCTCAAGAAAGATGTCAAGCATCTCCCGGGCTGTTTCCTGATCGACCGGCCGGTTGAAACCGACAATCCCGCCAAACGAAGAAACCGGATCACAGTCCCTTGCTTTTCGATAAGCATCGGACAAACTCGTTAAAGAGGTAGCCGCCCCGCAGGGATTATTATGTTTAATGATGACAACAGCCGGCTCCTCAAACTCTTTGACGGTCTCGTAGGCGGAGTCGATGTCAAGGATGTTGTTGTAAGATAATTCCTTGCCCTGGAGCTGAACCGCGTTTGAAACCGAGGGCTCGGTCTGAAGGTATTCCCGGTAAAATGCCGCCCTCTGATGGGGGTTTTCGCCATAACGCAGCTCCTGAGCTTTTCTTACCTGAAAGGTGAAGGTCTCCGGAAATGAATATCCTTTCTTACCCTTTTCAATCTGGCCAAGGTAATTGGAAATGGCGCCATCATAACGTGCCGTATGCTGAAAGACCTTCTTGGCCAGCCGGAAGTTTGTCTCGATAGAGATTTCACCCTTCTCTTTCAGTTCGGAGAGGACTAAATCATAATCCACCGGATCCACCAAAACGGTCACGTCCGGATAATTCTTGGCTGCCGAACGGAGCATGGTGGGTCCGCCGATATCGATATTTTCGATGGCCTCCTCAAGACTGCAATCCTCTTTGGCAACAGCCGCTTCAAAGGGGTAAAGATTGACAGCCACGAGGTCAATGGGAAGAATCCCGTGCTCCTTCATCTTCTGGACATGCTCCAGTTTTGATCGCTGTCCCAGAAGTCCTCCGTGGACTTTTGGGTGAAGGGTCTTCACCCTTCCATCCATCATCTCTGGAAATCCCGTATAATCGGAAATGTCCATCACAGAGAGACCTTGCTCTCTCAACATTTTGGCAGTCCCTCCTGTCGAGAGGATCTCCACTCCCATCTGCGCCAGGCTCTTTGCGAATGAAACAACGCCTGTCTTATCCGAAACACTGACGATCGCCCTCCGGATCTTACCCATAAATTTACCCCTTTTACAATTTCAGATTTCAGATTTTAGATTTCATAACCCCTCCTCTCCTCCCAATCCTAACGCCCCCTACCTTCTTCCCCCTCTTAATTTAAGAGGGGGAAGGGGGAGTTATAAGGGGAGGTAGGGTGGGGTTACTTCAATTTGAAATTTGCAATTTTAGAAACCTAGTTCCTCACCAACCAGTATGATAAGCATATCAGTCAGGGAGGGCCTTCTCTCATGGATGACTATGGCCCTGCAGATGCGATTGGGAGAGTTGCAGTCCACACACTTTCCTATCTTAGCGCAAGGGACATCGATATTGAGTCGCCTGGCATTGAGCGGGGCAGAGACATTCTTGATCCTCCTGATCGCCTCAGGAACATCCTCCACAATCTTATTGAATCCGGCGACCAGAATGACCTTCCCCGGTCCAAAGACAGAGGAATTGATGCGGTTTCCAATCCCGTCAATATTGACCAGTTCCCCATTCATGGTAACCGCATTGGCGCTGCTCAAGAAGAGATCGGAGGTCATCTGGGCTTTGCGAATCTGGAGGATCTCCTCTTTCGGAAGTCCAGCCTTCCAGTGGTTATAGAGGACGTTTCCCTGGGCTTCCAGCCTCTCCAGAATTCCCAGCTCCCTGATGGTGATCGATCCTCCCACGCCTACCCTCTGTTGAGGGGTGACATGTTTCCAGATCTCTGCGACCGCCTCCTCCTTATTCTTCGCAAAAACCGCCTTAAAATCATGAGACTCAAGTTTTTCAACGGCTTTCTTTGCTTTCTCCTCAACCCACCACTGTTTGTTCGGATCCATTCATTCCTCCTTTTATAATCCCTCCCCGCCTCCCTTTAGAAAGAGACTGTGTTACAAGTCCGTTCATGGTTCGACAAGCATGTCCTGAGTAAACCGTTCATCCTTCGAGAGCCTCAGGACGAACGGTGAGTCGAAGGGCTCACCACGAATGGACCACGCCACATTAAAATCAATTGCTTAGCCGTTTGCCCTGAGCCTGTCGAAGGGGGAACGGCTAATTACGACACAGTCTCAAAAGGGAGGGGATTCATTTCCTCCTTTTCTAAAATCGGATGAAAATGATTACAAGATCGAAAAGTACTGCTCCAATTCGTAATCGGTCACCCGGGCACGGAAGCGTTCCCATTCCACCTTCTTGTTCTCGATGAACTTATAGAAGACTTCGTCTCCCAATGTTCTTCTGACCAGATCGCTTTTCTCCGTGACCTGAATGGCTTCCCAGAGGTCCTCGGGCAGTGTATCAATACGATATCTCTTCCTTTCTTTCTCGGTCATCTCATAGACATTTCTTTCCACCGGCTCCCTTAAAGGATATTTCTTCTCTATCCCTTCCAGCCCGGCGGCCAGCATCACAGAGAAGGCTAAGTATGGATTACAGGCAGGGTCTGGGCAACGGTACTCCACTCGTGTCGCCAACTCCTTTCCGGGCTTGTAGACCGGAATCCGGATGAGGTCCGAACGGTTCTTTTGAGCCCAGGAGATATAAACCGGCGCTTCATAGCCCGGTACCAGCCGTTTATAGGAGTTCACCCATTGATTGGTGACCAGAGTGATCTCTCGCGCATGTTTCATTAGGCCGGCGATATAATGTTTGCCGACCTCCGAAAGATGGTACTCGTCTTTTGAATCGAAAAAGACATTCTTCTTCCCTTTAAAAAGGGATTGATGGGTATGCATCCCGCTTCCATTGATGCCAAAAACGGGTTTGGGCATGAAACTGGCGTAGACATTATTCTTTAGAGCCACTTCCTTGACCACCAGCCGGTAGATCATCGTGCTGTCAGCCATGGTGAGAGCATCCTTATATTTCAGGTCAATCTCGTGCTGGCTGGGGGCTGCCTCATGATGGCAATACTCCACCTGGACTCCCATCTCTTCCAGGGTCATGACGGCCTGTTTGCGGAGGTCGCTTGCGGCATCAAGAGGGGTCATATCGAAATAGCCCCCTGAATCGAGAGGTTCCGGCTTGCCTGAGGAGTTCTTAAAATAAAAGAATTCCAATTCAGGGCCTACGTTAAAGGTGTATCCCATTTCGCCGGCCTTCTCCAGATTCTTCTTTAAAACCCACCGGGGATCACTCTGGTAAGGCTTCCCATCCGGTTGCAGGATATCGCAGAACATGACCGCCACCACATGATCGTTTGCCTTCCAGGGGAAAATCCGGAAGGTGGAGGGGTCCGGCTTGGCCACCATATCGCTTTCGTCAATCCTGGCAAAACCAGCGATCGAGGACCCGTCAAACCCCATTCCCTCTTCGAGGGCCCCGTCCAATTCGCGAATGGTGATGGCAAAACTCTTCAAAAAACCGAGGATATCCGAAAACCAGAGCCTGACGAACTTGACTTTTTTCTCCCTTGTAATCCGCAAAACATCTTTCTTGTCCAGTTTGGCCATACTCTCCCCCTTTGATTAAGAGTAAACCCCGTTAGAAATTCCAATCGTTGCGACTCGAAACCGAGCGGGGCATTGTTTCTAACGGGGTAAAAATATACATCAGGTTTAGCATAATCGCCCTTTCCGGTCAACCCTATAAAATCCCAGCAAAAACCCAAAACCTTCTGTTGACAATTCCCGTGTTTTTAAGTACATTTACTTCCGGTTCCTGAGAAAAGGAGTGTCCCTCATTGCTCTCCAAAAAAACTTCCTACAAAAAGCAGATCGAAGCGCTCTCGGAGATCAGTCAGGCTATCTCTTCGGATCAATATTTAGATGATATCCTGAAACTGATCGTAACCGTGACGGCCAATGTGATGGGTTCAAAGATCTGTTCCCTCTGGATTCTGGATGAAAAGGAGGGGGTCCTCAAAATTCGTGCAACCCAGACGATGAGCGAAGCCTATTTAAAGGAGAGGAGTCTGAGGCTGGGCGAGGGCGTGGTGGGTTATGTCGCCCAGCAGAAAAAACCATTAGCAGTCCTGGAGGTGTTGAAAGAGCCCCGTTTTAAAGAAAAGGAACTGGCCCGCAAAGAAGGATTGGTCTCCATGCTCAGCGTCCCCCTGGCAGTGAAGGATAAAGTAATCGGTGTGATCAATTGCTATACTTCCTATCCCCATGAATTCACGGAGACGGAACGGACGGTCCTCGCTGCGGTGGCCAGTCAGGCTGCCATCTGCATCGAAAATACGGAATTGATGGTCAAAACCAAGGTGATCCAGGAAGAGCTGGAGGTTCGGAAACTGGTCGAAAGAGCAAAAGGGATCATTATGAAACGTCATGAGATCAGTGAAGAAGAGGCCTTCAAACGGATCCGCAAGGCGAGCATGGATAGCCGAAAGACCATACGGGAAATTGCCGAAGCCATCCTCCTGACCGACAAAATGGGGAATTAGCCTGCCTTACTGCCTCAGTTATGGTTTTTTATCCCCCTTTGGAAAAGGGAGATAAAGGGGGATTTTAAAAATATGTTTGGAAAATCTCCCCCCACCCCTCTTTGCCAAAGAGGGGTATAAAGGTATATTTATATTATTTGAACCCGTAACTGAGGCATTACAGCCTGCCTTAAATTTTTCTTGACATAATTAAGTATTTATATTAAGGGTTAGTTCGTCAATACAAAGGCGTATTGAAGACGAAGGCGTCATAGGGATGTGGCGCCTTTTTTTTGATACATTGAGGTATAAATGACAAGGGCGTCAAAGTAATTTGGCGCCTTTTTATTTACCCTGTTAGAAATAATGGTCCACTCGGTTTCGAGTCGTAACGACTGGGATTTCTAACAGGGTTTACCCATGAGAAGAAAAGGAGGAAAAAAAGATGACTTTCACCAAACCTAACAGAAGTCCCGCCACTTTCACAAAAAATCGAGTAGCGCCTGCCCCGGTATCAGGCATTTGCGTCACCTGCCTGGACGGCTGCCCCGGCCCCTGTGAAGTCGGGCGCTCTGCCCTGAGAGGAAGGGAGGTTCTCTATCCTCAGCCCTATTCCAAGGTGACCGCAGGGTCTGAAAAGGATTACCCCGCTGATTTTTCTCACTTCAATGTCCAGGGGACATGCGTCGGTGCGGTGGGTGTCTCTGCGGATTCAGACCATGCGACTTTCCCTGCCGTGGATGTCTCCACAACCGTCGGAGCAAAAGAAAAGATTAAATTAAAAATCCCTTATTTTACGGGCGCCCTGGGTTCGACTGACATTGCCCGGATCCACTGGGAGTCCATGGCCATCGCAGCAGCCATTTCCGGAACCCTGGTCGTTGTGGGTGAAAATGTCTGCGGCATGGATCCAAATGCTGAATTCAAAAATAGCCATGTCGCCAGATCCCCGGAACTGGAACGCAGGGTCAAGACATTCCAGCAGTGGTATGATGGGTACGGCGGAATCATTGTGCAGTACAATGTTGAAGATGGACGGTTGGGCGTTCCCGAATATGCCGTGGAAAAATTGGGGGTTCAGATCATTGAACCGAAATGGGGACAGGGGGCCAAAGATATCGGCGGCGAAGTCAAACTTCCCTCCCTGGAGAGAGCCCTTCAACTAAAAAGCCGGGGGTATATCGTCCTTCCCGACCCCGAAGATAAGGTCATCCAGGAAGCCTTTAAACAGGGGGATTTTAAGGAATTCGAACGCCATTCCAGATTGGGCATGGTGGATGAAGAAGGCTTCCATAAAGAAGTGGCGCGCCTGAAAAAGATCGGAGCAAAGTATGTCACACTAAAGACCGGGGCCTATCGACCGGCTGATTTGGCCCGGGCAGTTAAATATTCCTCGGATGCAAAGATTGACCTTCTGACGGTGGATGGCGCAGGGGGAGGAACCGGAATGAGCCCCTGGCGGATGATGAATGAATGGGGAATTCCAACGGTTCATCTCGAGAGCCTTCTCTTTCAGTTCCTTAAGCGCCTGGATCAGAAAGGGGCGTTCATCCCTGACTGTGCCATCGCAGGAGGGCTCGCTCTGGAAGATCATATTTTCAAAGCGGTTGCTTTGGCGGCGCCATATATCAAAGCCATCTGTCTCGGCCGGGCATCGATGACGGCGGCCATGGTAGGCAATACCATCGGAGAAATGATCAAAAAAGGGAAAGTCCCTGCCGATGTCGCCAAATACGGGACCGATATCGAGCACGTCTTCGTTCTGGCAGCCAAACTGAAGGATAAATACGGAAAGGATTTCGAACGCATTCCAACGGGAACCATTGGAATGATCACCTACTTCGACCGTCTCAATGCCGGACTCCAGCAGTTCATGGCCGGAGCAAGAAAATTCGCCTTGAAATATATCTCCAGAGATGACCTCTGCGCCTTAACCCGTGAAGCTTCTGAAGTATCGGGAATATCCTATGTGATGGATTCCGATCAAAAGGAAGTAGATAAGATTCTCGGATAAACAGTAAATGAGCAGACTGCCGGAAACAATCTTTTTTTCCGGCAATCTGCTAAAACATACGAAACCAACTTTACCCCTCCTCTTTGTATAAGATAGGACAGATGTGACTACCAAAATCTCCTCTGGCATTGGCTATTTAGACCATCTTCTGGGTTTTCTTAAAACGGGGGATAATGTGATCTGGGAGGTGGAGGCCGGCACCTATATTGAGATCTTCCTCCAAAGGTTTATTGAGCACAATTTAAAAAATGGATACAAGGTAGTCTATGTCAGCTTCAATATCTCTCCTTCCACACTCACAAAACGTTTAACCTATCTTCCCAACTTAGAAGACCTCACCCTCTTAGACTGTTTTACTTCCGGAAAGGGGAACAACGATCCCCTCTTCACTCAGTTCTACGAAAAGGAGAAAGAGGGATTTAAAGGGAGAGTGGTCAGAGTTGAAAATCCAAAAGACTATTCCCAGTTTCGCATTGCAATGGATCGGATGGAGATTGAAAAGGGGGCAGGCGTCCGTTACCTCTTTGACAGTCTAACGGGCATGCAGGATATCTGGGGTGATGAAAATGTCACTTATAAATTCTTCACTGCTTCCTGCCCCCGGCTCTATGATCTTCAGACCGTTGCCTACTGGGTCTTGGAGAGGGAAGCGCACACACCCTCCTTTAAGGCCAATCTGAGGCATATCACCCAGGTGGCGATTGAGCTCAGCAAGGAAAACGGTGAACTCTTTTTTAAAGTCATTAAGATCGAGGGAAGATTTTCAAGGACCGCTTTCCTCCCGAAACATTATGAAGTGTGGGATGAAAAGGTGATCTTCCCCTCCATCGGAGGCCGGAGGCCAAGTAACCTGGGTGATAAGATCAGAACGTTGAGAAAGAAACTGGGAATGACACAAAAGGAATTGGCTGAGCAGGTCGGCCTGACCCCAAGTTTTATCTCTCAATTGGAGAAAAACTTGATCAGCCCTTCCCTTGACTCTCTTCTCAAATTGAGCGAGAAATTAAATACTCAGCCCATCTACTTTCTGATGAATGGGGAGAGCGGGCCGCTTCAGAAAATGGTGATCAAACCAGGCGAAAGGTCGGAGATTCATCTTCCGGGTTTGAAGAGTAATGGCCTGAAACTTCAACTTCTGGTCTCTGATGTTCTCAACCGGAGAATGGAACCCTATCTATTAACCCTCAAAGAGGGTGCCATTATTGAGGGTCATTTCTATACCCATAAAGGGGATGAATTTGCCTATGTCATGGAAGGAGAATTGGAGGTTGAAATTCAGGATGAAAAACATTTAATAAGAAAGGGAGACAGTCTTTACATAGGAGCAACATTTCCTTCTAAATGGGCGAATGTGGGTAAGGGAGAGGCGGTGTTATTATGGATACTAAGTCCACCAAGAGGGATTTAGTAAAAATTAAGTTAACCCCGTTAGAAATTCCAGTGGAGCATTAAACCCCGCCCTCCGGGGTGGAACCCCCTACGGGGCGGAACCCGGAATTATTCTAAAATCTAACCCCGCTGCAGCCGCCGGCCCACGAGGGCCTCTGGCCCGGAGGGAGCATCGGGGCATTATTTCTAACGGGGTAAAAATGGAGGAAATTTTTTTTTACTTAATAAATTAAGTATAAGTAAAATTTATGATAAATAATTTAATTAAATTTAACTTTGGAGGTTAATATGAGCCACGAATATGTTGATAAAATTCTTAACAAACACCAGGAAAAGAGAATGGCTCTCATCAGTATTCTGCACGATATTCAGGACCATTATAACTTCCTCCCTGAAGAGGCATTAAGAGGCGTGGCTTTAAGATTACAGATGGATCTCAATGAGATCTATGGCGTTGCCGTTTTTTATAAATCCTTTAGCCTCCTTCCAAAAGGAAAACATTCCATCACCCTCTGTCTGGGGACAGCCTGTCATGTAAGGGGAGGCCCAAAAATATTGAGGGAGTTGAAAAAAATGTTAAACATCGAACCCGGACAGACAACCCAGGACAAACAGTTCTCCTTGAATGTGGTCAACTGTTTGGGGGTATGTGCCATTGGACCGGTGATGATGGTGGATAGAAAATTCTATGGAGAGATGAATTCGATCAAGGCCAAGCGAGTTATTGAGAAGTTAAATAAGAAAAGAAGCGGGGTGAAATCATGAGAAAAATAAAATCCGTGTCTGATTTAGAAAAGTGGAGGGAGACGATCTTATCAAAACAGAGCCAGGATGAAGTGATTGTCTCTGTTTGTGGGGGGACGGGTTGCCACGCCTATGGCTGTAAAAAGGTGAGGGATCAGTTTGCCAAGGAAATTAAGAAAAATGGGACTGGGCAAAAGATCAGGTTGAGATTCACCGGATGCAGGGGATTCTGTGAAAGGGGTCCCATTGTTACCATTCAGCCACAGTCCATTTTCTACCAGAGAGTCCAGGAGAAGGATGTTCCTTTTATTCTTTCAGAGACGATCGAAAAAGGTGGAATCATTGAGCGCCTCCTCTATGAAGATTCAACGACAAAACAAAAGATGGCTTCCGAGAAAGATATTCCTTTTTATAAGGACCAACATCGATTAGTTTTCGGGAATAATGGTCTCATCGATCCCGAGGAGATTGAGGATTATGTTGGAATCGGTGGATATCAGGCGTTGGCAAAGGCCCTCTTCAAAATGGAGCCCGATCAGATTATCGATGAGATTAAAGCCTCTGGTTTGAGGGGAAGAGGGGGAGCAGGTTTTTCGACAGGTAAAAAATGGGAAGAGTGCCGTAGAGCTCCTGGAGATGTCAAATATGTCATCGTTAACTGCGATGAGGGAGACCCTGGCGCTTATATGGACCGAAGCCTGATGGAAGGGAATCCACACTCTGTCTTGGAAGGGATGATCATCGGCGCTTTTGCCATTGGAGCGAATCAGGGATTCATTTATGTCAGGCATGAATATCCTTTAGCCTGTAAGAATGCAGAGACTGCCATCAAGCAGGCAAGAAAGGCAGGCCTGTTGGGTAAAAATATTTTAGGTTCAGGATTCGATTTCGATGTGGAGGTCGCTCAAGGAGGAGGAGCCTTTGTCTGTGGAGAATCGACGGCATTGATTGCCTCGATTGAAGGAAGGGTCGGGGAACCCAGAAGCAAACAGATCCATACCGTTGAACAGGGCCTCTGGGGAAAACCAACGAACCTCAACAATGTGGAGACCTGGGCCAATGTTCCGTTGATCATCAACCGGGGGAGCAAGTGGTTTGCTTCCATTGGCACTGAAAAGAGCAAGGGGACAAAGATCTTTTCTCTCGTTGGAAAGGTAAAAAATACCGGACTGGTCGAGGTGCCGATGGGTATCACCCTTAAAGAGATCATCTTCGACATCGGAGGGGGTCAACAGAACGGGAAGAAGATTAAGGCGGTTCAAACAGGCGGCCCTTCAGGAGGTTGTATTCCTGCTTCTCTATTTAATCTGCCCGTCGATTTCGACAGCCTCGCACAGGCCGGATCGATGATGGGTTCCGGTGGAATGATCGTGATGGATGAGGGAACCTGCATGGTCGATGTGGCAAAATACTTCGTCCATTTCCTGCAGGAAGAATCCTGTGGTAAGTGCCTTCCCTGCCGTGAAGGATTAAAAAGGATGGGTGAGATTCTGGATAGCATCACAGAAGGAAGGGGGAATCAGGAGAGCCTATCCCTTCTCGAGGAACTGGCCGAAGTCGTGGTGGATACCTCCCTTTGCGGGCTGGGGAAGACCGCTCCCAATCCAGTCCTTTCAGCTCTGAGATATTTTCGGTCTGAATTTGAGGCCCACATTCATCAAAAGAGATGCCCCGCTGGTGTTTGCACTCCTCTCATCCAATATTCAATCTCGGAGGCGGATTGCACAGGGTGCGGCGCATGTGCAAAGGTCTGTCCGGCAAAGGCAATCGAGGGAGAGAAGAAAAATATTCACCATATCCTATCAGACCTATGTTCAAAATGCGGCTCCTGTAAGGATGTGTGTAAAGCAAATGCGGTGATGCTCCAGTAATCCCAAAACTAACACCCTCCCCCTTGAGAGGCTGTGTCGCAATGTGGGAATTGGGATGTTTGTCATTCTGAACGAAGTGAAGAATCTAATGATTTCAACTGAATCGATCATAGAGATTCTTCGGCTATCGCCTCAGAATGACATTACGACACAGTCTCTGATTGGGGAGGGAAAGGGTGGGGGTGAATCCTCTCCCGCCTGGGGAGAGGAAAAATGCGTAAAGGAGAAAAAAATGGAAAGAAAAACATTTAATATCACGATAGATGGAAGGTCACTCGATGCGGAAAAGGGGATAACCATTCTTCAGGCAGCCCGTGAATTCGGCATTCACATCCCAACCATGTGTTATATGGAACATCTCACGCCTTATGGGGGATGCCGGCTCTGTATCGTCGAGATCAGTCATAACGGCAGCAAGCCCTTTATGGATACTTCCTGCACGCACGAAATCAGGGAGGGTCTGGATATCCAGACGCAAACTCCAAAAATCATCCGCGCAAGAAAGATGCTGGCCGAGCTTTTGGTTGCCGGCGCTCCCAATGTGAAGATAGCCCAGGATATTGCCGCACGGATGGGATTACTCAAAGTGAGATTTCCGATGGAGGACAACCGGTGTGTCCTCTGCGGTCTCTGTATCCGTATGTGCTACGAGCAGATGGACGGAAAGGCGCTCGGGTTTGTGGGAAGGGGAATGGGACGAAAGATAAGTATGCCCTTTGAAGTCAGGCCTGAGACCTGCCGACTCTGCCGGGGATGTGATTATGTCTGTCCGGGTGTCATTATTCCTTGCCGGGGTGTTACAGAACCGGGTGAGCTCTGCGGGAGATGCGTCCGGATTGAAGAGACCCCCGCCTGTTGTTCCATGACGACGTTTGGCTGCTTCTGCGAACAGAACCCACTCTGAGGAGTGTGACTCTTTCCCTGCCCTTCCCTCATCTTAGGGGAAGGGTAAGGAAAGCCTTCCTCCCATCCCTTATCAATCCATCCAATCCGGGAGTCCGTGTCTTTAATTTTTCTGTAATGACTCACTCTCCCGTGGATTTTTCCCAAGATCCGGTGGGCCTGCCTGCCGGATCATTGGACCCTACCCACGCCTTAGTGAGGCATTACACTTTTCTTGAAAATTAATTTTATTAAAAGTAATTTTTTTGTTATAAAGGTACATTGGAAACGAAGGTGAACCTGAGGCTGGCGGATGTTTCGTTTCTATGGCGAGGGCAGCAGAAGCAGGTAAATACTGGGGAGGGGTATAAGATCAATCATGGATGTCCTTAGAACCTATCGATTATTTAAAAAGATTAATCAATACCCGAGCCTGATCGGTCTGATCCGAAGCATCTTCATGGATGTTTTGGATCAAAGGGGTATTATTACCCGGGAGAAACTATATCGTCAGGCCCAGGAAGAACTGAAGGCCGATGGGCTCCCTGACACCGAGGCCAACCGTCAGGATTATATCGAAGCGCTCATTGACACTTATTTAGTGAAGCATTTAAAACCCAATGAAATAGAAGATTACATCAACCTGGCGCGGAAAAAGGATAAATGTCAAACGTTGAGCATGGTCGCTAACCGGGACCAGGCAACCTCCATGGAGGTGTTTAAAGCCCTTCGGGAATTCTGTGATATTCCAAAAGGTGAAGTCTATATTTCCAGGGAGGAGGCCGAGGGTATCCGTGTCGCCCTGATCACCCGGTTTATCTCCAGTCACCTTCCATTTATCAGCCTTGCCAAGAATTACATCACCATCCGTGATATTGACAGTATCCTTCAGCGAACCCTCTGGAGCCGAAAGCGACCCGGAAAGTTAGGGGGAAAGGCATCCGGGATGATCCTGGCCCTCAGGATCCTCCTCCCTATTCTTGAAAAAAGAGAGCCCGAGTTGGAGGAAGTCATCAGGGTTCCGGATACCTGGTATTTAAATTCCGGGGTTTTTTCTGAGTTCTTAGACCGAAACAACCTCTACCTTTTCCATACCTTCAAGTACAAAGACAGGGAGACCATTGAAAAGGAGTTCGAACGGATTGAAGAGAAATTCAGGTTTGCTACGTTTGCTCCGGAAGTGGTCGAAGATTTCCGAAAGATCCTGGAAGAGATCGGCGAACACCCCATTATCATTCGATCTTCGAGCATGTTGGAGGACAGCTTTGGCCTGGCCTTTTCAGGAAAATATCTCTCCGTCTTTCTGACCAACCAAGGGGACATTGAAACGCGACTGACCCATTTTATCATGGGCCTGAAGGGGGTCTTCGCCAGCACCTTCGGGTCAGATCCAATCCTCTACCGGATGGACCATGGATTATTGGATTACGATGAACGGATGGCCATGGTTGTGCAGAAGGTGGTAGGGCAACGCTTTGGAGATTATTTTTTCCCTTTTGTCTCGGGGGTCATGTTTTCTCGCAATGTCTATGCCTGGAACCCAAAGATCAAGACAGAGGAGGGGCTGGTGAGGCTGGTTTTTGGCCTGGGGACCCGGGCCGTAGACCGTGTCGGTTCTGACTATCCCCGGATGATTCCCTTAAGCCATCCCCAACTGCGGCCGGAAGTGACTGCACAGCAAATAATGAAGTACTCCCAGAAACAGGTGGATGTGCTCAATCTGAAAAAGGGGATCATGGAAACGGTGGATTTTCGCACATTAAGTTCTGCCATCGATCACCCCGATCTTTTCTCCGCCGTATCGGTTCAAAAAGAGGGGCATTTAGCTCCGCCTATGTTTAAAACCCAGAATCTCAAAGGTGAAGAGCTTTGCCTCACCTTTGACAATTTTTTAACCAAATCAGCCTTCGTGCCCATTGCAAAGAAAATCCTCTCAAAGGTTGAAGCGGCCTACGGGCGTCCGGTGGATATCGAATTTGCCTGGGATGGTAATAAATTCTATCTGTTGCAATGCCGATCCCTCTCCATAAGAAAAGAATTGGATAAAGTTCCTATCCCGGAGCAGATCCCAAAGGAGCAGATTCTCTTCGTCACCAACGCAGGGGTGTCCAATAGCGTGATTCATAACCTTGAATATGTTGTCTATGTCAATCCCAGGGCTTATGACACCTTGCAGACCTATGAAGAAAAGTGGAAGATCGCTCTCGTCGTGAACGCATTGAACAAACACTTAGCCTCAAAACGCTATGCCCTGATGGGGCCTGGTCGCTGGGGAAGCAACGATATTAACCTGGGTGTCAAGGTGACCTATGCGAATATCAATAAGACAAAGCTTCTCGCAGAGATTTCATTTGCAAAGGAGGGATATACGCCTGAAGTCTCTTATGGCACCCATTTTTTTCAGGATCTCGTTGAGGCTGACATTCTGATGATTCCCCTGTTTCCGGATGACCCGAACGCTTTTTTCAATGAGGCCCTTTTATTAGATTCTCAAAACGTCCTTGGCGATATGGCTCCTGAGTTTAAAGATTGCAAAGATGTCGTTCGGGTGGTCGATATCCCCTCCACTCGAAACGGCCAGTTTTTGCATGTTTATATGGATGGTTTGAACCAGAAAGGCATGGGATGCTTTGGACCCAAACATGGAGAAAACGACCATCTGTGAGAAAAAGAGAGTCATCATTTGATTTAGCTTATGATAAGAAATCTTAAAAAAAACCGTTCCCGGGAGAAAGAATCAGAGAGGAAACAGCACACTTTGGGAAAGAGAAAACGCCGTTTCGATGCCAGGGAAATAAATGCGCTTCTGGAAATCAGCAAGGCCATTGCCTCTGGCCTCTATCTCGAAGATGTCCTCCGGCTGATCGTAACGGTCACCGCCAATGTGATGGATTCAAAGATCTGCTCCCTCTGGATTCTCGATGAGAAGGATCAGAAGTTGAAATTAAAGGCCACGCAGAGCATCAGTGAAGAATATCTGAAAGAGAGGAGCCTGGCCATGGGAGAAGGGGTGGTCGGCCAGGTGGCTCTCAGGAATCGGCCCATGGCGATTCTCGACGTGCTCAAAGAACCCCTCTATAAAGAGAAGGAGTTGGCCAAGAAGGAAGGCCTCATCTCCATGCTCAGTGTGCCCATGTGCATTAAAGAGAGGGTCATCGGTGTCATCAACTGTTATACCTCTTTTCCCCATGTCTTTTCGAAGAGCGAAGAAGAGATGCTCACGGCCGTAGCGAACCAGGCGGCGATCTGCATTGAAAATTCGGGTCTGATGGAGACACTGGATATCGATGAGATTCTCAAGCTCGTTCTGGAAGGGGTAACGAAAAATCTCGGGTTCGACCGCGCCCGCCTCTACCTGGTGAATGAGAAGGAGAATACGCTTGAATGTAAGATGGCAGTGGGGATCGATGGTGGAAAAATCGAAGGGATCACCCTCCCCTTGGATCCCGGGGGGAGCATCGTCGCCCGGTCGGTCTTTGAGAAACAACCCTTCATCATCCCGGACGCCGGCCAGGATCCAAGGGTCAACCCTGTCCTGAAAGAAAAATTCAATCTTCATTCCCTTGTCGTCGTCCCCCTTCTTGCCAAGGATAAAGCTCTGGGAGCCATTGCCGCAGATCACCTCGAGCCCGGGAAGAACATCACCAGCGAGATTCTTGGATCGGTCATGACTTTCGCACAACAGGCAGGATTGGCGATTCACAATGCCGTCATGTATGAGGAACTCAGAACCTTTAGCCGGCAGATGGAGGAGAAGATTCGAAAGACAACGGCCGATCTCCGCAGAACCGAGGCTCAGCTGATCCGGTCTGAAAAATTGGCGGCCCTTGGGCAGTTGGCTGCCGGCATTGCCCATGAGATTCGAAATCCACTGACCAGCATCAATATCCTCATCCATTCACTGAGGGAGAGATTACCCTCTGAAAATTCCCAGCAGGATGACCTCAAAGTCATCGAAGAGGAAATTCATCGCATGAATGAGATTGTCGACCAGTTCCTCCGGTTCGCCAAGCCCGCCTCTCCCTTTCTCGAAAAAACAGAGATTCTTTCCCTTTTTGAGGAGACCCTGCAATTGCTCAGGCCGCAGATAGAAAAGCAGCACATCGTCATTGAAAAGGAGTTTCAAGCCTTGCCCATGGTCCTCATGGATCGTGAGCAGATCAAACAGGCGATTCTTAACCTTTTGCTCAATGCGATTCAGGCCATGCCCGACGGGGGGAGGCTCACTTTATCGGGCTGGAATTCAGAAGAGGGTCAATGGATCTGCCTTTCCATCCAGGATTCCGGCATGGGTGTCCTTGCAGAAGATATGAATAAACTGTTTGACCCTTTTTTCTCGACGAAGGAGGGAGGAATCGGTCTCGGCCTCTCCATTACCCACCGGATCATTGACCAGCACCATGGCAAGATCGAAGTAAGAAGCGACCCGGGGCATGGAACCCATTTCACCATCTGGCTTCCAATCCACCATGAACAATGAACTAAAACCCACTGGAACGATGGAATGATGGAATAGTGGAATAATGGGTTAGAAAAAAGCTTTTTTTGGTTTTGTCCAATATTCCATTATTCCAATCTTCCATTATTCCAGAATTTCTCTGTTCATCGTATTTTTAAAGAGGTAACATGCAGACCATCCTGATCGTTGATGATGACAAATCGATCCGCTACTCCCTGAAAAGGATGCTGGAAGAAGACTTTTCTATCCTCACCGCCCAGAATGGAGAGGAAGCCTTGAAACGGCTGAGAGAAGACTCTCCCGACCTGATCATCATGGATATCAAGATGCCGGGCCGGAGCGGGATTGAGGTGCTCAAGGAAATCAAATTGGCCGATCCAAAATCCCTGGTCATCCTCATGACCGCTTTTGGCACCACCGAGACGGCTATCGAAGCGATGAAGTACGGGGCTTTCGACTACATTCTGAAACCCTTTCCCATCCCGCAAATGAAATCTCTGGTTGAAAAGGCCATCTCATTGCGAAAACTGATGAAAGAGGAGGTCACCTACTCTCCTACGCCAGGTCAGGAGGGAGTGGAGGAAAGGATCATCGGATTCTCCCCCAGGATGCAGGAGATCTATAAAATGATCGGCCAGGTGGCTCCCAGCGATGTGACGGTTCTTCTCAGGGGTGAAAGCGGGACAGGGAAAGAGTTATTTGCCCGGGCGATCTACCAGCATAGCCTCCGTTCAAACCAGCTCTTCCTTCCGGTCAATTGTGCCGCGATACCGGATACCCTTCTCGAGAGTGAGCTCTTCGGCCATGAGAAAGGGGCCTTCACAGGGGCCTCGTTCCGCCGCGTTGGGAAACTGGAACAGTGTCACAGGGGAACGATCTTTCTCGATGAGATCGGGGATATGTCTCTCTCAACCCAGGCAAAACTATTAAGAGTCCTGCAGGACAGGAGTTTTGAAAGACTGGGGGGAATGGAAACAATCCGGGTCGATATCCGGTTTATCGTTGCCACCAATAAAGATCTGGAAGAAGCCATCGCCAACCGGAAATTTCGGGAAGACTTCTATTACCGGCTCAATGTCGTTTCCATCCACATTCCTCCCCTGAGGGAACGGAAGGAGGACATTCCTGAGCTCGTCTCCTATTTCTTAAAAAAGTTCAATCGGGAGCTGAAGAAAGCGATTGTTGGGATCACCCCCGAAGCCATAGAAAAGATCACCTCCTATGGATGGCCAGGGAACGTCCGGCAGCTTGAGAATGTCCTGAAAAGAGCCATCGTGCTATGTCAGGGAGAATGGATTCTCGAAGACCAGATCCTTCTTGAAAAAGGAGAGGAGAAGTGGGCGGTGAGGGAGGACCGGGATAAAAATATTGAGGGCCTTCTCGACACCCTCTTTGAAGAACTATCGAATCCCCCCAGGGTCACACCCGATCTGGATATGATTTCAAGTGTAGGAAAAGGCCTGATCCTTCGTGCCCTCCAAAAGACCAGGGGGAATCAGGTCCAGGCCGCCCAACTTCTGGGGATCAACCGGAGCACCCTCCGGGGCAAGATGGATCGATACCATATCAAAAAGGATGTCCTGGTATCGGAGGAAGAGGGTTAAGAGTTATAAGTTATAAGTAATGATATCGTAAAAAGTCTGAAAAGACGATCTTCTGTCATTCCTGCGCAAGTCCCGCTCTTAGCGGGATATTTTAAGGTAGTTAGAATTCTCTGGATTCCCGTTTTCACGGGAATGACAACTTATTACGATATCAAATTATAAGTTATGAGTTATGAGTTATGAACATAACAGCTTACGCTTCACGCTTCACACTTTACAATTTTAAAGGGGTGAATCATGCGGACACTTAGAATCGGGCTCTGCCAGATCAATACCACCGTCGGGGACATCGAAGGGAATACGAAAAAGATCCTGGATTATATTGGAAAAGGCAAAAAGATGGGGGCGGACCTGCTCGCCTTTCCGGAGATGGCGGTTACCGGTTACCCTCCTGAAGACCTTTTGCTGATGCCGAATTTCATCGAGACCAATCTCAAGGCCATCGAAACGATTGCCAGGGCCACCTCCTCCATTACTGCCGTTGTGGGTTTCGTCAATAAAGAAGGAGACATTTTCAATGCCGCTGCCCTCCTCCACAACGGCAAAATGGTCGATGCCTATTCCAAGAGCTTTCTTCCCAACTACGGAGTCTTTGATGAGGATCGATATTTCCAGGTCGGAAAAGAAAACTTTATCTTTACCCTTAAATCAACTCCGATCGGCGTGAGCATCTGTGAAGATCTCTGGTATCCCGGAGACCCCATCCGGACACAGGCCCTTTATGGGGGGGCGGAGCTCATCGTGAACATCTCCTCTTCCCCTTACCATACCGGAAAGGTTGCCTTCCGGGAGAAAATGATTTCCACCCGGGCTTCGGATAATTTAGCAATCGTGGCCTACTGCAATCTGGTCGGAGGTCAGGACGAGCTGATCTTTGATGGCGGAAGCCTGGTCTTCGATCAGAGAGGGGATTTGATTGTCAGAGGAAGACAGTTTCAGGAGGATCTGATTCTGGCCGATCTCGACATGGAGGGTGTTTTTCGCATGCGCCTTCATGATCCCCGGATCAGGAGGGAGAGACTCGCCGATGAAGAAAAAAGAGTAAAAAAGATCGATCTTCCCGATTCCATTCGCTCTGTCAGGAAAAAACCTTCCCTTCCTGAGAGGGAGATGAAACTTCTCGACCGGCTTCCAGAAATCTATTCCGCTCTTGTTCTCGGCACAGGAGATTATATTCGAAAAAACGGATTTCATACCGTTCTGATCGGTCTGAGCGGGGGCATCGATTCTGCCCTGACCGCTGCCGTCGCTGTGGATGCATTGGGGAAAAAAGGAGTGGTGGGAGTGGCCATGCCCTCCCAGTACTCCTCAAAGGAATCTCTGGAGGATGCAAAAGCTCTGGCAAAGAATCTTGGCATCAAATTTCTGACCATACCGATTGCCGACATATTTAAGGCTTATCTAAAAACTATCTCCCCATCTTTTAAGGGGCTTAAATCCGATGTGACGGAGGAAAATATTCAGGCCAGGATTCGGGGGAATATCCTGATGGCCCTCTCCAATAAATTTGGCTGGCTTGTCCTGACCACCGGGAACAAGAGCGAAATGAGTGTAGGTTACTGTACACTCTATGGGGATATGGCAGGGGGGTATGCCGTCCTGAAAGACGTCCCAAAAACTTTGGTCTATGAATTATCGAAATACAAAAATAGAAAAGAAGGGAAGGCCCTGATCCCCAAAAATGTCCTTGCGAAAGCCCCTTCTGCAGAATTGAGGCCAAATCAAAAGGATGAGGATTCCCTCCCCCCCTACCCCGTTCTCGATCCCATTCTCCAGGCCTATGTGGAAGACGACAAAGGAGTTGAAGAGATTGCAAAGATGGGTTTTAAGGAAGCCATGATCAAAGAAGTGATCCGGATGGTCGATCGAAATGAATACAAGCGAAGGCAGAGCCCGCCGGGCGTTAAGATCACCCACCGGGCCCTTGGAAAGGACCGGAGGCTCCCGGTAACCAACAAATACCGGAATTTTTAGGTCCCTTATCCCGCCGGAATGAGTGGTTATCCTGTTTTTGAAATTAATTCTCCTTCAATATATCGGTGAATGATCCCGGAAATAAGCGTTTGGTAGGGGATACCCATTTCTAACGCTTTTTTTTGAATACCTTTATAATCGTGACCATAAAGACGTATGGTAATCCGTTTGTCCTTTACCAATGTACTTTTTGCCGTTGCTTTGATTGCTTCAATCTCTTTTTTAGATGGAGTAGAAAGTGTCATTTTTCCTTTTTTGTATGCGTCAAGAATGGCTTTTTCTTCTTTATCATATTTCATATGTTAACCCTCCTGTTCGTTTTGATACATCTTGGTCGCTTTTCTGCTTGGAATAATTGTTTTTAAAAAAATATAATCTTTTCCAACAACATGAGGAATAAGATAAATATAATCATCTACAACAACAAAATATATTTTTTGATCAGGATAATTTCCCTGGTCAGGATGATCTGCAATTTTCCATATGTCACCTTGCGATAGATGAAAAATTATTTTTTCGAATGAGATATTTCTTTCTTTTTTCAGCCACTCATTCTTTTCTGGATCCCATTCAAATTTCATCGAAATTATTGTACATCATTTGTCTGTACAGATCAAGATAAGACAAAGGTGGAAAATTGCAGAAAGAAAATAATATCTGAACAGGGTTAATGATGAAGATGATTTTCGGCCTGCCCATTAGAAAACGAGGTTAATGGAGTTGTAACAAAATGAACTCAAAAAGGCTGGTTGAGACAGACAGGATGGGGAAAAGATGGAACGACCAAGTATTTTTCAGACCACAACCCTTCAGTTCGTGGCGGCTGTGGACAGCGATCTTTGCCTGCTGATCCGGACTCCCCTCTCCAGTTTCTTAAATGCCTCTTCTTCGGACCGCTTTATCTCCTCTCTTGTTAGGCCCCATGCATTACTAATTTCCTCCGGAGTCCATGGGCTCAGGATCAAACAGCAGCAGTTTCTTATCTCAAGAGCCCTGTCCGTCATTCGGATTTTTTCTCTGTTGAGTTTTAAATCTTTCCAGAATAGGTTGTTGGGGCATTTGAAATTCGTACAAGGCAAACCAAAAAGCAATTCTGTACACATCTCTCAACCCTCCTTTTGGTTAATAGCTCTTCACAACCCATCACGGTAAACCTCTCTTCCAAATAGAGTTGTAAAGGTCTTCTCAATCAATATACAAATCCATCTTGCCATCTTCTTTCCGATGACTTTCCTGAGGTGGTACTGTAAGCAAATGATCTTATTAATGATGTAATTTCTCACAATTAAGGAATCGCTTAAAAAATAAAAAACCCGCTTCAAATCGGTGCTTGTTTATCGATGAATCTGATTTGTTAAAGGGCAATTATAATGCCAAGGGAGGTTGGACAGTGAAACTAGTTGATTTCTAAAGATTTGTTGAATGGCAGAATCTTGCTAAAATAAAGAAAAACACATTTTTTGTCATCGAGTTGAAATGATTAAAGGGAAAACCAAAAGAAGCAAGATAAAATTATTTTCTTTTACGAAGCCTTGCCAATGCGATTATGTTTCATTCATATCGATTTGTAATCCTCATCTCAATATTAATTCTTGAATCTGAAGGAAGGAAGGAAGAGAGGAGGTAGGGGAAGCGTATAGCCCCTACAACGATTCGTTTCGATATATTCTGGAGAGTTGATAATTACGCAATGAAATATTGATAACGTGACATGTTATCAGACCAGGGAGACACTGGCGATTCATCCGGTTTCGTCCAGCGGCCAAAAGGCGCGGATAACCGTTCCCTTCCCCTCGGAGGATTCGATCATATAACTCGCGCCCGAAAGTTGCGCCCGTTCCCTCATGGTGGAAAGACCCCGTCCTTTGGCTGCACTATGCAGGTTAAACCCCTGGCCGTTGTCCTGAATGGTCAGTTCTATCCTGCCTTCAACCTTATGAATGGAGAGATTGACAAGGGTTGCCTTGCTGTGTTTGGCGATATTGTTCATCGCTTCCTGCGATATGCGGAAGATCTGCGTTTTCAGGGAATCAGGCACTTCACCTTCCGATATGGCAATCTCTTTTTCGACGCAGATGTAGGAATAGGTTTTTTGGAACTCCCGGCAGTACCAGCTGAGAGCTGCTGTGATTCCTAAATCATCCAGTATGGCGGGGCGCAAATCAGACATGATCCTGCGGGTTTCTTCAACAACCTGCACAACTTTTGATATGAGGTCTCTCAAGGATTCTGGTTTTCCTGTGCCCTGTTTTATCTCGTCCGCCGCTTTCTCAATTCTGAATTTGATCGCGGTGAGAGACGCCGCAATACTATCGTGAAGCTCTCCAGCGATTCTTTTCCTCTCGGCTTCCTGGGCTGTCAGGCATTCAGAGGCAAAAAATCGAACCTGCTTCTCCGATTCGCGAAGTGCATCTTCCAGTCGTTTGCGCTCGGTATTTTCAGCCCGAAGCAGTTCAACAGTCTCTGACAGTTCAGAAGTTCGCTCCTGGACCCGCACTTCCAATTCGTCATGAGCCTTTTTCAATGCCTCCTCAGCCTTTTTCTGAGCGGTGATGTCCTGAATGGTCTTGATGACCCGGCGCACCTTGCCAGCTGGGTCGAGGAGCGGGACGTAGTTGACGATGGCCACACGTCCGCCGCTTTCCTGCGGCATAGCCCATTCGAAGGACTGCATCTTTCCGGTCTCATAGGCCCGACGCAAGTGCGGAACGAGCACCTGGGCCACCTCCGGCCCGAAAATTTCCTCATCGGTTCTCCCCACCATTCGGTCGAGCGGCAGACCTGCGACCTGTTGTGTCCACGGGTTGGCAAATAGGTAACGGCGTTGACCATCGTAGATGCCGAACCCGTAAGGATAAGTCTCCACGGCGCCGCGGAAGCGTTCCTCGCTCTCCCGAAGCGCCTCGTCCACACGTTTGTGCTCGGTGATGTCAACCGTGGCACAGGTGACACCGGAAATCTGACCAGACCCGTCGCGCAGGGGTTCTATAGAGAAGTCAACGAAGCGACGCTCTCCATTGACAGTTAGCCAGGTTTCTCCCCGCATTCCTACTCCGCTCTCCATGACTTGGCGTTTGATCCTGGTCAAGTAAGCGGCTTCCTCAGGCGGGTGAACCTCGTCAATTTTTCTTCCTAAGAGTCCTTCAGCCGAAAAACCACGAGGTGGATTGTAAACCCATGTAAAACGAAGTTCTCTGTCATGCTGATAAACAGTGACTGGAGAACCCGTAATGGCCACTCTAAAACGCTCCTCACTCTCCCGCAGCGCCGCCTCCGCCCGCTTGCGCTCGGTGATGTTCTGCGCGGCTCCGATGACTCTGATCGTCCCGGGATGCAACGGATCGGCGGCGGGGTTAATCGAATCCCGGACCCAGCAGATCTCCCCGTTCTTCGTGACAATTCGGTATTCGCTGACGTGAGGTTGCAATGCCCTGATGTACCGGAAACGCTCTTCGATGACATGCCTGTCTTCGGGATGGACTATCTCCGCTAAGTCAGCATCATTCGGATAGCCGGTCACCATGGTAAACCCGGGGGTGATCCACTCCCAGATATACTTTTCCTCCGGCGCCACCCTGAATGCGTAGACCCAGTCAGAAATGGCTTCCGTTACCATTCGGAACTGTTCTTCCGGTCCTTCGGAGACTTTCCTGATTGGGCTGCGGTCTGGGCTTTCCTTACCCGTATCTGCCAGAGGCCACGACGCTCGAATGGTCGTTCCTTTTCCATCTCCGGACCTGACATCAAACGTTCCTCCCGAATGCTCGATCCTCTCCCTCATGCCCACAAGCCCGAAACCTATCCATGGTCTTGTCCGGAACAGGATTCGTTCGATATCGAAACCTCCTCCGTTGTCGTTGATCGAGAATTCAATCGTCTCCTCTTTTTTTCTTAAGGAGATCAACGCGCGGCTGGCGCCGCTGTGATGCGCCACATTTTCCAGGGCCCCCTGCATCACCCGGTAGACCACAATCTTGACGTTAACGGGCACATCTTCTTCAGTCACACCGATCTGCTTTTCAATGGAGATTCCGGTGTGGTTTTTCTCGAATTCCCGGCAGTACCAGTTGATCGTTGCCAGAATTCCGATGTCGTCCAGAAGGGGAGGCCAGAGGTCTCCTTGCATCGTGCGGATTCTTTCGATGGCATTTCGGATATTCGAAATGATTCTCTGAGCGCTCTGACGGGCAGCAACGGGATTATCCGTAACCTGCTGGGACAAAAAACCATCCATGTCAAACGTTACCGTATTCAGGATTTGCCAGATATCGTCATGGAGGTCCTGAGCTATCTTTCTTCTCTCCCTTTCCTGAACAACGAGGAGTTGGGAGGAAAGATGCCGAAGCTCTTTCTCCGACTCCTGTAATGCCTCCTCTGCCCGTTTCCGCTCCTCAATCTCAGTTGTCAACTTGGTGGTTCGTTCCCTTACTCGTGTCTCCAATTCGTCATGTGTTTTTCTCAGGGCCATGTCGGCCTGGCGCGAAGCCGCTGCTTCAGTCTCTGCCCGGGCGCGCGCCGCGCGCAGCCTTTCGCCTACCCGCCCGACGTAGAGGCTGGCCAGGACCAGGATCAAGGCCCGCACGCCCAGCGAGGTCGTCAGCGTGAGAGACACGACCGGTTCGACAAAGAAAAGCTCGGCCAGGAGCACACCGAGGAGCGTGGTGGCCAGCGCCGGCCCTGAGCCGAGCGTCACGGCCACGACCATCATGGCAGGATAGATCGTCAGGTAGGGGATCTTTGCCCCGAGCAACGGGTTGAGCGCCCAGCGAACCAACACAGCCGCCAGTACCGCCGCCACAGCCAGACCGTAACGCGAATAAACGGAAAGGACCCTTTCCCTGGTTTCTTTTTTCCCTTCCATGGATTCCCCTGATTTGTTAAGGGCCCTCTTTAAGGTCCTGACTATGAGCATTTTTTTATAATATTCGAATCAGCAGAAAGGAAAATAGGGTGAATCCTGTATTTCACCTTAAGAATCAATGTATTTGTGTTTTTCAAATCCTAATGTTGAAGGGTGCGGTAATCTTCAAAAATCAAGATTACAGAAAGAAACTTGCGGATCGGATTTTCAACTGGGTTTTAGAAATCAAGAATAGGATAAGGAAACGGGGACTTGTAGAAAGAACTTGACATGGATAATAAAAGGAGGATGGCAACCGCCGTCTCAAGACTTGAGTCAAGTATCTTCTTTAACTCCGCAGACGCCCGGCGTTAAATCATCTTGCTCCTTATCAGATAACCTTTCAACATCATCTCCCTGGCAATAAGGGCAGGTCATTTCTTGATTGGCTTCACTGGGGCGAAGAAAGACTTCAAAAGTCTTATCACATTTCTTGCAGTAAAATGGGTAAAGGGGCATGGAAAACCTCTGTTTATATCATTTTCTTATTCCGATAATCACCATCTCTGCAATTTTAAAGACCTTGGTCCCTTCGTTAATGGCTCCACCGCTTACCTCTCGTCCAGCTTCACTTACGGAGCCATGAAGGTGAACCTTTATCTCACCGGCCCCTTTCTTGATGTTTCCTGAAATTCCATTGATCTCAAAGAGCCCTTCGAGAGAGACACGCTCAATCTCGGGCGGTATCTGTTTCGTCTTTGGATAGGCAAGGACGACCCTTTCCAGAGAACCAATGCATGAAAGAACATAGGCCTCCTTAAGATTCTCCTTCTGGAAAAAACCTCTTAAAGCCTGAAACAGATCTTCTCCTGCTTCTAAGGTCACCCTATACCAGATCGGACTTGGAATTTGGCCGATATCCATCGATGTATCCATTAACTTTAATGATATTGCTAAGGAGTCTATAATTGAGAAAACATACTCTTCTGAAAATCTCCCCTCGCCCCTCTTTGCCTGTCTAAGGACAGGAAAAGGATTACCAAAGAGGGGTTATTCCTCCCTTTGCCAAAACCCGCCTGCGCGAAGCCGCTCCGGCGAAGTCAGGTGAGAAGAAAATATTTCCCCCTTTTGACAAAGGGGGATGAAGGGGGATTAGATCAGTTTTCTCTAAGCGTTAAGGTGTTACAATTAGACCATATTTCTCTTTCAACTTGAAGCGGCGAATCACCTCTTCCAGAGGTTTCAATTTCTCCCCTTCGATTTTTGGCAAGGGTGGTCTCGGATCCCCTGATGGGAGTCCCATCAGTTTGACCATGGCTTTGATCGCGACCGGATTGGTGGCTGAATAAGCCGCCTCCATCAGGGGAAGATACTCAAAATAGAGACTCCTTCCCCTCACGACATCCTCCCAGGATTTCCAGGGTTTTGAAAGCTCGGCCATCTCCCTTGGAGCCGCATTTCCAGTCACATTGGCTGTTCCATGGCCTCCCATTCCGAGTGTGGGAATCGTCAATGCATAGTTGGGAGCATCACAACAGAGAAGCCGGATACGGTTTCCAGTGCCTTCCATGACTGAAGCGAGTTGAACCACGCTCGGGACAGCCTCTTTGTCAGCCACCAGATTGGAACATTCCTCAAATAGCTTAATAATGGTCGGAGGATCAATGTTGACGATGACCCGTGCAGGATTATTGTAAACCGCCACAGCGATATTCACAGACTGGCAGATCGTCTTTAAATAACTGTAGACAGCAGGCTGGGGTGGAGCGATATAGGGAGGAACGACCAGCATAATACCGTCTGCTCCCTTCTCCTCGGCGAATTGAGCGAGCTCAATCGTCGCTTCAGTGGAACCACAGGCGACCCCAAAAAAGACAGGTATCTTTCCCCTGCAGTAGGGGGCCATTTCTGAAATGATCTCTCTCCTCTCTCCGTGAGAAAGAGAGGTGGGTTCCCCTGTCGAACCCATCAGGAGAAGCCCCCCTGTTTTATGGTGAGCCTGAAAATCGACTAATCGTTTGAAACCCTCCATGTCCACCCTTCCCTTCGTATCAAAGGGTGTGATGAGAGCCACCCATGAACCTTCGGGACGAATAAGATCTCTAACCATCTCTAAACTTTCTCCTTCCTCAACCATTTATACGATAGCCCATTCCCGAAATCAAAGCCCCCTTCTCTTCTTCGCCCAGGCCCAGGGGATGAAGGCGATGGCAAGTAAACCAAACCCAATCATATCCGTGGTCAACCCTGGTTTGATGAGAAGAAGGGCTGAGGCGAAAAGAAACCCTGTTTGAAACCACGAAGCAACCTTCCCCATGAACCATCGCTCCATCGCCCCTGCGAGAGCGCTGACCCCGATGATGGCTGTGAGGCTGGCCCAGAAGATAGAAAAAAGATCACCCTTCAGAAGCAACGCAGGGCCATAGACAAACATATAAGGAACGATGAAGGCAACGATCCCAAGCCTGACCGCTGTAAATCCCACCTTGACGGGATTTGCCCTTGCAATCCCTGCAGCCACATAGGCGGCCACTGCGACCGGAGGCGTGATCGCTGAAAGACAACTGAAATAGAAGATGAAGAGATGGGCCCCTAAAGGAGGCAGGCCCAGTTTGATCAGGGATGGCGCGACAATAGCCGCACAGATGATATAGGCCGCCGTGGTAGGAAGTCCCATTCCCAGAATCAGACTGATACACATCGCGATAAAAAGAGAGAGCAGGACGCTAACCCCTCCAAGGTCAATCATTATCGAGCTGATTTTAAGGCCCACCCCTGTCAGGGCAACGATGCCAATGATGATTCCGGCACAGGCACAGACCGCTGCCACCTGTGTCGCCTTGATCGCACCATCCGCGAGGGTGTCCAGAAACTTCCTCCAGCCCATCCGGGTCTCTCGTTTGAAGAAGGTGATGACGAAAGTGACAACCGTTGCCCAGAAACCAGCCAGGGTTGCCGTCGTCTTCAATCCGACTAAAAAGAAGATCAGTGCAAAGATAGGAAGGATGAAGAGAAAATCCTTCCTGAGAAGAGGACCGAGCTTCGGGAGGTCAGCCCAGGGAAGCCCTTTCAATCCGGTCTTGGCTGCTTCCAGATCGATCATGATATAGATGGAGAGGAAATAGAGGACGGCTGGAATGGCGGCTGCCTTGCAGACATCGAGGTAAGAGATTCCCACCAGCTCTGCCAGAATAAAAGCCCCTGCTCCCATGACCGGAGGCATGATCTGTCCCCCGGTGGATGACACACATTCCACAGCAGCAGCAAAATGGCTCTTATATCCGATGCTCTTCATCATTGGAATGGTAAAGGTTCCCGTCCCGATCACGTTGGCCACCGCACTTCCGGAGATGGTCCCGAAGAAAGCGCTCGAGACGGTCTCGGCTTTGGCCGGGCCTCCCCGCGTCCCGCCGAACATGGCCGTAGCAAGATCGATTAAGAACTTTCCTCCTCCGCACGATTCAAGAAAAGAGCCGAAGAGGATAAAGAGAAAGACATAGCGGACAGAGATGCCGATCGGGATATTGAAGATTCCTTGTTCACTGAAGAGATGGCTGATTACCCTCTCCAGATCGTATCCCCGGTGTCGTATGAAGGGAGGGAGATAATATCCCACAAAAGCATAGACAAGAAAGACCAGAGCAACCGCAGGCATGGAAAGGCCGATGGTGCGGCGTGAAACCTCAAGAACAAGGAGAATGGTGATCGCTCCCAGGATCAAGTCAGGGATCGTGGGAGCATTATCAATTCGAAAGATAAAATCCTGGTAGAAGACAATGATATAGACACTGCTCAGCGCCCCGATGATGCCGAGCATAAAGTCGTAGACAGGGAATCGGGTCTTGATTTCTCTCGATTTTGAAGTAAAGGGATAGACGAGAAATATTAAGAAGATGCTGAACCCGAGATGGATGGCATAGAGTTTGACGGAGGTGACGATGGTGAGGCCGCTGAGGGCGTAAAGGTGGTAAAGAGACATGGCTACAGCCAGAATAAGGATGAACCATGAATGAAACCCTTTTGTCTTCTTGCCGCCCTCATCCTCGAGAGGGCTTAATCCCTCTGCGAATTTCGGGTTCTTTTCATCCATTCTATTCTGTAGAGATCAGAGAGGGAGGTATGGAGATCTTTAATTCCCGTAAATATTTGATTGTCCCTGGATGAAGAGGAATGGGTGTGTTCATCACATTCTCCACCTTTGCCGCGCTGGAGACCGGGTGAACCGCTACCAGATCCGGATTGCTCTCATAGGTGGCCTTCACCAATTTATAAGCAATCTCCTCTGAGAGATTTTTATTGGCCAGGATGAGGTTCCAGTCGACAACGGTCTCGTAAGGTTTGTCTGACAGGGCCTTATAACTTCCCTTCGGCACGACCCCTTTACGATAGGCATGGAAGGCCTTGAGAATGGCTTGAATATCCTTCTCTGTCATCGTTAGAAATTGGATTTCGTGGGTGGCCTCAATGCTTGTTAGGCCTGGCCATTTCTCCGGCCCAATAACCGCCGAGCAGTGAAGGATCCCATCTTGAAGTCCCTCCACCGTTGCCGCATGAGTCAAAATATGGGATTTTGCCGGTTTGACGCCAATCGTTTCAAAAATCCTGACCGTTGTATCATGAAGTCCTTTGACATAACCAATGTCTTTCCCGTTGATGTCGTAAATGGTTTTTAGACCGCTCTTCTTCAGTGCATAAAAATAGTAATAACCCGGATAGGCGGGGAAGAGGGCCCTGAGGTTTTTCATCTTCTTGTCTGCATACATATCATAGGTCACCTGGGCAAGAGAGAAACCCAGTTGCAGTTTTCCCCTTTCAATCAGTTGACAGTTTGCTGTTGAGCCCCCGGTGGATTCGGCTGTCACCTCAACCCCCTGCAGGGCCTTGTTCATGACTTTAGCCCATCCGCCTCCCCAGATATAGTAGAGCCCCCCTTCGGTTCCCGTTCCGAAGGAGACAAATTGTTGGGCTTCCGAGGATGGAAGGAAAAGTGCAAAGAATATCATCAGGATGATGAAAAAAGGATAAATAGGTCGCTTCATCGGAATCCTCCTTTCGAGACTTTTCCCTAACCTGGCTTTAGAATCAGCATTTTCAATTGGAAAGGTTAAAGTTTTTTTCATTTTAAGAGGATAGGTCGGAGATGTCAACGAAATCATTTTTTCCTTGACAAAAAAAGTGAAAAGTCATAAATAAAACTTGGATCACACCACCCAGGAGGTGACGGATGGTCACTTACAAAGTCTTTTCCAAGGATTATGAACTTAAAAGGGGAAATCTGATTGGTGTCCTGGTCGAGAGAAGAAAAGACCTGAGAGGAAGCACACAGATCGAGTCCGGATTAAAATGGGCTAAGTTGACATTCGGTCCTCTGGTGAGAGACAGACAGGCAATCTTCATTGTGCCAAATGAGGTAAAATTAGTTGAGACATTGGAGGGTTTGTGATCCGCCTCAGATTCCAACACCGCACAATTCCAGTTTTCCAATATACCAGCTGTTTGCTTTCTAACAGACTGCCCAAATTTCAACAATATTTCTCTTTGAAATGATGGGGCTGCCGTCCATTCTTTCTTATTTTACCGCTATTAATCATTTGATAATTCTAAGCAAACCGGGATAAACGTCCAAACCTCATCAATTGGCATAAAGATTGCTCATTAGGAAATTTTGACCAACTTTAAGCTGGAGGTTAATATCAATTTGAACGGAGTTGCTCCCATCATACTCAGTCGGGGGATGACCATCCAGAAAACCCAAAGTTCTCCTCCGGATAAACTCGTCGCCTCTCTTGAAAGAAAACTCAAGGAACTTACCGTCCTCTATGAGATTAGCCAGCTCATTGGCTCAAGTTTTGATTGCCGGGAAGTTTTCCCGAATATCCTCAAAACTTTCCATTCTCGCCTGGGGATGAATCGTGGGACGATAACCCTCTTAAATCCCGTCACCGGGGAGTTGGAAATTCGGGCGGCTCATGGGATGACCGAAGAGGAGATAGGAAGAGGAAAATATTTAGTCGGTGAAGGCATCACCGGAAAAGTCGTCGAGACAGGCGAGCCGATGGTCGTCCCTCAAATCGGAAAAGAACCGCTCTTTCTTAACCGGACCCAATCGAGAGCAAATCTGACGAAGAGCGATACTTCTTTTATCTGCGTGCCCATCAAGAAGGGCCCCAACGGTCTGGGTGCATTAAGCGTGGATCGTCTTTTCACGGAAGAGATCGCCTTTGAAGAAGATGTTCGTCTTCTCTCGATCGTAGCCTCCATGATGGCTCAAGGTCTCAAGATCCAGCAGATGGTCCAGGATGAGAAGAACCAGCTTCTGTCTGAAAACATCACTCTCAAGGAAAAATTAAGAGAGAGATATAATCTCTACAATATCGTAGGGACAAGCCATAAGATGGCTGAAGTCTTTCAAATGATTGAGAGGGTTGCGGACACGGAGGTAACGGTTCTCATTCGAGGGGAAAGCGGCACCGGGAAGGAATTAGTAGCAAACGCTATCCATTTCAATAGCTCTCGAGCCTCGAAGCTTTTCTTAAAACTGAACTGCGCCGCCCTTCCCGACACACTCATCGAGAGTGAACTTTTTGGACACGAGAAGGGAGCCTTTACCGGAGCGACGGAACAGAGGATGGGGAGATTTGAAAGGGCCGATGGCGGAACGCTTTTTCTTGATGAGATTGGAACATTAAATCTGACCGCCCAGGCAAAGCTTCTGAGAGTTCTTCAAGAGAGAGAATTTGAAAGGGTCGGAGGAAACCGAACACTTCGAGTGAATGTGCGCATCATCGCTGCCACCAGTAAAGATCTGGAAAAATCGATCGAGGAGGGAACATTCAGAGAGGACCTCTATTATCGTCTGAACGTATTCCCCATCTTCATGCCTCCTCTCCGGGAGAGGAAGACGGATATTCTCCTTCTGGCTGACCATTTTGTTGAAAAATATAACCAAAAACATAAAAAGGATGTTCGAAGGATTTCAACGCCAGCCATTGACATGCTCATGCAATACCATTGGCCGGGCAATGTGAGAGAACTTGAGAACTGCATTGAGAGAGCTGGCCTTTTCTGCACGGACAGGGTGATCCACAGCTGCCACCTTCCCCCTACCCTTCAGACCGGAGAACGGTCCGGAACCATTCCTTTTCTCTCCTTTGAAGACACCCTTAATAATTTTGAGGGGGAGTTGATCATTGATGCGCTTAAAAATTCAAGAGGGAATATGGCCGAAGCCGCAAGGCTCCTGAAGACCACAGAGAGAGTAATATCTTACAGCATTAAGAAACTTCAAATTAATCCGAAGTCTTATCGTCCCTAATCCCACAAAATTGTGGGTTTCCTTCTTTTTTCAAACATAATTGTTGTTTTTATTTCTTCTCCGATTCCGTCTCCATCCTCACTTCAACTTCTCGCTTCAATCAATAAATGGTTTGTTTTTAAACCCTTAGGGTTCATCCATGGACCATAAAATTTCTTTGGCATCCTTCTTGATAAAGTCAGAAATAAAAAAAGGAGGATAAGATGAAGAAAGTAAGTCTGCCAATATTAACTCTTATCGGTTTACTTTTGTTGAATGGCATGGCCTTTGGAACACCATCCACAACCTATTGGACGCCTGCGACAACAGATATCCAGCCCTACGGCGTGCTCCACATCGGGGTCGATAACTATTTCACGGTGTTCCAGAAAGCAAGAGATGGGGGGAGCGCTTTTGGAACGGATGCAGGCCTCACGATCGGTGTCCTTCCCTTTGAAAAACTCCAGTTGGAAGTGGGCCTCGATTACATTGAGCCCACGGATCATCCCATTTCGTTTAATGCCAAGCTGGGGACTTCAGAGAATTCTCTCTTCTCAGGATCGCCCGCTCTTAATCTTGGAATCTTCAATGTGGGAACTGAAAAGGATGTGACGAACCAGAACATTGTCTTTGCACTTGTGGGAAAAACCGTTCCCTTTTTAGGGCGATTTCATGCCGGTCCTTATATCGGCAACAGGAAAGCATTGGTCGATAAAAATGGGGAGAAGGAGAACATCGGTTTTATGATCGGGTTTGATCGTGGATTCTTCCCAGCTAAGGATAAGGAGGGCAATGAGTACAAGAAGCTTATCTTAGCGGCAGATTATGCGTCCGGAAAGAATTCGATCGGAGGCGGGGGTGTAGGTCTTTACTATTACTTTACACCCAACATCAGCCTTCTCACCGGACCGGTGTGGTTCAATGAAAAGGAGATCAACGGCAAATGGAAGTGGACGATACAGCTCGATATCAACCTTCCATCTGTAACTCAGTGGTTCAAGAGATGAAAGTCGATCAATTTATTTTCATGAATGAAGGAGGTTTGAAATGAAAAGACTAAGCTACTTCATCCTAATTTTCGTCCTGGCTATCCTCGTCATCCCGGCGCTTGCCGGCGCGCAGGGAAAAGAGGCGCCGAACCTCAAAGTGATGGCTGATACTGTCTGGGTTCTGATTACCGCTACCCTGGTCTTTTTTATGAATGCAGGGTTCGCCACGGTGGAATCTGGCCTCTGTCGGGCTAAAAACGCAGTGAACATTCTGTCGAAGAATGTCATCGTCTTTTGCGTCACGAGCCTCGCTTTTTGGGCCGTTGGATTCTCCCTCATGTTTGCCGATGGCAACCCTTTCTTGGGATTGGACGGATTCTTCCTCTTGGGGCTGGACAACAGCCCGGCTGTAGGCGAAGCCTATAAGGGCATCTACTCCTCTCTGAACTGGACATCCGTTCCCCTTTATGCAAAATTCTTTTTCCAGCTCGTCTTTGCCGGAACCGCTGCCACCATCGTCTCAGGGGCCGTTGCGGAGAGAATCAAATATTTCTCCTTTTTCGCATTCTCATTCTTAATGGGAGCATTGATCTACCCTATCCAGGGACATTGGATCTGGGGTGGCGGATGGCTGTCGCAGTTGGGTTTTAAGGATTTTGCAGGATCGACGGTCGTTCACAGCATCGGGGGCTGGGCTGCTCTTGTCGGAGCCTCCCTTCTCGGTCCGCGGTTGGGGAAATATGGTTCCGACGGCAAGATCACCCCCATTCCAGGTCACAACCTCGGAATGGCCACGATCGGGGCCTTCATTCTCTGGATTGGCTGGTTTGGTTTCAACGGAGGAAGTACGATGGCAGCGGATCCTCAACCCATCTCCTTGATCATTCTCAATACAAACATGGCAGCTGCAGCCGGAGGAGTGGCAGCAACGTTTGCCTCTTATCTGGCTCTTGGAAAACCCGATCTCAGCATGCTTCTGAACGGAATTCTGGCAGGGCTGGTAGGAATCACCGCCGGTGCGGACGGCGCCACAGTTCCGGGTTCAATTGTCATTGGATTGGTTGCCGGAGTGCTTGTCGTTTTCAGCGTCATCTTCTTCGATCGAATAAAGGTGGATGATCCTGTCGGGGCCATCTCGGTTCATCTCGTCAATGGCGTTTGGGGCACCTTTGCCGTGGGGCTCTTTCATCGTGAGGTGGGTCTTTTTTATGGTGGGGGGCCGAAACAGCTCTTGATCCAGATTGCAGGGATTCTTGCCGTCGCCATCTTCAGCTCCTTGGCCAATCTCATTGTCTGGAAAATCATACGGAAGGCCATGGGCCTGAGGGTCTCCGAAGAGGAAGAGATGGAAGGGCTCGATATTGGAGAACATGGGATGGAAGCCTATCCGGATTTTTCATTAAAATTATAGATTCACCGAAGGAAAATGCAAAAAGGAGGAAAAGATGAAAAAGATTGAAGCCATTATCAAACCCTTTAAATTGGATGAAGTGAAGAATGCTCTGACGAAGATCGGAATTCAGGGCATGACGGTCAGTGAGGTAAGAGGATTTGGGAGACAGAAAGGTCACACGGAAACTTATCGCGGGACGGAATATTCAATCGATTTCTTACCTAAATCTAAGATTGAACTCATCGTGATCGATGAATTGGTGCCTCAAGTGATAGAGACGATCGAAAGGGCAGCCAAAACAGGAAAGATCGGGGACGGAAAAATCTTTCTTTCTCCAGTGGATGAGGTGATCCGGATCAGGACTGGGGAGCGGGGAAAGGAGGCTATATAAACACGAAAGAGGGAATAATGGAATAGTGGAACACTGGAATATTGGGTAGAAATAGTAAAGAGTCTTCCCATAATTCCAACATTCCATTATTCCAGTTTTCCAATATACCGGCTGGTTGATTTCTAACAGACTGCCCAAATTTCAACAAGAAATTTCTTCTGAAACGATTCTCAGGATTCAACTCTCCTGGATCTCATTTCCACCAACTATTCAATAATTCTGATAAAAGCCAAATAAACTTGATTGCTTATCCATCTGGCACAAGGATTGCTCCTTATCGGTGACGGGTGATCGTGACCAGAAGTGTAGCCGCAACCTTTAGGTTACGTTCATTTCGCAGGCTAAAGCCTGCGGCTGCGGATGAAGTATGTATTTCTTAATCATCGAGCATGTTGATATTGAGGGGCCGGGGTTGATTGAAGACTTCCTCACGCAGCAAGAAATCCCTTATCAGATCATCGATCTCAATCCTGACATTCGCCTCCCCAAACCTCAGGATTTCACCCATGTCGTCATCCTGGGAGGATTGATGAATGTTTACGAGGAAGACCCCTATCCCTTTCTCAGAGAGGAGGACCTTTTTATTAAGGAGGCGATTCGGAGGGGAAAAACAATCTTAGGAATATGTCTCGGAGCTCAATTAATAGCAAAAGCCCTTGGTGCAAAGATATTCAAAGCCCCTGCGAAAGAGATCGGATGGTATGATGTCTCTTTGACAAAAATTGGTTCAAATGATCCCCTCTTTTCAAACTTTCCAAAAACATTTCCTGTCTTCCAGTGGCACGAGGACACCTTTGATATCCCAAAAGCCGGAAAATTGATAGCCACCGCCTGCCCTATCTCTCATCAAGCGTTCCGGTACGGCGAAAACGTTTATGGCCTTCAGTTCCATCTCGAAGTCACTGAGGCGATGATCCGGGAATGGATGGAAACTTTTGAGGAGGATTCCGGAAACCTCCATCCCTTTTCTTTCTCCAAAGCAAAAATCCTGACCGAGACCGAGATAAAGATCGAAACCTGTACCAGAAGGGGAATGACATTTTTAGAGAACTTTTTTACTAAGGAGTCCATAATTGAGAAGACATACTCTTCTGAAAATCTCCCCTCGCCCCTCTTTTCCCTCCGGGCCGGAGGCCCTATGGACCGGCGGCCAAAGAGGGGTAATTCTGTCCGGCGCCAGAGTCCCAATACCGGTCTTGGAGTGAGTAATGCGGCTCTGGACGGCGGCGCCTCCCTTTGGCAAAGGGAGGGAAGGAGGGATTTATCTTCAGTGTCTATACAATTATGGATTGACAAATAACAATAGAATTCCCCCTCGCCCCCTTTGCAAAAGGGAGGCCGGGGGATCAGGAGGAGCGATGAAATGAAAAAGATTTCAATTCTGCTGCTGATGTTCGGAATCTTAGTGACTGGAATGGGATTGGCCGAAGAGCCCAAGGGGGCGACGGTCCCTCTGCAGGCTACTGTTGCTGTATCACCACCCGGCCAAACAGTTACGCCACCTCCCAAAGTGGACTCCGGAGATACCTCCTGGCTTTTGATCTCTTCGGCTCTGGTGATGCTTATGACGCCAGGGCTGGCTCTTTTCTATGGGGGCATGGTCAGAAGCAAGAACGTCCTTGGAACGATCATGCAGAGCTTCATCGCTCTGGGTGTCATTACCATCCAGTGGGTCCTCTATGGTTATAGTCTCGCCTTCGGTCCGGATATCGGAGGCATTATTGGGAGTCTCAAATGGATTGGGCTGAGGGGAGTGGGACTCGATCCCTTCCCCGATTATTCAGCGACGGTTCCTCATCAGGCCTTCATGATTTTTCAGATGATGTTTGCTGTCATTACGCCTGCCCTCATCACCGGCGCATTTGCCGAAAGATTTAAGTTCAAAACCTATCTCGTATTCCTCATCCTCTGGGCAACCTTTGTCTATGATCCTCTTGCGCACTGGGTCTGGGGAATAGGCGGCTGGATCAAGAATCTCGGCGCCCTTGACTTTGCAGGAGGCCTGGTCGTCCATATCAGCTCCGGAATCGCTGCATTGGCAGCCGCTCTCGTTGTCGGAAAAAGAAAAGGCTATGGAGAGGAGCCCATGCCTCCCCATAATCTGACCATGACCCTTCTGGGTGCGGCGCTGCTCTGGTTCGGATGGTTTGGGTTTAACGGAGGAAGTGCAATTGCATCCGGCTCTCTGGCTACATCGGCCTTTGTCGTTACACACATCTCGGCTGCATCGGCGGCCCTTTCATGGATGATGGCTGAATGGGCCTACCGGGGGAATCCGACTGCCCTCGGAGGCGCATCCGGCGCAGTGGCCGGGCTGGTGGCCATTACACCTGCATCAGGCTATGTCGGGCCCATCCCGGCCATCGTCATTGGGCTGGCGGCGGGCGTTCTCTGTTACATTGCAATCAATCTTAAGAACAGGTTTGGATATGACGACTCCCTTGATGTCGTGGGCGTTCACGGAGTGGGCGGCACATGGGGAGCCCTGGCTACGGGACTCTTTGCCTCAAAGGCCATTAACTCGGCAGGAAACGATGGTCTCTTCTTCGGCAACCCATCCCTGTTGGGGATACAGGCGTTGACAGTGTTAGTGGCTTGGATATATTCTTTCGTAGTCACCCTCTTTCTGCTGAAGATCCTCGACCGGACCATGGGATTGAGGGTGAGTGAAGAGCACGAAATGAATGGTTTGGATATAAGCCAGCATGGAGAAAGCGGATATAGTTTTTGAATACTCCCCTCACCCCATCCCTCTCCCCCAAGGGGAGAGGGATGGGGTGAGGGGGTCAGGAGGAAACGAATGAAAAAGATCGAAGCTATTGTGAAGCCATTTAAGCTGGATGAAATAAAGAACGCCTTAACAAAGATCGGCATTCAGGGAATGACCGTGACAGAGGTCAAAGGATTTGGAAGGCAGAAGGGACATACCGAAGTTTACAGGGGCGCTGAATACAAGATCGACTTCGTTCCAAAGTCTAAGATCGAGCTCATCGTTCCTGATGAATTGGTGACGCCTGTCCTTGAGACCATTGAGCGGTCTGCGAAAACCGGGAAGATTGGCGATGGCAAAATCTTTCTCTCTCCCGTGGAAGAGGTGATCCGGATCCGAACAGGAGAACGCGGGAAGGATGCAATTTAATCAAGAGCTTACCCGGGATGGGTTGAGGGAGATTAAGAACCGCATAGCCCAGCGGGGCCCCGTCCCCTTTTCTCCCCAAGAACTCCTTCGTCAATACTCTGACATCATCGATCACCTGGTCAGGGAGGGTTTCCGAAAGGCCCATCTCCATTCCCCCCTTTCATCCATCTGTCTTGTGGCAGTGGGAGGCTATGGAAGAGCTGAATTGGCGCCCTATTCCGACATCGACTTCCTTCTTCTCCACTCGAGCCGGGACCCGGCAAATCTTTCCCCTTTCATTGAGAGAACCCTCTATCCTCTGTGGGATCTTGGATTAGAGGTAAGTTGCAGCGCAAGGTTCATTCCTGATTGTCTCAGGATGGCCCAATCGGATTTGTATGTCAAAACAAGTCTGATCGATGCCCGTTATCTCGATGGAGATTATGAATTATTTCGGAACCTGTACGAAGGTTTCTCGAAAAAGGTCCTCTATAAAAAAATCCATGAGTTTGCAGGGGCGTTGAGAAAGGATCTTCACGCTCGCCATCAAAAATATGAAGACCCTGCCTATGTCCTTGAACCCAGCCTGAAAGAAGGAAAAGGAGGATTGAGGGATTTTCAGACGGGCCGGTGGGTGATCCGGGCAAAATTTAAGACAGATCGCTGGAATTCGATTCTCTTTCCGGACCATTCGAGGATGCTTGACCGAAGCATCGAATTGATGTGGGCGATAAGAAACCAGACCCATCTGTTGAGTGAAAGGAGACAGGACGTTCTGACCTTCGAACTGCAGGAAAAGATCGCGCCTCTTCTCGGATTCCCTTCAGGCACGGGAGGGATTGAATCGATGATGCGGGAGTTCCACCTCTCTGCCCAGAGGATCCAAAACTTTGCCACGGGCGTTCTGGACAGGATCGCCGCCGAGCCCCCTCTTCTTAAGAAGGTCTTTTTCTATTTGAGACGCGGAAAAATCAACAGCCATTTTGGAGTCAGAAATGGGGAGATCACGCTCCTTGATCCCCTTGCCTTCAAGAAAGATCCTTCTCAGATGATGGCTCTCTTCGAGCATTGCCAGAATTATCGAATGGAGATGGATTACCGGACCGAAGAAACGGTGATCGAGATGCTTCCCTTTATCGACGAGCTTTTTTACCGCTCCGAAAAAGTGAACCGCTCCTTTCTTACTCTTTTGAAAAGGGGAGAGGGAGTGGATCTCCTACTAAGAAAGATGCACGAATTGGGCTTTCTCTCCAGATACATCCCTGAATTTTCATCCATTGAAGGAAAAGTGCACTACGATCTCTATCATGTTCATCCAACCGATATTCATTCCATTCTAACTGTGGAGGAACTGGTCAAATTAAGAATGGGAAGATATGAAAAAGAATACCCCCTTCTCACTTCCCTGATCAGAGAGATGGATCAGCCTGAAATCCTTTTTCTTACAGGACTGCTCCACGATATCGGCAAAGGGAAGGAAGGAGACCATTCGGTTATCGGCGCTGAAATAGCCCGGAGCATAGGAGATCGCCTGGGGCTTACGGCCGGGGAGAGTACGCTCCTCTATTTTTTGGTCAAGAATCACCTCTTTATGATCGAGACAGCTTTTCGGAGAGACCTCCTGGATGAACAGGCCATCCAACATGTTGCCGATAAAATCAATGACCTGAATCAACTCAAAATGCTCTATCTCTTGACTTTCGCCGATATCAAAGCTGTCGGACCGGAGGCATGGACTCCCTGGAAAAATTCCCTTCTCATGGAGCTCTTTCTAAAGACCTCCCACCTCTTCGAACAGGAGGGACCGGTAACCCCTTTATTCAAGGAAGAAGAGTTGACAGAGAAACTCGAGGAATCCTTACCCCCTGAATTGGCCACCGAGTATTTAGAGCACCTTCCTTCCAGATATCTTTCCAGTTTTTCTCCGCCGGAGATCGTTGAGCACATCGGGATGGCGCGCTCCCTGGGAGAAAAAAACGTTGGCCTGAAGTGGGTCATTGAAGAAAAGAAGCGGGCGAAAGTCACCCTTTGCACCAGGGATAGATACGGCCTTTTTTCGAAGATCACAGGCTCCCTGTTTTTAAATCGTCTGAATATCCTGCAAGCTCAAATCCACACCTGGGGGAATGGGGTTGCCCTCGACACCTTTGAAGTGGAGGATGCCACAGGAGAGATCGAGCAGCGCCTCCGGCAATTCAAGAAGGACGTCGCAGAGGTTCTGGAGGGGAAAGCGTCTCTAAAAAACCTCCTCAAACAGAGAAATGAATCGAAATGGGGCCACCGGAAAGTGGTTCCAAAAGTCCCTACCGAGGTAAAGGTCAATAATCAGGATTCCGATTTTTTTACGATCATCGAAATCACCGGCGAGGATCGCCTGGGCATCCTCTATGAAATCACCCTGGCATTGACCGACCATGGATGCAATATCTATTTTGCAAGGATCTCAACCCTCGGCAACCGCATCGTCGATGTGTTTTATGTCCAGGATGAGTGGGGAGAAAAGATCGAGAGAAAAGAGAAGATCGATCACCTCAAGCAACTCCTTCTCCGGCGCCTCACCCCATAAGAGTAGCGCTCCCATTTACCCCGTTAGAAATAATTCCCCGCTGCTCCCTCTGGGGCGGAGCTTGGGCCGGCGGCTGCAGCGGGGTTAGTTTTAGAATAATTCCGACGGGGTTTAATGCCCCGCTGGAATTTCTAACGGGGTTTACTGGGGGCGAGTCATTTCGTCGGCAATCAATGCCGACGCTACATTCGCGTGAAATTCCCGCCTATGACAGATTGGTTTATCTGGTCCCCGTAATCCCTCAGAAGGTGTGAAAAAATTGACGGACTGTGCCTCGGCCCACAGGGTTGGGCGTCTTGTCCAAGCTTTAGAAGGCGGATCATTAGATGTTATGGGTAACCTTCGTTTCCGGTAAGATAGCGATCATACCCAGATTTAGACAACGTAGTTTAATATTAGAGGTTCCGCCCTAAAGCTTCTCCAATCCCCCCAACCCTGTGGGCCGGAATGATGCCGATTCTATAAATGTGATTTTTTCACACCTTCTCACTCTGCCGTTGATCCTTCCCGAGATCCGGTGGGGATTCTGGAGAAAACCTTATAGCGGAAACCTCAACTTGTTCATGAACTTAAAGGGTGATCCCGCATGACAGAGGTTATTCTTTAAGGAGCAATATTACCCTTCCCATTAAGAATAAATCATCCGCTTGATAAGATTTTCGGAGGAATTCCTGCCGGATCTCGGTGCTCACTAACGTCTCAGTGAGGCATGACCGCTGTCCAATTTTCTTCGTTGTTCTGACTGCAGGAATATGTTAGGATTTTTTCGCTGTGGCCAATGAAGACCTTTCAAAGCTGAAGATAGAAAAAACCAGGGCCATTTCCAGGCCGAAAAGACGAAAGAAGATCGTCTTTTGGTCCCTTCTGGCCCTTGCCATCATCCTATCAGGAGTTCTTTACTCCAAAGGGATTTTCACTCCTCCCGTCCAGGTCCAGGTGGCAACCGTTACCCAGGTCCACCCTTCTCAAACCCTGACCGTGCTCAATGCCAGCGGTTATGTCGTTCCCCAGCGTAAATCCGCGCTTGCCTCAAAAGTGACCGGCCGCCTTATCTGGCTTGGGGTTGAAGAAGGGAACCGGGTTAAAAAAGACCAGGTCGTTGCGCGTCTCGAAAGTCAGGATGTCACTGCGGCAAAAGATCAGGCGGAGGCAAATGTGACTGCAGTCCGTCACAACATCGAGCTGGCCAGGGCAGAACTTCGGGAAGCTACACTCAATTTGGAACGAAACAAAGCGCTCCTCGCCAAGGGATATATTGCCAAAGCGGCCTATGATTCCGCCCTTGCCCGTTATGAGAAGGCCGTAGCGGCCGTTGAGGCGGCGGAAGCTACTTTAAAAGCCAGTCTCGCCGGCCTGGAAGGAGCCAATATTTCACTTGAATACACCTCGATCCGGGCCCCTTTTGACGCCGTGGTGCTCACGAAGAACGCAGATATCGGTGATATCGTCACTCCCATCGGGGCGGCCGCAAACGCCAAATCGGCTGTGATTACGATTGCGGATATGAATTCCCTTCAAGTGGAAGCCGATGTTTCCGAATCAAATCTCAATAAGATCAAAGTGGGGCAACCCTGTGAAATCCAGCTCGATGCCCTGCCCGAAGAACGCTTTCGTGGCGCCATCCATATGATTGTTCCAACGGCTGACCGCACCAAGGCAACGGTCATGGTCAAGGTTCGCTTTGTTGATAAGGATAGTCGCATCCTGCCTGAGATGAGCGCAAAGGTCGCTTTTCTCTCCAGGCCGGCGACTCCTGAGGAGCAGAAGCCCAGGATTGCCATCAATCAATCCGCTATTGTAAACAGAAAAGAGAAGAAAATCGTATTCCTTGTCAAGGAGGAAAGAGCAGTTGAGACTCCAATCGATCTTGGAACCAAGATGGGTGACATGGTAGAAGTTCTTGATGGAATCAATGTCGGGCAGCAGATTGTTCTGAATCCCCCCGATAAATTGAGAAATGGGCTGAAGATAAAAGCAGCGGAAAAGTGAAAAAATTAGGTTAAGGTTGAGGTTTAGGTTTAGAGTTAGTTTCCCATTTTTCTCAGCCTAAACCTTAACCTCAACCTGATCATTTATTCCCATGAAACCCATCGTTGAAATCATCGATGTGAGCAAATCCTACCGGAGGGGCGACCGGGTGATCCCTGTGCTGGTCGATATTAACCTTAACATCGGAGAGGGAGAATTTCTCGCATTGATGGGGCCATCCGGCTCCGGGAAGAGCACGCTTCTCAATCTGATTGCCGCCCTTGATCAGGTCGACAGCGGAACCATACGGGTAGGAGGCGTTGATATCACAGGTCTCTCCGACAATGAACTGGCAGAGTGGCGGGCTGTGAATGTGGGATTCATCTTTCAGTTCTACAATCTGATTCCGGTGCTTACGGCTTTTGAAAATGTTGAGCTTCCCCTTCTTCTCACCGGACTTTCACGAAAGGAACGGGAAGAGCATGTGGAGATGGCGCTTCGGATCGTCAATTTAGAGGAGAGAATGGACCATTATCCTGCTCATCTCTCAGGGGGTGAACAGCAGCGGGTCGCCATTGCACGTGCCATCATAACCGACCCCACGATCCTCGTTGCAGACGAACCTACGGGCGATCTCGACAAGGTAGCCGCCAGAGAGATCCTTGAATTGATGGACCGGCTTAATCGTGAATCCGGTAAAACGATCATCATGGTGACTCATGATCCAAGAGCGGCTGAAAAGGCAAGAGTCATCAGAAGACTGGAAAAGGGGTTCTTGAACGATGTTCATTCTCAAGATCCTCATTAGAAATGCCTTCCGCCACAAACTCCGAACCTTTTTAACCATCCTGGGCATCACCGTTGCCATCCTGGCTTTCGGCCTTCTTCGGACATTTATCAATGCCTGGTACGGTGGGGTCGAGGCCTCCTCGGCTTCGCGCCTGGTCACCCGGAGTTCTATTTCTCTCATCTTCTCTTTACCTATCTCTTATAAAGAGAAGATCCGCCAGGTCGATGGAGTTAGAAAGGTCTCCTGGGGCAACTGGTTTGGCGGCATCTATATCGATGAGAAAAACTTCTTTGCCAACTTTGCCGTGGATGCGAAGAGCTATCTCGAACTCTATCCTGAATTCATCCTCTCTTCTGAAGAGACAACTCATTTTCTCCGTGACCGGAAGGGTTTTGTCGCGGGGAGAAAGCTTGCAAAACGATTTGGTTGGAAGATCGGCGACACGGTTATTTTGAGAGGAACAATCTATCCAGGCAACTGGGATTTCGTCCTGCGGGGTATCTATCAGGGGAGGGATGAGACGATCGATGAGACCCAGTTCTTCTTCCATTGGGACTATCTTAATGAGTCACTCAAAAAGACAGCTCCCTCTCGCGGCGATCAGGTCGGTTTTTATATGATCGGCATCAATCGGCCTGACCGCGCCACCGAAGTTGCTCTCGCCATTGATCAGACCTTTAAAAATTCACTGGCGGAGACATTGACCGAAACCGAAAAAGCCTTTCAGCTCTCTTTTATCTCCATGTCCGAGACGATCATTATGGCCATCGAGCTCGTCTCCTTTGTGGTCATCATCATCATCATCGTTGTCGTTGCGAACACCATGTCCATGACCTACCGGGAGCGGACCGGGGAATATGCCATCTTTAAGACCCTCGGCTACCGGGGCTGGCGCATTGCTGCAATGATCGTCGGAGAATCGATGTTCATCACCCTGTTCGGAAGCTTCCTGGGAATCCTCCTGACCTTTCCGGTCGCCAGAATCGCCGGGAGGATGTTGAGCAACTGGTTTCCGGTGTTTAATGTGGCTGAAGAAGCCATCTACATGGATATTCTTGCTTCCGTCATGATTGGACTTCTTGCGGCCATTGTCCCTACCCGGCGGGCGGTAAAGATTCGTATTGCGGATGGACTGAGGAGGATCGGTTAATTGGGAGTGCCTCTCTCTTACAGTTTTCGTAACCTCTGGACACGCAGGCTGACGACTCTGTTTACAATATCGGGCATGGCCCTTGTGGTCTTTGTTTTTGCGGCCATGCTGATGTTGGCCGAAGGCTTGCAGAAGACACTGGTTGAGACAGGTTCGAGTGAGAATGTCGTGATCATTCGTAAGAGCGCTGCCACGGAAGTTCAGAGTGGCCTGGACCGTTATCAGGCCTCGGTCATCGAAACCCAGCCGGAGATCGCCATGGGGGCAGACGGGCAACCCCTTCTTGCAAAGGAGTCTGTCATCATTCTCAGCCTTCCAAAGCGTGGAACCGATAAGGAAGCCTATGTCACCATCCGCGGCATTGGAAAGAGCTCCCTCGCCTTGCGGCCACAGGTAAGGTTGATAGAAGGCCATCTCCTGAAACCGGGATCATCGGAGATCATAGCCGGCCGGAGTGTGGCGGAGCGATTCAAAGGGGGCGGCCTGGGGGAAACCCTCCATTTCGGTTTGCGGGAATGGAGGGTCGTGGGAGTATTCGATGCAGGAAACACGGGATTCAGTTCGGAGATCTGGGGGGATGCGGACCAGTTGATGCAGACCTTCCGGAGGAATGCCTACTCTTCCGTCCTCTTCAAATTACGCGATCCCTCTCAGTTTGACGCCGTTAAAAAACGGATTGAAAACGACCCGCGCCTGACGCTCGAGGCAAAACGGGAGAACCGCTACTATGCGGAGCAATCGGAGATGATGGCAACCTTTCTTCGTATCCTCGGGACCTCCCTGACGATCATCTTCTCCCTGGGAGCAATCATCGGCGCCATGATCACCATGTATGCCGCTGTCTCAACCCGTACGAATGAAATCGGCACGATGCGCGCTCTTGGTTTTCGGAGGTTAAGCATCCTGGGCGCCTTTTTATTTGAGGCGTTGTTTCTCGGACTGATCGGAGGCTGCGCAGGTCTCTTCTTTGCCTCTTTTCTCCGATTCCTCAGTGTCTCGACGATGAATTTTCAGACCTTTTCGGAACTGGCCTTCGATTTTGCGCTTTCCTTTGACATCGCCTGGAAAGCTCTCGCCTTCTCTTTGATCATGGGTTTCGTCGGCGGCGTGCTGCCGGCGGTGAGAGCGGCACGAATGAACATCGTCGAATCCCTCCGCGCCACTTAACTCGCCGGTTGGTTACCTATTGGTGGGGGGTTCGTGTTTTTCTAAAAAATCCTTGATCAGCATCTCATTCTTGTGCTGTGTTTTTTGCATTTCAGCAAGTTCCACATTCTCAAAGGGCTGTTTCCTTCCTTTGTTTCTCAAGCGGGCGATCTCCTCATCGAGATAACGAATCGTGTTGCTGATCGCCTCTGCCATGGATGAAATGGAGTCGTGAGCCTTTTCAAACGTTTCTTTATCCAGATAGGCCCGGTTCAGCAGATGAAACCGGTCAAAGAAATTTTTGAACTTTTCCAACTCCTCTTTCTTTCCCTTCTTCTTTTTTTCTAACGCCTTCATCAGTTCCAAGAATTTTTCTATCTCCATAAAACCTCCCTTTCTGTCCACAATTATAAATTTATGGAAAAAGGTCCGATTTGTCAACCGCAAAGAAGAAAAAAATGGAAAAAGTCAAAGCAAAAATATTTGAAACTTCCCAAATAATTCCCTCCCCCTTCAAGGGGGAGGTTGGGAGGGGGATGGGATTCTATTTCCCCAAGAACCTCATCGTCCCATCCCCACCCTAACCCTCCCCTTGAAGGGGAGGGATGATTTTTTAAGACATCCCAAAAAAAGTTAGAGACAAATTCTTAGACTTTATGGTGTAAGTATCTATGCCTATGGACGATGGAAATTGTCTTTTTTTAAACAGGGTGATGAAAAGTCATCACCTATTTTCAATCTTCAAATCACTCCCGTGAAATCACTACATTCTTTTTAATCATATTATTATTAAATTACAATAAGTTATGAAGCGATGATTCATCCTGCCGGGTCCGTATCAGTGGCATGGTATTTGCTCTCTTAATCTCGATTAAAGATACGATGATGTATCGGATTGACAAAGGCGTCTCTCCTGCAAAGGCCGGGAATAAGAGGCGCCTTTTATATTTTCCCCTCACCCTATCCCTCTCCCCCAAAGGGAGAGGGGAAAAGTGAGAAAAAAGGAGGAGAAGATGGATAAAGAGAAAGAAAATGTTGTGAAGATGGCAAAGGAGAATGATGTTAAATTTATTCGGCTCTGGTTCACGGACATTCTGGGGTTCTTAAAGGGGTTTGCAATCACGATCGACGAACTGGAGGGGGCTCTTGAAGAAGGCATGGGATTTGATGGCTCCTCGATTCAGGGTTATGCCCGTATCGATGAGAGCGACATGATCGCCAAGCCTGACCCGAAAACCTTTCAGATCATGCCATGGAGGCCGAAAGAGAATGCCGTGGCCAGGATGTTTGCAGATATCTATGAGCCCGATGGAACCCCCTATAAGGGCGACCCCCGGTGGGCCTTAAAAAGGACTCTCAAAAAGGCGCAGGATCTTGGCTATACATTCTATGTTGGGCCTGAACTGGAATATTTCTATTTTAAAAGTAGCGATGGCGTCCCGCAGATCCTTGATAAGGGGGGATATTTTGACCTGACCCCCCTTGATATGGCGACCGAACTCCGCCGTGAGACGATTCTCACGCTGGAGGCCATGGGGATTCATGTGGAGTACAGCCATCACGAGGTGGCGCCCAGCCAGCATGAGATTGACCTCCGTTATGCCGAGGCCCTGGCCATGGCGGACAATGCCATGACCTATCGCCTCGTCGTCAAAGAGATTGCCCTGAAGCATGGCGTCTACGCCACCTTCATGCCCAAACCCATTTTCAAGCAGAATGGCAGCGGTATGCATACCCATCAATCCCTTTTCAAGGGCGATAGGAATGCCTTCCATGACCCGAAAGACGAATTCCATCTTTCAAAGATTGCAAAGTCCTATATTGCTGGAATTCTCAAACATTCGAAGGAGATCACATCGATCACCTCTCAGTGGATCAACTCCTATAAGAGACTCGTCCCGGGTTATGAAGCGCCGGTCTATATTTCATGGGCCCGGAGGAATCGCTCTGCCCTTGTCCGGGTCCCCATGTACAAGCCGGGAAAAGAGAAAGCCACACGGATCGAGCTCCGGTCCCCTGACCCGGCATGCAATCCTTATCTGGCATTCGCCGTCATGTTGGCTGCCGGTTTAAAGGGAATGGAAAAGGGTTATGAGCTTCCTCCGCCCGTTGAAGAAGACATCTTTGAGATGAATGAGGAGGCAAGAGCGAGACACGGGATCGATTCTCTTCCGGGAAACCTGTTGGAGGCCATCCAGCTCACAGAAAAAAGTGAGCTGGTCAGGGAAACGCTGGGGGAGCACATCTTCCAAAAATTTATCGAGAATAAAAAGATCGAATGGGATCAATACCGGACACATGTTTCCCAATTCGAGCTGGAGAAATATCTACCGATTCTGTAGAAGGTTGCTCGGAAAATATATTCTTTACTAAGGAGTCTATAATTGAAAAGACATGTTGTTGTGAAAATCTCCCCTGACCCCTCTTTTCCAAAGAGGGGGAATTCCTCCCTTTGCCCTCCGGGTCAGAGACCGCTCTGAGTCGGAGACCAAGGGGAGGCTATTTATCCCCCTTTGTAAAAGGGGGATTGAGGGGGATTTCATGGTTCAAGGGTAAGTAATGGACAAATAAATGTGAGGGTAATTAAAGTGGACCAGAAGAAAGAAAAATTAGGCTGGAGAAAATACCTTGAAGATTTTTTACAGCGCAATCCCGACCTGAAGGCCATCGAAGATCCCGAAAAGCTTGAGTATTACCGAAATGATCTGAATGTTGATCTTCCTCCGTTGATCCGTGATCTCCTGCTTAAGAGTCTGCCGGACCTCGTGATTCAACCTAAAGCAGAAGAACATCTCCTGAAGATCTTTGAGCTTGTCCGGTTGCACAAAATTCCTGTGACTGTCCGCGGCGCAGGGACATGGGGATATGGCGGATCGGTCCCCACCCATGGCGGGATAGTGATCGATCTCGGGTTCATGGATAAGATTGAGGTGGATCCCGGGACGCCCCGGCTGACTGTAGGGCCCGGAGCTCGTTTCTTAGACATCCATCAGGCCCTGGAACGTCAGGGCTTAACCCTTCTCAGCATGACCTCAGGGAAAGGCGGCACCCTGATCGGATGGATCGCCACAGGAGGTATGGGATTTGGCACTTTCTCCCACGGTCCGGTCCGGGAACAGTTGATTTCCATCCGGGTGATCACTCCCGATGGGAATATTTTAAATCTAAAGGCAGAGGATCCGGAGATAACCCATTTTCTCTCAACGGAAGGGCAGATGGGAATCATTGTGGAAGCCGTTCTTCGGGTTGGGAAGCAGCCTTCCGAGCGCTATCCCTTTATCATCCCCTTTAAGGAGCCAAAAGCCGCTTATACGTTCGTTAACCAGGTTTCCCTTCTTCCCTCGATCAAACCCGATGATCTCGTCGTCTACCATACCGAATTAATCCAGGCCCTCAAGTCCCTGTCGAACGGGAAGATCACGATCGACGATAAGAACATCGCGCTGGCTGTGTTTACCGAAAAGGAAAAGGCCAACCAGTTCAAAACCTATCTTGAGGAAAAAAGAATTCAACCTGGAGATGAAAAATCAGCTCACGCCCTCTGGGAGGAACGGTTTCTCCCCATGTCTATCAAGACGCTCGGGCCTTCCCTTCTGGCCACGGAGGTCCTGCTCCCATTGGATCAAGTTGCCGATTATCACGAAAAGATTAGAGATTGGGGAAAACGTTTGGGATTGACCCTTTATCCATCCTCTCATGTTGTAAAAGATGGTCAGGCCCTCTTTTTAGCCATGATCGCCACAGACCACCGGAAGGCCATTTTCTACGCAGATCTTCTGCTTATTCCCATGATGGTCAGGCTGGCTGTCCAGTTCTATGGAGGGAAGCCTTATGGCCTGGGAATCTGGAACACCCCTTTCCTCCGCCATCTCTATCCGAAAGAAGAGCGGAAAAGGCTCATTCAATATAAGAAGAAAGTCGATCCTCAGGGAATCCTCAATCCGGGAAAATTCTTTTCCGTCTCAGGGAAACTCGGTCGTCTCCAGAAACTCCTTTTCCAGGCTGACCTCTTCAATCTTGAACTCGCCGCCACCCAGTGGCTCCTCCTGAAATTCTTTTCCCTCATCCCGGAAAGAAAACTCCGGCGTCAGGTCCCGGTCATTCCAGAGGGCCTCAAAGAGATTTCGAACGACATCCACGCCTGCGCACAATGTGGAAGCTGTGTCGGCCGGTGTCCGGTTTTCCGGGCCACCGGAGATGAAACCTTTTCGGCCCGCGGGAAGCTTCTGACCATCAAAAGAGCTTTGGAAACGAATCAACTTAAGTTATCGAATATCTTGCCTCTCTATTTCTGTCTTCACTGCGGCCGCTGTGATGAAGGGTGCCAGGTCAATTTGAACCATCGAAAGCTCTATGGCCACCTGGAAAAATACTTCTCCACTTTGATCGATTTCCCCATTAAAGAAGTAACCGATTTTATCCGGGAAGTGGAAAACAGCCCTGAGTTTTATCGCTTTCTGGATGTTATCCGGACAGGCTTCGACCAGAAGATTCGAGAAAAGCGGCAGACCTTTCCAAGGTACCATGTTGTGATTGACGACGATTTTTGTTTCCATTGCGGGACCTGCGTGGATGCCTGTATTTATAGCGTCAGGAAAAGGGATGAGATGGCCCCCCGCCGGGTGGTCGTCGCCGACGAAGCCCTCTGCCGGGGCTGTGGCGCCTGCCTTGAGCGGTGTCCGCAGGTGGCCAAGGGAATTCCGGCAACCACCGTGGAGCTCCACCCCGATTACCTCAGCATGCATGATCCCTACTGGGATAGCGAGGTCATCACCCATATCGACCTCGAAGCCACCACAGGAAAGATTCCGGTTTCAGGCACGGGGCAAGGAGATCCCCATCGTGGTTCCGGTAATGATGGCATCCGGTTCGGACACTTTCATATTGTGGGTCCCGCTCAGAACCTGCTCTATGAAAGCTCTGCCGATGCCGTGGCCGTCTTACTGGGACAGCGGCCCAAATATCTTACCTTTATCGGAGAAGATCTGAAAACCCCTCCTCCCCGGCTGATCAGTTTAAAAACGCCCCTCATCCTGGATGTCATGCCCATGGACGGAGGAGACGATCTGGTGGGCGCCATGCTCGAGGCGGTTCATCATACGGGTACCCGTCTCACGCTCCATCTTGAGGAAATGGAGCGTCATGCCTCGATCATTGCAGATAAGCCAGGCAGCGTCATCTTGAGATTGACCTCTCAGGACATCAAAAACCTCCAGAATGGAAAAGCCTGGCCCCAAATAGTGGAGGATTTTCCTCCCGACATGGTGGAGATGGAGTTTGAGGATGTCGCTATAATAGAAACAGAAAAAGTTGCCGCTCGTCTTCCAAAATCGACTCTCTTCAGCGCTGTGATTAAGATTGAAAAGGGGGATGTTGACTCAGAGCTTCGGCCCGCTTCCGTATTGAAGGAAAAAATAGAATCCCTTGTCGAATCTCCTTTCGACATACTCTGTCTCACTTCGGACTACGATCCGGAAAAAGGATATTACCTGACCACGGATGCCGTCCCCGCTGTCCATCGCTACCTTGTGGAGAGAAAAATCCGGCACCGTTTTTCCATTCTGGCAGCCGGAGGCATTCGCTCCGCTGCGGATTCCCAGAAAACCATTCAGCGCGGGGCGAACGGGATCAAAATCGATTGGCCGGTTCTTCTCACCGTAAATCCTCTTGCCCGGCAGAGGTTTCTCAAAGGGGAGCCTTTAGCGCTTCTGCACGACCCCTCCACCCTGTCCAAACGGATTACCAATCTCATACGGGTCTGGAATGTCCAGATCATTGAGGTCTTAGGGGCCTCGGGATTTAAGGACATTAAGAAGACCGTGGGAGAAGAAAATCGCCTTCTCATTTTCGATGATCTCGAGGAAAGAGTATACGACATTTTCAAAAGCCGGGACAAGCTGGAACGGAACCGCCTGACCAATGGGTCGCGTATTCGGCGGGAAGGAGATGGCAACGGCTGGCGATATCGTCAATTGAAAAACTTAATCAAACCAGCCCAGCCCCCCCATCGATTTTATAACTGTGATTTAAAGCCTTCCTGTTATAAAATCTTCGATCGTGACTACGTCTGGCCAGCCTCTCTGATCGCTTCGGTAAGTCGCATGGCGAGTGGAAATAGCGAGACGCTTCTTCTCGGTCATACGGAGGAACGCGGAAATCTGGGGGATGGCTTTGATTTTATCAATGTCCTTTTTCAGCATAACCCGGATACCCTTCCGGAAGAGAACCTCGACCAGGTCTTCACCGGGCTCCAGATCAATCCTCAATTGAGGCTGAAGACGCCTTTAATCGGCGCGGGGATGTCCATTGGGTCGATCGGCCCCGGGACCTGGCGTGCCCGTGTGTTAGCAACCCGGGCCCTTGAAACTCAGATGGATACAGGGGAAGGGGGATATCCCACCTTCTACATTCTCGATGAAAAATGGAATGCCATTGACCTGTCCGAATCGCAAATCCTGATGCTCAGCCGAATCATGAAAGCCCGAAAACTCATTCCGATTGACGAGCTGATGAAAAAGGTCCAGGCGGAAATGGATTGCTCTCCTGAAATTCAGGGGATACTCGATGTCCTCAAAAAATATCCTTCTTCCATGACGGTTCAGTTCGTCCCCATCGTCATGCCGGAAGATGAACCCTATGTCGCCACCCAGCTTAAGACCGGGCTCTTCGGGGTAACCAAGGAGACTATCCGGAAGGCCCGGCGTGTGGTGATCGCTTACAGCCAGGGAGCAAAACAGGGAGTGGGCGGCCATTTATTGGGGAGAAAAGTTTTCGGTCTTGTCTCAAAGCTCCGCGGAGTGGCTGAGGGGGTGAGCCTTATCTCTCCTTTTCCCTTTCACAATTGCTACTCCATTGAAGACGTCAAAGCCTTCATCGACGCTGTGCGCATGATCAACCCAGGGGCCTCCATCTGTATTAAGGTCTCACCCTCGCCGGATATCGAATTTATCGTTTCCGGCCTTGCCCGGATTGCCAGGGATAACAGGATGACCATTGAGGTCTGGTTGGACGGGCCCCGCGGAGGAACGGGCGCAGCCCCGGATATCATCAAAGGTCAAATGGGAATGCACATGGAGTACGCCATTCCTCTCTGTCACGAAAAATTGTTAGAGGACGGCTTGAGGGATGATGTCGTCTTCCTGGGAAGCGGTGGATTTCGCACATGGGGGGATATCATTAAAGGGATCGCCATGGGACTCGATGGCGTTGTCCTTGGAACAGCCGATCTTGTGTCCATTGGCTGCGTCCGGGATCGGAACTGCGAATCGGGATGCAGGAGCGGCATTTCCACCATTGAGCCCAAAATGCAGTTGTTAAGAGATGTTGAAACCAATACCCAGCAGCTGATCAATTTCCGCGCAACCTTGCAGGCCCAGGTCACAAGGGCGGTTGCTGCCCTTGGACTGATGGACATTCGGGAGCTCCGGGGCCGCTATGACTTGATTGAATGGCCTGTGTTCGAAGAAAGAGTGAAGAGTCGCCGCAGCAGCCGATTGAATATTCGAAGACCGGCCACCACCATACCGGAAAGACCCGAAGAGTATATTGGGGACCACTCTCTCTACGCCGAAGTCCCATCTCCTCCTTCGGATTGCGGTGTGGCAGCCATTGTCTCCAATCACTTCATCCCGGCCCGTGTCATGGATCTCATGCTCGACCGGATGGCAAACCGGGGAATGGATGGGGTTGGAATCTGGAAGGGAGGATGCTATCCCCAACACCTGGACCACTATGCCATTCATGTGCTGGTCAAAGGCCTGTCTCAATCGCAGGTGGAGCGTGAATATTCGGTAAGAGAACCGGAGATGGATCCGGAAGAAATTCAGCGAAGGGCCAGACAGGAAATTCTGGCCAGACGCCGGAAGATTATGGACGAGGCGCTGAAACGCTATTTCAACGGGCTTCAAATCGAGAACTTCGATGGGGAACCGGAGAATTGCCGCATTCCCTATAAACGCGACGAAATGAGAAGGGAGAAAGACTTCCGGCTTTACGGCGAGAAAGATCCGGGAGATGTGTTCCGGCTTTTTGTGCGGGTTCACCGGGAAGAGCTCTGTCGGTTTATTGAAAACGAACTGTTCAATGACCCAATCTGGCCTCCACGGCAGACCCGCTATCCGGACCTGACCCTTGAAGATTACAGGGCAAATGCGGATTTTTTACGGGAAGCCGAGGATGAGTATATCTACCGGCTTTCTCGCAGGATCACGCAAGAAAATTATGTGGAAGATCAACAGAAGAAGGTCGCTGTTCTCTCCTGTGGCAAAAATTCCGGCTGCTGGAAGACAGACGGTCAGCACATCCCATGGGAAACGCCAGATGCTCCAGTCAATGTCATCCACCGCAGGCTCGCTACAGGTTCTGTGGTTGACCAGATGAATGCCCACCCCTTTGCAGAGCTCCACACAGCCCTGACGCATAATGGAGAAACAACGAATTATCGAACCATGTTGAATCGAGTCTCTCAGTTCGATTTGACCCCCCTTGCTCAGACCGATACGGCTGTGGCCTCTCTCAAGCTTCACCTCCTCAGTCAGTGCCTTCACTATCCTTTCGATGGACTCGTCGAATCCTTCTCCCCTACCACGGGGTTCCATCTCACTCAATTGCCCCCTGAGGTCCGGGAACGGTTCGAGCACATTCAGGAGGCGGAGCTTGAAAGCGCGCCGGATGGTCCCTATCAGTATCTCTGTGGCCGGATCGATCCCTATCGGCGGGTGATTGAACGGCTCGACATTATCGACCCATCCTTGTTGAGACCCAATGTCGCCCTGCTTTATGACGACGGAGAGAACTTCGTAAGTATCATCTGCTCTGAAAAACAGGGGTGTGATGCGGGAATGCAGGAACTTCATCGCCTGGGAATGGTGCGAAGCGCCTATGCTCCCCTGAACTTTACAGTTAAAACAGGCATGGTGAGCAGGGTCTTCTACGACGAAGCAGGAAAGATCATAGGGCATGAAGCGCTGGACAAATTCGGTCAGCCGATAGAGATTCCTCACGGAACCTTTCCTGTTGAAGAAACTTCTCCCTCCGGAGGGGTAACGATGGATGTCAACGGGGATTTCAATCCTATAGATCTCTTCCGGGATCGGATTTCGCAATGGAGATTCAGTGAATTTAAGGCAGTCCTGGAGAAAGTACGCAGAGACTTTCCTGAAAAACGAGCCATCCAAGAGCTGACCCGCATCTATGACTATTTGCCCGGCTGGGATACAGGCGGCAAAGATCGGGGAGCCCTTTTCCATATTGTACAGAACCACATCAACGAGATGCTTGATCACGTGAATGGCCAAAATGGGTTGATTCGTATCCATTTAGCCAATGCCGGAAAGCTGAACGGACCCGAAGAGAATGGGCAGGCGCTTGTGGTGGATGCCAGAGGATTCCTGCCTGAAGGAGTCGATCCTTCAAAAGTTTTAGGCTGCTTCCTCGATCATGCCCACCGGATGGGATGGCGCAGATTCATTGTCTACAGGGTGGAAGGCCAGCGGGGCATAGGCATGGGCATGGGTTCTGGTTTCACTCCGGATACGACGGTGGATGTTTATGGAAGCCCGGGAGAGTACTGCGGCGCCTTCAATATGGGAGCGTTGATAAGGGTCCACAATCATGCCCAGAACTTCACTGGAATGGTCATGCATTCAGGGACCCTGGAAATCCACGGTGACGTGGGCAAGGTCGCTGGATATGCTGCCAAGGGAGGAACTTTCAACATTCTCGGCAATGTGGTGGACCGCGGATGGGTCTGTGCTGTCAGCGATCCTCGCGGACCGGGCCTGGAGGTGAACATCGTTGGGACGGCCTATGAGCATCTCTGCCAGGCCCTCATGGGAGGATCGGTTATCCTCCTGGGGCTTTATCGTGACCAGGAAGGGCAGCTTCGCCGGATGGCCTCCCCTTATACAGGGGCAAAAATCCTTGCAGGCGCCTCTGCCGGAGAAGTCCTCTTTTTCGATCCCTCGGATAGACTGGAAAAAGCCCAGTATCAGGGATGCAGGCTGAACCCGGTCGATGATAGGAAATGGAATGACATCAGAGAGCGTCTCCTCCGTCTGGAGAAGGCCTTCGGCCTCGGATTCTCCAGGGAGAATGGCCATCTCACTGCCAGAATCGACGGCCGCCTTCAAACCGTTACCCCGGAAGATTTCCGCTGGATCGTCCCCACCGGCAGCTTGGAAGGCTATCATTAAAATAGTTTAATGGGGCCGGTTCGAACATTTTTTACTTGAAATGGCCGGAAACAATTGGTAGGATGAAAGAAATAAAGGAGGTGGACGCCTATGGCTGTGAGAATTATCATTGACAGGAAGGTGAAGAAGGGAAAGGAAGCGGAGTTTGCAAAACTGCTCAGGGAGTTGAGATCAAAGGTGGTGCCGTCCAAAGGTTATATCTCGGGTGAGACGCTTCGCTCACTGAATGACCACTCCAATTATATCGTCATCACTACGTGGGAGAGCGTTGACGAGTGGAAGGCATGGGAAAAGAATCCGGAAAGGAAGAAGGTTCAGGCTAAGATCGACAAACTGATGGCCAGACCGACCAGGACAAAAGTCTACGTCCATGCCTGATCAAGATTGTCATGAGATCTCTCGAAAATACTATATGCTCTCTCGATTACACAGATTTCAAAAGATGATTACGCAGATTCCCATCATTTCTCAACGTTTTTTTGTCTGGGTAATCGAAAGCTAATCGGTGTAATCAGAGGTTTCTGGGCATTTTCAGAAATCTCAAATCTTGACAACTGAAATCGGGCATGTTAATAAAACAGAAATTTTTAAGAAAGATGCTATGGCCAAACGGGGAAGAACTCAATCAAAGACCCTCGATCCCTTCCTACGGGGATCGGGGGTCTTTTTTTATGAGGAGATAACCTTCTACCTTCTCTGTTCACTTTTGGCCCCTCCCTTAACTCCTCCCTACCTCCCCTTAAAATAAGGGGAGGTAGGGAGGAGTTAAGTAGCGCCTCCATTGATTGGAGGCATATGTAGCGTCGGCAACTCGCCGCGCTGTCGCAGCGGGTAAATGCCGACGCTACATAAAAAAAGGATTCTATGAAACCTACGCAGAAAGCCATCCTCGCCCTGGAAGATGGGACCATATTCGAGGGAAGGTCGTTCGGATTTCCCGGAGAGAAGGCAGGCGAACTCGTCTTCAATACGAGCATGACAGGTTATCAGGAGATCCTGACCGATCCTTCTTATAAGGGACAGATTGTCATTATGACCTATCCCCTCATCGGTAATTATGGCATCAATGAGGCGGATACCGAATCCCGGGATCCGCAGGTGGAAGGTTTTATCATCAAAGAGAACAGCTCCCGCTTCAGCAACTGGCGTGGAGATCGGTCCCTTTCCGAGTATCTGATTTCACACCGCATCATCGGGATCGAGGGAATGGATACAAGAGCCCTCACCAAATATATCCGTGAAAAGGGAGCCATGAAAGCGATCCTCTCCACCGAAGAGTTTCATCGTGGGCGTCTCATTGAGAAAGTGCAGGCATCTCCGGGCTTGATCGGACGGGACCTGGTAAGAGAAGTCACCTGCGAGAAACCCTATGAATGGACCGAGAGGATTGACTCGGAATTCTCTCTTCACAACCAGCCACACTCCACTTTCCACTTTCGGCCAAGGGTGGTCGTTATGGATTTCGGCGTGAAGTTCAACATCCTCCGTTCCCTCCGGGAATGGGGCTGTGAGGTGACCGTCCTGCCCGCCTCTTCTCAGCCCGAATCGATCCTCTCTTACCAACCGGATGGGATTCTCCTCTCCAACGGTCCGGGCGATCCGGAGGGAGTGCCCTATGCCATTGAAACGGTCCGGAAACTGATCGGAGTGAAACCCATCTTCGGCATCTGCCTCGGACATCAGCTTCTGGGGCTGGCCTTGGGAGGCAAAACCTTTAAACTGAAGTTCGGCCACCATGGGGCCAATCAGCCGGTCAAAGATCTGAAAACCGGCAAGGTGACGATCACCTCCCAGAACCACGGGTTCGCTGTCGATCCGGATTCTCTCAACACGGATGAGATCGAGTTGACCCAGATCAACCTCAACGACAGGACACTCGAGGGAATGAAACACAAAAAAATGCCGATTTTTTCGATCCAGTATCATCCCGAAGCCTCTCCCGGTCCTCACGACACTCAAAAACTCTTTGGTGAATTTGTAAAGATGATGGAAGAAGATTCGAAGTGAAAATGATAGAGGTTGGAGGTTGGAGGAGCGTTCTCCTCTGGAGAACTTGAGGCAGAAAAAAACTGTTTTGCCTCAAACCTCAATCCTCAAGCGAAGCGAACCTTAAACGAAACTATATTTTATGCCTAAACGGACGGATATCAAGAAAATCCTGATCATTGGATCCGGCCCCATCATCATCGGCCAGGCTTGCGAATTCGACTATTCCGGCACGCAGGCCTGCAAAGCCTTAAAGGAAGAAGGCTTTCAAGTGGTGCTGGTCAACTCCAACCCCGCCACCATCATGACCGACCCTGAGATGGCTGACCGCATTTATATTGAGCCGATCACGCCTGAAATCGTGGAAAAGATCATCGAGCGCGAGCGACCGGATGCCCTGCTCCCCACCCTGGGCGGCCAGACCGGCCTGAATGTCTCTGTGGCCCTCTATGAGACAGGAGTCCTTGAAAAATATCAGGTTCAGATGATCGGGGCCAAATATGAGGCGATTAAAAAAGGAGAGGACCGGAAACTCTTCAAGGAGTCGATGAAAAAGATCGGCCTCGATCTCCCCAGAAGCGGTCTGGCCGCCTCGATGTCCGAGGCCATCGAGGCGGCAAAAGAGGTCGGCTTCCCGTTGATCATCAGGCCCAGTTTCACGCTGGGCGGCACCGGAGGCGGTGTCGCCTATAATATCCAGGAGTTTGAAGAGATGGCCGCCCGGGGGCTAGAATGGAGCATGATCGGAGAGATTCTGATCGAAGAGGCTGTCCTCGGATGGAAGGAGTTTGAACTGGAGGTGATGAGGGACCTCAATGATAATGCCGTCATCGTCTGTTCCATCGAGAACTTCGACCCCATGGGTATTCACACCGGAGACAGCATCACGGTAGCCCCGGCTCAGACCCTGACAGACAAAGAGTACCAGAGGATGAGGGATGCCGCGATCCGCGTGATCCGGGAGATCGGCGTGGAAACCGGAGGCTCCAACATTCAGTTTGCGGTCAATCCCGAAGATGGCCGGATGGTCATCATTGAGATGAACCCGAGGGTCTCCCGGTCTTCCGCATTGGCCTCCAAAGCAACGGGATTCCCGATTGCCAAGATTGCCGCAAAATTAGCCGTGGGATATACGCTTGATGAGATTTCGAATGACATCACCCGGAAGACGCCCGCCTCTTTTGAGCCGACGATCGATTACTGCGTCGTGAAGATCCCCCGGTTTACGTTTGAAAAATTTCCGGATGCGGACCCAACGCTCACCGTCTCTATGAAATCGGTTGGCGAGACCATGGCCATTGGCAGGACCTTCAAAGAGGCCCTCCAAAAAGGGCTCCGGTCTCTGGAGATCGGAAGATTCGGTCTGGGGGCGGACGGAAAAGATAAGATTTTCCCGGACGAGATCACAGGCGATTCCGCCCGTTCCCAGACCCTCCTGCAGATCAAGGAAAAACTTCGCACGCCCGATGCGGAAAGGATCTTCTACATCCGGTACGCCTTTCTCATGGGAATGAATGTAGAAGAAATTTATGAGCTGACCAGGATCGATCCCTGGTTCCTCTTCAATATTCAGGAGATCGTCGAATTTGAGAAAGAGATCCGCCCTTATGGAATAAAGATGAGGGACCTTGAACTCTGGCAAAAAACCCGCACACCTGATCATCTCCGCCTTCCCGATGAACTTTTAAGAAGGGCAAAGGAGTTTGGATTCTCCGATGTCCAGTTAGGATACCTCCTGGGTTTCGATGAGAATACGATCCGGAGGATGAGAAAAGAAAGATCCATCCTCCCCACCTATAAACTGGTCGACACCTGTGGGGCCGAGTTCGAAGCCTACACTCCCTATTATTATTCCACTTACGAAGTGGAGAATGAGGTAAAGATTTCTTCGAGAAAGAAGGTCATGATTCTCGGCGGAGGTCCCAACCGGATCGGCCAGGGCGTTGAGTTCGATTACTGTTGTGTCCACGCCTCCTTTGCCCTCAAGGAGCTGGGTTACGAAGCGATCATGGTCAACTCCAATCCGGAAACGGTTTCGACGGACTACGACACCTCTGACAAACTCTACTTTGAGCCTCTCACCCTCGAGGATGTCCTTCACATCGTCGATGGGGAGAAACCCGACGGCATCATCGTGCAATTCGGGGGCCAGACCCCGCTCAATCTGGCTGTTCCCCTGGAGAAGGCAGGGGCGAAGATCATTGGAACAAGCCCTGACAATATCGACAAGGCTGAGGACCGGAAACGGTTTCAGGCCCTCATCAATAAACTCCGTCTTATCCAGCCTCCGAATGGCACGGCGACCTCCTTTGACGAGGCGAGGAGGGTTGCCGAGGACATCGGTTATCCGGTGGTCGTAAGGCCTTCTTATGTCCTGGGCGGAAGGGCAATGGAGATCGTTTATGACGAGGCCACCCTTGAGCGCTTCGTTCACCGGGCCGTGGAAGCGTCTTCCATGCATCCCATCCTGATCGATAAATTCCTCGAAGATGCGATCGAGATCGATGTCGATGCCGTTTCAGATGGATCGTCCTGCATCATCGCGGGAATCATGGAACATATCGAAGCCGCGGGGATCCATTCCGGTGACAGCGCCTGTGTCACCCCCCCTTACTCGCTGAGCGATGACCTGATCGAACAGTTGAAGCAGAATACTTATGCGCTCGTCAGGGAACTCCAGGTCGTGGGCTTGATGAATATTCAGTATGCCATCAAGAACGATGTGATCTTTATTCTGGAGGTCAACCCCAGGGCCTCGAGAACCATTCCCTTTATCAGCAAGGCCACGGGGATTCCATGGGCCAAGGTGGCCGCCAAGGCGATGGTCGGAAAGACCCTTCAGGAGCTCGGAATCGAGAGGGAAGTGGAGATTCATCATATCGCTGTCAAGGAGTCGGTCTTTCCTTTTAAGCGATTCTACGGGGTCGATCCGGTTCTGGGTCCGGAGATGAAATCGACAGGGGAGGTTATGGGGATCGATACCGATTTCGGCGTGGCCTTTGCCAAGTCCCAAATTTCGGCCGGCGCCTCCATCCCGATGGAGGGGAGGGTCTTCATCAGCGTGATGAATAAGGACAAGCGATCCATCGTTTTTGTCGCCAAGAAGCTGGCTGATCTCGGATTCGAAATTGTGGCCACCAAGGGAACGGCCAAGGTCCTGGCGAACAACGGCATTCCGGTTCAAAGCGTGTTCAAGGTGGGCGAAGGAAGACCCGATATCGTGGACCGGATGAAAAATGGAGAGATCCAGCTCGTCATCAATACCCCGAGCGGGAAGAAGCCCAAGGTCGATGAAGGGGCCATCAGAAGCCAGGCGGTTGCCCATAACATCCCCTGCATTACCACTCTCTCCGGCGCTGAAGCAGTGGTCAATGGCATCGAATCTCTTCTCAAAAAGGGTATCTCCGTTAAATCAATCCAGGAATACCATCGGGATATATTAATGATGAGGTAATCCTTCATGGCGGAGCATCAATCGCGAACCATGAAAATGACCTTTTAGGCAAGGTGAAGAGGTCAGGGCTAAGAAGCCGGGATGGTGTAAGGTCAATGGGTTAGGGCTAATGATTTAAACCCTTGCCTTTACCCAACAACGAAACTGGCATCCTTACCCTAACCTTAACCCAATGCTTTTATTTGCGAGGTAACTTATGGGAGTTTTGACAAGAGAAGAAATTTTGAAGGAAATCCGGCGGGGAACGATTGAGATTGAGCCGTTTATCGAAGACCAGATTGGCCCGGGTTCGATCGACCTTCATCTGGGGGAAGAATTTCGTGTCTTTAAGAAACTCCGAAATGCCCTGACCGTGGAGGATAACATTTCGGTGGAAGACCTGACCGAACGCATTACGACAGAAGACTCGTTCACATTGATGCCCGGCGAAACCGTCCTGGGAATTACCCGCGAAAGAGTCAAACTCCCTTCGAACATCTGCGGCTGGCTCGAAGGGAGAAGCCGCTTTGCCCGGATGGGGCTGGTGATCCACATGACCGCGGGATTTGTCCAGCCTGGGATTAATAATCGCCAGGTGCTTGAGATCGGAAACCTTGCGCCATTCCCGCTTGTCTTGAAACCCGGTGTCCGGATATGCCAGCTCGTCCTGCAACGCACCGAGGGAGAAGCCTCCTATCAGGGCAGGTTTATGAACCAGAACCGTCTCTAAATGCGGATTGCAGATTGCGGAATGCGGATTATCAAACCTGCAGCTCCAAATTTTAATTTAGGGTTTAAAATTCCGCAATCCGAATTCCGCAATACGAAATTGAGAAGATGAACCGGTACTCCATTGGCTCCATTGTCGGTATTTTAATCTTATGGGAACTTCTGGTGAGGTGGCTGGAGATCCCGAGATTCCTTCTCCCCGCCCCTTCCACAATCCTCTCCTATATCATTGCTAAGTCCGGGCTTCTTGCCTTACATTCTTCGATGACCCTTCTGGAGGCAGGATTGGGGTTTATCATCGGCTCTTTTTCAGCCATCCTGGCTGCGATCTTCTTTCTCTGGTTCCGGCCCTTGAAGGAAATGTTTTACCCTTATGCGGTCATTCTCAATAGCACTCCCATTGTGGCGATTGCGGCGCCGATTGTCATCATCTTCGGAAGCGGAATGGGGTCCAAGGTGATCACGGCCGTCATCTGCGTCTTTTTCCCGGTCCTGGGACCCACCTTTAAATCCCTTGCCTCTGTTGGAGCATCGGAAGTGAAATGGATGGATTCCTACCATTCCTCCCGATGGCAAAAATTCTGGTATCTCCAGTTTCCCTTCGCCCTTCCCCAGATATTCGCCAGTTTTAAGGTCGCCTGGACCCTGGCGGTTATCGGCGCAGTCGTGGGCGAAGTCTTTGGGGCCTATAAAGGATTGGGCTTTTTAATTGTGGATGCGATCTATATCATGGACACTCCCCGTGTCTTTGCAGGCATTATCGCCTGCTCCCTGCTGGGTCTCTCTTTTGTCGGAGTGATCGCCCTCATCGAGAAACGGGTGATCGCCTGGCACATCTCTTCGGAAAGGAGGTGATTCGATTTCGGATTTCGGATTTTGGAATGCGGAATGAAAATATGGATTTCGGGGCTTAATTCCGCAATTTAAAAAAGGAGGAGGGAAAATATGAAAAGCGCAGGATTCGCTCTGGTGGTGTTGGTTATTCTGCTGCCGTTGACGGCGATCGCCCAGGAGGTGATCGTCCATGAGGCCTGGTTCATCCATATGGAGTCCGCAGGCGGCTGGGTGGCTGTGGACAAGGGCTTCTATGGAAAGGCAAAGGTGAAAGAGGTCCAGGGAGGACCGGGCATCTCCCCCATCCAGAAGGTGGTTGCCGCAGTTAGGGCTGGAAATATCGCCTTTGGCAATGACTACCCTGAAAATATCATCCGTGCGCGCGAGAAGGAAGGAATTGACCTCGTGGCCGTGAGTGTCGATTTCCAGAACAGCGCCATGAGGATCATCAGCTGGAATCCCATCAAATCGGCAAAGGATATCAAAGGGGACTTTGGCATCTGGATCGGGTATGATGCCAAGGTAAAGTGCGTCGTGGGAAAGGGCTGGGAGAAACAGTTTACCATCCAGAACCAGGGCGGGGATATTAAACCCTGGCTGCTTGGAACCTGGCCTCTGGCCTCTGCCATGACCTACAATGAATTGATCACCGCTCAGCGGGAAACCAAAAAGATGGGGAAGACCTTTTATACCACCGACTACAAGGATCTGGGGATCAACTGGATGGACAATGTTCTCTTCACCACAGAGGAAATCCTCAAGAAACATCCGGACGTGGTCCAGGCTGTTGTGACGGGAAGGTACAAAGGGTTCCAGTGGGCCCTCGAAAACCCCAAAGAGACCTTCGATATTTTGAAGAAGACCAATGAGGGGCTTGACTTCGCTCATGAAATGGATGCCGTGGCCCCCATGAAGGCTCTGATGATCACTGCAGATACGAAGAAATACGGCATGGGGTATATCAATCCCAGAAAATGGGAGAATATCCCAAAGGATATGCTTCAGGCTGGACTCCTGGAGAAGATGCCCGATGTGAAGAAAGTCTATTCGGAAAAGTTCCCAAGCGGAGTCATCCCTAAATAGGGAAATTCAGGATTAGGTTAAGGTCAAGGTTAAGGACTTGATTTTAATCTTAACCTCAACCTGAACTTTGGCATCTGATATTTTAATTTCAGGAGACATTGGATGATCAAACGGGTGTTTCTTGAAGACATAGGAAAACCTTTCAGCATCACGCCCATCGGCCAGGCCCGGACATGGGAGGTCAAGAACCTCCGAAACGATCCTGCCATCCCTCCCCTGATCTATGTTGTGGAGAGTGAGATGGGCGAATCGTTTCTTCTGGGAAGAGGAATCAGCGGCAGGCAAAAATTCAATAGGATACGCTATATCGCCTCATCCTTCGTTGAACTCTTCTTTGAACAACTCAGCAAGAAGGCCTGCGCTCAATATCTCATCCTCAGGGGGGCCTATCCCTTCGACCTTCAGCAAGCCTTCGGACACGCTCCTCCCTATGACCGGATTCTCCTTCCCACCGGTTTTATCAAGCTCCAGAGGGTTCTCGATCAGGAAAAGAAGGACTGGAAGATCCAGGGGCAGAACTTCATCGGAACGCATCAGGGAGAGGTCTGGCTCATACCAGATACGGCCATTGCCTCCGGTTCAACCATCGCTTTCTTCTTAAGAAATGGATTTGCTCATCACCTCCCCCAAAAGGTCTATATCTTTACAGCCTGCGGAAGCCTTGAAGGCATTCAACGAATCTATCAGGAATGCCGGGAAAAAGGGGTGGAATTGATTCCCGTCTTCTCCCAGTGTATCTTTGAGGTCTCCCGGGAGGGAAACCTCCCGGGCCTTCCTCTCACCGACCTTCCTGTGACCAATCCTGGTTCCATCACGACAAGAAAATTATTTGAGAAAGCCTTCCGTCGCTACCAGGGAACCCGGATGTGCTGTGTGGGCGATATCGGTGAAAGCCTGGACGATCCCATTCAATATTCTCTCCACACCCTCCGGGAGATGCAGGTCCTGGGGATGGATCCGAAAAAAGAAGACTGGGATCAATGGACCGTGGATGTGAGGAGCAAAGAATTTCAAAAAAAAATCTCCGATTTTAATCCCACCTTGTTAGAATACTTTAAGGCGCTTTGGACGACTTCACCCAAATGAAGAGGACATTAGAAATCATTCCCTCCCCCTCTTAACGGGGGAGGGTGCGGGTGGGGGTCAGAATTCGTTGAAGTTTAAGACTACAGCTATTGCTATGCATGACGACATAAGTCTTATGTAGTTTGTCATTCCGGGCTTGACCCGGAATCCAGTGTTTTCCTGGATTCCTGTTTTCGCAGGAATGACATCCTTTACTATGATTTTAGTCGCTGTATATAAAACCCTTAGAAAAAGATCTACCGATACAAAAAATATTTTATTATAGATTAGGATCCATTTAAGATCTAAAAGAGAGAAATGAATTCAGAAACTCCTCCTCCGATTGCTATCCGCCTGATCAATGTGAAGAAGTTTTTTAAGGATCGGGATGTAGAGGCTCTGGGGGGAGTCTCCCTGGAGGTTTTCCGGGGTGAATTCGTCAGCCTCATCGGACCATCAGGCTCCGGCAAGAGCACCCTTCTCGAACTCCTCGGAGATATCGGTGATGAAGGAGGTCCTACCGAAGGGGAAATCTCGATTGAAGGAAAGACTCCCGAAGAGTTAAGAAGGACCCGCGGCTACGGGATCGTTTTCCAGGAATCGACTCTCTTCCCATGGTATCGCATCTTCGAAAATTGCCTTCTCCCCTTTCGAATTGCCAAAAGCAGGCTTCCTGCCGAGCAACAGGTCAAACGGATTGAGATGCTCCTGGAAATGGTGGGGCTCGATCAAAAATTCTGGTCCTACTATCCCAGAGAGTTGTCAGGAGGCATGCAGCAGAGGGTAGCCATTGTGAGGGCCCTTGCTCTCGATCCCCCTCTTCTCCTGATGGACGAACCCTTTGGCGCCCTCGATGATCTCACCCGTAAATCGATGCAGATGCTTTTGCTCGACATCTGGTCAAAGACAAAAAAGACCATCCTGATGGTCACCCATTCCATCTCCGAAGCCTGCTTCATGTCGGATCGCGTGGTCGTTCTATCCCACCGGCCAGGTCGCATCGCCAGAATTGTCTCCATTCCACTCGATCGACCTCGCGAACGGTCCATGTCAGAGACAAAAGCCTTTGCGAGAATCTGCTCCATGGTCAGGGAAGCGCTGGGTTCCGGTGAAATTTTAGAGGAAGATGGTTCGATTAAAGAATAATCAAATGCGGATTGCAGATTTCGGAATGCGGAATTTTATGATTTTTGATTTCCATTCCGAAATCCGCATTCCGAAATCCGAATTAGGGATTGGGATACTTCCCGTGCTCGATGACCACTTGATCCACGCCGGTCATCTCCTTCAGTTCCACATTGATCGAATCCTGTCTGGAGGTTTCAAGAACCTTTCCAACATAGTCGGCGTGGATGGGCAACTCCCTGTGGCCCCTATCAATGAGTATGGCTAATTCCACCCTACGAGGCCTGCCCAGGTCTAATAGAGCATCGATGGCAGCCCGGATGGTTCTCCCTGTAAAAAGGACATCATCAACCAAAAGAACATTCTTGTCTTCAATCGAAAAAAGAATATCGGCCTTCTTCACCTCGGGGGTCTGGGTCAATCTCGTCCAGTCGTCGCGGTAGAGGGTGATGTCGATGACTCCAGCGGGAAGGTCAACTCCGCTCTTTTGAAAGATCTTCTGTTTCAGGCGTTGCGCTAAATAGACTCCTCCGGACCGGATCCCCACCAAGACCATCTCCTTCAACTGGGGATGTTTCTGAAGCAGCTGGTGACATATCCTGCTCAGGGACTCCTCGATATCAACTTCGTTTTGGATAATCTGCTTTGAAAGCATATTGCCATCTTTTAGAGCTTTCTCCGGGCAGGTCGTCGAAAAAACCAGAACCCGATTAAGCCGAGGAAGAGAAGTCCCAAAAGACCTCCTACAAGGACCGGCCATGGAGGAATCAAGCTCTTCTGCACATCGGATGAGGCAAAGAGGTTAACTTCTTTTATCGTTTTTCCCTCTTTCTGGACGAGAACCTTTGCCAAAACCTGACCCTTCTGAATGGGAGCGGACACAAAGGCCGGCAACTGGGGGATGGCGGACGCCAGGTTTTCTTTCCCTTTTGGCACGGTCACCCTGCCGTCTTCGGAAGCAGTGAGGCTCAGTTGGTCTAACTTTCCTCTTTTTACTTTGACAGGTCCAAACGGGGCCCCCTTCTTGACTGCCTCCACCGTAGAAAAATTCTTGAAACCATATTCCAGTAATTTCTGCGCCTCGGGCGCCCTTTTCTTCACCTTGTCACACCCCATCACGACTGCGATCATCCTCTGGCCGTCCCTCTTTGCGGTCGCCACGAGATGATATCCTGATTCCTCGATGTGCCCTGTCTTCAAACCATCCACGCCGATATTCTTCTGCAGAAGGATATTCCGGTTCCCCTGCTTAATTCCGTTGTATTCGAATTCAGTGGTCGAATGGATCGTTAAAGCCGCCGAATGATCTTCAATATACCGCCGTGACAGGATGGCCATGTCCATGGCTGTCGTATATTGATCGTCCGAAGGCATGCCGTGGGAGTTTTTAAATTGTGAGTTCTTCATTCCCAGAGCTTTCGTCTTCTCATTCATTTTTGAGACGAAGACCTCCTCGGAGCCTGCCAGATGCTCAGCGATGGCGATGCAGGCATCATTTCCAGAGGCGATGGCGATCCCCTTGATTAGATCCTCCACCTTCACCCTGTCCCCCACATGGATGAACATCTTCGAGCCCTGGGTCTTCCATGCCTTCTCGCTCACGGTCACCATATCCTCCATCTTCAACTGTCCGGCACGGATGGCATCAAAGACGACATAGAGCGTGAGGACTTTGACGAAACTGGCAGGCGGGATTTTCAGATCAGGGTTCTGTTCGAAGAGGGTATCACCCGTCACCCCATCCATTAGGACAGCAGATTGAGAGTCGCACTGAAGGGGATTCTTGGAGGATGATGGTGCCGGAGTCTCTTTCGAAGAGGGCAGAGCCTTTGACTGAGGCGATTCAGCCCTGGAGGGCTTCGCTTGAGACGATTTTTTAGCCGTTTTGCTGAAACCCTCGGGAACAAAGATCATGAAGCAAAAAAGCATTGCGACCGTTATTATCGAAAGGTTTTTGTGAGACCGAATCTTCATTCTCTCCTCCACGATTTTTTAGGAGTACATAACAGATTCCCTCTCTTTTTTCAATTCACAAAAGGCAAACTGTAATCCATTGAAGAGTGATGAGGGGAGTCAAAATATTGTAATGGAATCATCACGTTTTCTTTAGACTTGGACTCATTTCCGTTTCCAATTCTTTGAACGCCTCAAATCCTTTGAGGTAGTCTTCAAACTCAATTGGAGATTCGATACCGAGCTCTGCAAGAAGGTCGATCGTCTCACTTATCGAAAGATCAAGCTTCTTTGCCAAACTTTCCAGCGAAAGCTTACCCGTTTTGTAGTGTCGGAGCATAAGAAACTCCCAACCGTATTCAAGAAGCTCACGGGCCATTGCCGATCGATCCTTTCGCTCAAGCTTTGAAAGTTCATCAAGCCTCTTCAACTCCCTTTCCTTTAAACGCAAACTAACCACTCCCATCAGTTTCCTCCTTTCAGACGTCTCACAGCATCCTCGATAATCCTCTTGCTATACCTGCCATAACCGGACAGTTTTTCAAGCTTGGCCATAGCCATCGGGAGATCTAATCTATTTTTCGAAACAAGGTTCATGAGAAAATGGAGCGCCGTTGTAAATTCTTGGCCGATCACCTTGCACGCCTTTATTGTAGGACCATTATCAACAGCTAATGGACAATCAAATCTTCTCGCCAGCCAAAGTGCCTCCGCCTCTCCGGCCCCTATTTTAAAGTCCCTCTGAATCTTCTTAATCGCATCCACATTTTCGACCTTCTTTATCTCGATTCTCTTATCTTTGATAAGGATCGAAATCAACAAAGCATCCGTCCCTTCTTTCGAAAGACACTCTGATTTTACTCTATCAGGAATAACAATCTCAACCTCCTTTGTAATTTCCCTTAGAATTCCTGTCTTGGCAAGCAGGATGAGGGTTGAGGCATCAAAGACTATTCTCATGTTTACAACTTATTACATCCGTAATCATATTTCAACATTGAAATAACCTCACATCTGAGTTAAATATAAACATCGGTTATGCGTAAAGAAATATCCTTATTGGAAGTGGATAAAGAATTCAAGGCCATCACCTCTCTGGAGTTCAGGGAGATGGCCTCCCAACTTCCCGGAGATCGCGTTCCCATCGGTTATTTCTGCCCCTACGTTCCGGAAGAGCTCCTTCATGCAGCAGGGGCTTTACCTTTCCGCCTGATGGGCTTCCCGGTGAAGATGTCTCATGCTCCCGCCCATCTCCCCCCGGGTTGCTGCCATCTTGTAAAATCCTCGCTGGAAAGCCTGCTCCAGGGGGAACTCGATTTCCTGAAAGGGGTCATCTTCACCCACACCTGCGACGCAATGAAGGGTCTTTCGGAGGCATTTGCTTTTCAGAAACGGATCCCCCTCCAGTTCAACTTCATGATGCCCGCCCATTTGAATTCGGAACGCTCCCTTCCTTTTTTGAAAGAGGAAATCGTGCGACTCAAAACCTTCCTTGAAGCCAATGTCGGGGAGATAACGCCGCAGGGTCTGAGGGCTTCTATCCGGATCTTCAATCAAATGAGAGAAAAAGTTCAAAGGCTTTATCATCTCAGGATGGAATGGCCCGGACGGATATCCGGCAGTGACTTTGCCCGTATCATCCGGGCCGGATACCTGTTGGATCGTGGCCGGTATGTTGAACTCTTAACGAAATACCTGGATGAATTACCCCGGGATAAAGAGGGAAAAAGCGGTCATGTCCCTGTTTACCTTATAGGCAATATGCTCCATTCTCCCGCTTATTTTTCTATGATCGAAGAGGCAGGCGCACAGATGGTCTCTGACGATCTATGCAGCGGCGCTCGATTCCTTCGGCTCATGACACGGGAAGATATCGATCCAATAGAAGCGCTCGCTGAACGTTACCTCACCAACTTTTTATGTCCCACCAAACATAAAGGAGCCCAGGCCCATATTGAGACTCTTTTAACGGAGGTGGAGAAATCCGGAGCGAAAGGCGTCATTTTCCTCCTTTATAAATACTGTGAGACTCACTTCTTTGACTACCCGGACCTGAAATCTTCCCTCGAATCAAAGGGGTTTCCAACATTGCTTCTGGAGGTGGAAGATCCATCCTATTCGATCGGGCAACTGAAGATCAGGATTCAGGCGTTTGTAGAAATGCTTTCTCCAATTTAGATTTCGGATTTCGGAATGCGGATTAGATTTTTAAAAACAATATCTTTTTTGCTGTATCTTTATTCCGCAATCCACAATCCGCATTCCGCAATGATATTGGAAGAGAATGATGGCAGAGCAGAAGTTTGATACCAACCCTTACCGGCCGATTCAATCGACAGGGGCATACCGTCGTTTGATGACGGCCTATTATTTTATGGTGAAGCATCCCTCCTGGTTCGGTAAAAAGGTGGCATGGATCACCAGTGGCGGCCCGGTTGAGCCTCTCTATGCGATGGGAGCCCTTCCCTTCTATCCGGAAAACTATGGGGCCATGTGCGGAGCCTCAAGGATGTCCGCTTCTCTCTGCGAAGCGGCAGAGCATAAAGGATACTCCCATGATCTCTGTTCCTACGCTCTCACGGACCTCGGATCCTATTTGACGGGAAAAGGACCCATCGGCCGCCTTCCGAAGCCTGACTTTTTAGTTTGCGGAAACAATATCTGCGGCACGGTGATCAAATGGTATGAGATTCAAGCCCGGGCATTTCATGTGCCCCTCTTCTTCCTGGATACTCCCTTCATCCATGATGAGATTCACGAACATACCCTGAGATACATTCAGGGTCAGATGAAAGATTATATCTCCTTTCTGGAGAGAGAATTGAAACGGCCTTTTTCAGAGCGCCGTTTTGAAGAAGTGTCCGCCCGGTCATTCGAGACCATCTCCCTGTGGAAAGAGATCCTGGATCTTTCCCGCCACCATCCCGCTCCGATTGCCGCCTTTGACGCCTTCATCCATATGGCTCCCATTGTGACGCTCCGGGGAACCCGGTGGGCGGTCCATTATTACAAAAAACTCAAAAAAGAGCTGGAAGAAAGGATAAAGACAAAAACAGGAGCCTTCGCCCGTGAGGAGATCCGGTTGATCTGGGATAATATCCCGATCTGGTACGACATCCGCAATCTCTCCAGGCTTCTCGCTTCTCATGGCGCCGTCCTGGTTGCCGATACCTACACCTCGGCCTGGGTGCTCGATGACCTCGACCTCACAAAGCCTCTGGAGGGTCTGGCCAGAGCTTATGCCGTCATTCACCTCAATCAGGGTTTGAATTACAAGATCAAGAAGATGGTCAACTTGACCGAGCGATACGGAGCCCATGGTTTTATCATGCACTCGAACCGAAGCTGTAAACCCTACTCTCTGGGACAATACGATATGAGGCGGGAAGTGACCCGGCTGACAGGGAGACCCGGGCTGATCATTGAGGCGGATCATACGGATTCAAGAAGCTATGCGCCCCAACAGGTCGAAAAGCAGATCCTGATGTTTCTGGAGATTATAAAAGGGAAGGATTGAGCCCAAAAACAGAGATAGGAATTCTCCATCATTCCCCTCTCCCTTAACGGGAGAAGGAGAGGGTGAGGGTGATAAATCACTCTAATGGTTACCCCTCCCCTTAGTCCCCTCCCGCAAGGGGCGGGGATTTACGGTGGACGGTAAATTTCTATGTCGGGATTTGGGTTGAGTGTAACGCTTGATCCACCTAACCTTCTCCGAGGCTGCCGTGCTCGGCCTTCAACTTTTCTCGATCGATGGAGCCATCTTCCCTTCTCGGAAGAGTATCGATAAAAGAGACATACCGTGGCTTTTTATAGCGGGCGATCCTTTCGGCGACAAAATCGATCAATTCCTGTTCCGACAATCTCACATTCGGCTTTAAGACACAAACAGCCTTGATCCCCTCACCAAACTTTGGATCAGGCACTCC
>MGQQ01000105.1 GCA_001798855.1 Deltaproteobacteria bacterium RBG_16_49_23 | reverse complement strand
GGTTTTAATGTAACCTCTTCATTTTGTCGTTGTTTTTCAGCTTAAGCTTGACCACCCATGGGGGAAAGGTGGATGAAGCCTTATGTAAATAAAGCCTGACGTTAACATACCGACGCCAGGCTTTATTTTTTGGGACAGTTTATTAAGGCGTTAAATAGGTAACGTTTTTAATTCCAAATCAACGGGGAGGGAATGAATATGAAAAGGAACTTTTTGCTCGTATTACTGATGGCTTCTATTTTCTCTTTTGGTTTTTACGGAGTGGTTTTAGGTGATGGAGGAGGAGAGGAACCTCCCCCTTATAATCCTTTAACGGATTCTACTGTCTTCGGCGCCTATATCAAAGGGTTTTTCACCGCGGCCTATGATAAACAGGAGCCGATTCAAAATCCGCACTACAATGTGCACGTCCTGTTGAAATGGGAGACAAAACAAAATAAGGTAAGAGTCAGGCAGGGGGGGCAGGATAAATGGATCAAGCTTAATCAATTTTTAGGGGATAATAAGCTTCCCATTGGGAGGCAAACAAGGGGTCCACACCTGTTATCTCTTCCTTTGCCGGTAACCCAAGGAAAGAATCTCTGCAAGTATGAAGAGACCTATCTTCAAAAGCGCTGGTGGGACAAGCCAATGGAAGCAGGTGTAGCCAAAGCATTTGGCTGGCCATCGGCGGAGGTTTATCTTTCAAAAGTAAAAAAGACAGGGGAAGACTTCTGTGGAGATCCAACCAAGGTAGAACCAGAGGCTATGATTATGGGGGAACTTGAACTTTTTCTTTACACGAAAGCTCTTCCACCGACCAAGAAGTAATTTTTCTTAAAGAGGAGGGGGGAGGATTTTCTTCCCGTCTGATTCAAAAATATGAAGGATGATCCGATTGACTTAAGGTTTCCTGGATGGGTAAGAAATTTTTCTCTCATCCTTCTCTCTTCTCTGCTTCTTGTGCTCTCGTTTCCCAATTTTGGTCTGGGTTTTTTGGCATGGTTGGCGCTTTTGCCTCTCCTCCTGGCTCTTTCTCACAAGAGCCCCTCTCACGGTTTCCTATTATCCCTGACCTGTGGGATCCTTTTTTTTGCGGGATTCTTCTACTGGATATTGGAGGTCTCGGGTTACACCCTGCTTCATCATGCTCTCTTAGCGGTTTATCTTGGACCCTATTGGGGATGTTTCGGGTTGGCCTTCACTTTCATATCCAGATATTGGAATATCTCCGCTGCCCTTTCTGTTGCTCCTTTCATCTGGGTTTCTCTTGAATACATCCGTTCTAACTTTTCTTTTTTGGCTCTTCCTTTAGCATTGCTGGCTCACTCTCAATATCAATATCCATCCGTTATTCAAATTGCGTCTCTGGCAGGAACATATAGCATCAGCTTTCTGATTGTAATGGTTAATTCGGCTCTGGCTTCTCTCTTTTTCGAGTGGCAAAGGTCACTCTTATCCCGCCCTTCTGAAATCCCTTCCACCCTCCCTTTGCCTGCTTTGGGCGGGTTAAAAAGGTCAAGGGGAGGGGTAATATTAGTAATGACAACTGCCTCATTCATTATTTTTGCGTTGATTTACGGCCATATCATCATCTCTAAGCCGATCACAGGGAAGGTTATCAGGGTTTCATTAATACAGGGAAATATCGAACAGACCAAAAAGTGGAACTCAAAGTATGCTCGGGAGATCATGGAGATTTACACCGACCTCACTTTGCAAGCTTCGAAAGATCGACCAGACATGATCATCTGGCCAGAAACGGCTACTCCTGGGTCGATCAGTCTTAACCCCAGTCTCCGGACTGAAATAAGAGACATCGTGATAAAGTTAGGGACACCTCTCCTTTTGGGGAGCGCCCAGCATCAGAAATTTGACGCAAAGGAATCCGTCGAATTTAAGTATCTGAACTCTGCTTATTGTATCCAGCCTGAGCAAGTGGAAGTGATGAATCAGCGGTATGATAAAGTTCGTCTCTTTCCTTTCGGTGAATACCTCCCCTACCAAAGGGTTATTCCCTGGTCCCTTCTCAACATAAGGGAATCCGTCAACTATGCCGCAGGGGAAGAATTTACCATCTTCAAACTTCATGACTTTCGTTTTGGAGTCACCATTTGCTGGGAGAATGTCTTCCCTGATTTATTCCGCCAATTTGTCAGGAAGGGGGCTCAATTCATAGTTAATATGACCAATGAGGCCCGTTTTGGGAAAACGGCTGCTCCCTATCAGCTCGCTTACATTAGTGTTTTTCGTGCCGTTGAAAACAGGATCTTTGTGATTCGATGCGCTAATACAGGGGTATCATGCATCATTGACCCTTACGGAAGAATCCTGGATAGCGTAAAGGATGAAAAGGGCCAGGAGCTCTTCGTCCGGGGTAGGATGAATGGGTGCGTCATCCCTCTTGAATCTAATACGATCTATACGCAATACGGAGACTATTTGGCCTGGATTTCCATGGTCGTGTCGTTGGGGGTTATAACTAACGCAGGCAGGCGTAAGCGCCAGACTCTAACATAAAACATTGTAAGCTTCGAATGTCTGTAAGGGACTCTATATGGGGTGGGCATCATACCTAACCCCAGGGAGGCTAAAATGGGTTCAGGAAAGATGAGCAGGGGAACTCCAAACCTTTTGAATCTCAACCTTTATTATGCTTACACTCCATCAGATTTGACCATTATGAAGAAGGCTTTCGAAGAGGCATCGAAATTACTCTTCAACTCTACGGACGGACAGATGTGTATCGGCACGGTAAGGGTATCAACAAACACTGCCTTTCAGAGTAAGGCTGATGTATGGGTCCTGAATGGTACGGGTGGGGCAGACTCTTCCGGTTTTGGTGTTCTTGGAATCCCTGACACGCATATAACACTCCATGCCGGGACACACCAGTTCACAAATCACGATGGCCCGTGGGGCATTGAAATAGGGCAGTTTGGAATCGTCCATGAATTGGGCCACTATGTCTTTAACCTTCATGATGAATATGACGATGGTCAGTATCTCGGCGCTTACTGTGTGTCGCTAAACAGCGTGATCGCTTGCATCATGGACGGGGGCACATGGAGTTGTCCAAAACATCATCGGACGGAATGGTGCACTCCAACAAATGCTCAACTTTCCACTGCTCATATCACGAATCCGATGAATCGCCAGGAGAATATCAACCAAATGTCGTGCTGGGAAGAGATATTCAATCATTGTAACAGCCACTACGGTCTCGGATTAAGAATTCCTGCTGGAGTAGACTCCAAGGAGCCACCGGGGTGGAAAAACCTCCTCTGGGTAAACATCGGTGACCACCTACGGTTAGCCTTAGCGCTTGATCGTTCTTACAGCATGAGTGTGGACGATAAAGAACGATTAGCCAAGGAAGCCGCCTCCCTTTTTGTTGACCTTTGCGAGTACGATGTGGGAGAGGCAATTGGCGTGGTCTCCTTTTCGAACACGGCCATTTCCGACTACCCCATGCACGATGTAACAATAACTCCGGATACAAGAACCGAAGCGATTAATGCGATCAACGCTATCCGCTTGGAAAACATGACCGCTTTGGGCGATGGCCTGAGACACTCTCTCAATGAAATCACAGGACAGGGAACGGTGTCTCCGGATGCTAACGTGGATGAAGCGATTATCCTTCTCTCTGACGGCGTGCATAACTTTGGATCAGAGACTCCATTGGACGTTCTTCCGGATTTGATTGACCGCGATGTTCAGGTATTCACCATTGGCCTTGGAGACCCTGCTCATCCTGCCTATCCTCTGGACGAAGGGACATTGCTTGATATCAGCCATCAGACAGGAGGATCGTATACCCATGCCCTGAACGCCGCCGAGCTTCCGGCCATCTATGCGAATTACTCCGCTGAAATAAGGGCCATGGGGTCTTATCCTGAGGCGACGGGACAACTGGAGCTGGGGGCTTCCCGGGAGCACGGTATATTCGTTGACAGTTTCACTAACGAAGAAATTTTTGTGCTGCATTGGCCTGATGGTCCTGATAGCCTTGAATTAAGATTGAAACAGCCGGATGGCTCTATGATTGGACATGGAACGTCCGGTGTAGAATATGTTTCGAAAAAACACTACACCTTCTACAGAATAAAAAAGCCACAAACCGGCCTATGGAAGATGACCGTCACTGCTAAAAAGAAGATAGAAACCGGTCACAAACAGATCCGTTATACCGTTCAAGCCATGATCCGGACCCCGGGGCTCTCTTGCCGAGTTTCTCCAAGGCAAGCCTTTTACAAACCCGGAGAGAAAGCCATTCTTCAGGCCTTTGTTCACGCGGGGGGCGTCTCCGTAGCCAATGCGGGTGTTTCCGGAATCGTTCGAAAACCGGATGGGAAATTGGTTGAGGTTAAGCTATACGATGATGGCAACTGGAAAGGACATGGTGATGAGCGGGCGAATGACGGTGTCTACGGCATGCTCTTTAGCGACACCGAAGCATTGGGGACATACCGTGCGGAACTGGTCATCAATAATAGGGAGGGCATCACTGCAACCCCTGATGAGAGAGCTCCTGAGTGGAAGCCTTCACCGGTTCCGCCATTTATCAGAGCCGCCAGGTGTTCTTTCTCCGTGGGGCGAAAAGAAGTCAAGCCACCCCGTACGGAAAAAGTTTTATAGATCTTTTTCTTAAGCACTGCCGATCAATAGTGAGGGAAAAAGATGACTGCGAAAGAAAAGATTTTCTCCCGAATCGCGTTTTTTAGCTTGCTCACGATCACCCTCGCGATCACCCTGCTCTATCTTTATAACATTATCACCTGGGGAAACCTGCCGGATCGAGGTTTTTACGTCCGTAGCGCCACGGGGATTAGAGTTGTGGGTATTGTCACTGAGATTGGCCGTAAAGCGGGGATTGAAGTGGGAGATCTTATCCTGAAGGTGAATGGGAACACCTTTTTAAATATGAAAGAGTTCCGTGCCGCTTTACATCTGGAAATAGGGTCTAAAAATATCTATCTCCTGGAAAGAAAAGGCCGGCAATACGAGGCCACCGTCACAAACATCCCGATAGGAATCCAAAGGGCTTTCGTCATGAGCGGCCTCCCATACTTTGCGGGACTCTGCTACATCTTTATCGGAATATTAGCCTTTCTCATGAAGCCCTATCGAAGAACGACTTGGATCTTTTTTATTTCCACCACGGCCATGGGACTCCTGCTCACATTTATTTTCAAAATAGGCCCTATGACACCCAAATGGCTTGGAACGATCCATATCTTTCTGTATGCGTTCGCACCCACACTGATGATCCACCTGGCCATGGCCTTTCCAGAAGAACGTAACATTTTCAAAAAATACCCTTACGCCCAACTCCTCCCTTACCTTGCCTCGGCGATTCTTTTTTTGATCGTCCGAAGCACGGTTACAGAACTCCTCGATGTCCCAAAGAAATGGTTTATTCTTCTCATCGCTTATTTAACGCTTGCCGCGCTCATATTTATCTTTTCAAATCTGCAACTCTGGCTCAGATCCCTTTCTCCGATGGTTAGGCTCCGGTCTAAGATGATCCTTCTGGGAGTTGCAATTTCCTCAATGGTCTACATCTCCGATGCGTTGATCAACGCTCTTTTTCATATCTATCTTGTTCCCAACTTTAATTATCACCTTCCTTTTCTATTAGCGTTCCCATGTTGCATTGCTTACTCCCTTGTCAAACACAATCTGTTCGATATTGATAATACGATCAGACGCACCTTTGGATATGTCCTCGCAACGATTGGAATTGCGGCCCTCTATACCTTATTCGCCCTTGGGCCCCCGCTCATCTTTGGAAAGGTCGAGTTTTTAGGGACTGCCGCCTTCCCCATCATTTTTACCCTGGGCGTTCTCTTCTTTTTCAACTTGGCTCGCAACCGGATCCAACAATTTATTGACCGAATCTTTTACCGCCTCGAATACGATTATCAGGAGACGGTCCAGCGGATCAGCGAGGCCATGCGCTCTCTGCTGAGTCTCGATCAAATTGGGAAGAAGATGCTGGGAATCGCCTCGGGTGTCCTCTTTGCTGAAAAAAGTCTTGTCCTGGCATTGAACCCGAAGGAGCCGTTTTATGAATGCATCGCCGATTCCGTACAATTGAAATTGCCGACGGACGATCCCCTGATTCAGAAACTCGAAGTGAGAAGGAAAGAAGTGACCCAGTACGATATTGAAGAAGATCCTCTCTTTGAAAGAGAAAAAGAGATGTGTAAAAGGACCTTTGATCGGCTCGAGGCCGCTGTCATCATTCCCCTGATCTTCGAGGAGCGCCTCATCGGACTGATGTCTCTCGGAAATAAGAAATCGGGAAAATTCTACCAGAAACAGGATATCAACCTTCTGAAGACATTGGCCAATCAAGCGGCTCTGGCCATCGAGAATGTCAGGCTCTATCAGGCCCGCATCGAGGCTCTGGAAAGCTCGCGAAAAGAACTGGAGCGGCTCAATCGGGCAAAGACCATCGCCCTTGATCATCTCTCTCATGAATTAAAAACGCCCCTCTCTGTGATCCAGGGGAGTATTCGCATCTTGAAACGGAAGCTCGAGATGCAAAGTGATCCCGGAGCAGGCGAAAAATCATTTGAAACCCTGGAGAGACAACTTCATCGTCTCCTGGAGATCCAGAGGGAGACGAATGAGATCATTCACGCCTACCAGGAGCTGGAAGAAGAGGATGTTCTCCTCTTCTCTTTCGCTGAAAAAGCCCTGGAGAAAGCAAAACAGCGGGCCAGTTACCGGGACATCCGGATTCATCTCGATGGGGAGAGAAATCTCACCGTCTTCGTGGTTCCAAAAATCCTTGAAGATATTCTGGAAGGACTGCTCAGCAATGCGATTGAGAATACCCCCGATGAGGGAATGATCCGGCTGAAATGGGAGCAGAAGGCCCAGTGGATTGAGCTTAAGGTTCAGGATTTTGGAATCGGCATCACCGATGAAAATCAGAGGCATCTCTTTGACGGACTCTTCCATACTCAGAGCGCGGAGCTTTATGCATCTAAAAAACCTTACGATTTCGGCGCAGGGGGAAAAGGCCTTGACCTTCTTAAATTGAAGGTCTATGGCCAGCGCTTCGGTTTCGATATCTCGGTGGCCACTCAGCGGTGCCTCTTTCTTTCCAAAGACAAGGATCTATGCCCGGGAAGAATCTCTCTGTGCCCTCATTGTCAAGAGACGAAAGACTGCCTCTCTTCAGGGGGGTCCATCTTTTGTGTGACTTTTCCCATGGAAGAAAAAAGGAATTATGGTAAATCAACCCTATTCCCATGAATACATGGATGAACGGGAGTCCTTAGTGGTCTATTTCTTAAATAAGGTAACGTATGAAATTCCCCCGTTAAATCCCTCCCTACCTCCCTTTACAAAAGGGAGGAGAACAATTTCCCCCCTTTATCAAAGGGGGGTGAGGGGGGATTTTTCTGACGAAGGACCTTCAAATGTGGTTCAAAAATACGTTAGCGTATTTATGGTAATCTGTGCTTAGGAATCTTCAGATGAAGGAGTCGGCTCTTTACGAAAAAAGGATATTGGCGGTTGATGATGAAGAGGATATCCTTGAAGTTCTGGAAGAAGATATCCTTGACGCCTGCCCAACCTGCCAGTTTGACAAAGCCACGACCTATGAGGCGGCGGTCAAACTACTGGAATCCCAGACCTACGATCTGGTTATTCTCGACATCATGGGTGTCCGGGGTTTCGACCTCCTGGCTCTGGCGGCCCAACGCAATTTCAAAGTGGTCATGCTGACAGCCCATGCCCTGAACCTTGAAGCCTTGAAGCGGTCTTTTGAGTTGAAAGCCAGGGCCTATCTTCCTAAGGAAAAAATGGGCGAAGTGGTTCCTTTTCTTGAAGAGGTCTTAAAATTTGATTACATGCCTATGTGGAAGAGGCTTGTCCGAAGGAATGATCTTTTTCCCGAGACCTGGTCGATCGATTCAGAAACCTGGCCATGGCAATTAGCGATCTACACCCTCGGACAATTTGAAATCATCAAGGATAGAGAGCCTATCAAATTCACAGGAAAGGTCCAGCGGAGACCTCTCCTGTTACTCAAAGCCCTGATAGCGCTGGGGGGAAAGGAGGTCAGGGAGGAGCAGCTCCTTGATCTCCTCTGGCCTGATTCCGATGGCGATGCCGCCCATAGCGCTTTCACAACCACCCTTTCCCGCCTGCGTCAGTTATTGGGACTCGAAAAAGCGATCCGCGTGCATGGAAAAACGGCTACCCTGGAACGTCGTCACTGCTGGGTGGATGCATGGGCGTTTGAACGGATTTATGAGATGGCCGAAGACCTATGGAAAGGAAGCCGGTTGCGATCAGGTTCATCTGAGATAATAGAATTTACCGAAAAAGCGATTAACTTCTACAAAGGACACTTTCTCCCGATGGATGATGACCATCCCTGGATGGCTCCTTATCGCGATCGGTTGAGGACAAAGTTTCACCGCCTCATCATGAGATTGGGCGATTACCTTGAGGAGGCAGGACAGTGGGAAAAAGCCGTTGAATACTACGAGAGAGCCCTCGATGCGGATGACCTTGCCGAAGAACTGTACCAACATTTGATGACCTGTTACTACAAGCTCGGCCAGTGGACGGAAGCGATTAAGGTCTACCATCGCTGTAAAAAAGCGCTCTCCTCATCTCTGGGGATCGACCCTTCCCCGAAAACCCAGGCCATTTACAAGACCCTGACCGGAAGCGTTCAAGTGCAGACAAATAAAAAACCTTAATGTTTAACTTAACTTTTTGATTTAGAAGATTTTTTTCATTACATCCATCTCTTCCTCCCTTATCCATGTCCACTTTCTCCTTCCTACATTTTCCTTGCGGTTTGAAATTAATTTATAAAATCCCTCCCCACCTCCCTTTGCCCTCCGGGCCAGAGGCCTTACGGGCCGGCGGCCAAAGGGAGGTAAAAATATTTCCCCCTTTTGCCCTCCGGGTCAGAGACCGCTCTCTCCGAGCCAGAGGCTCTTCTGAGCCGGAAGCTGGGTCGGAGACCAAAGGGGGATGAAGGGGGATTAGATCAGTTTTTGCAAAGCGTTAAATTGTTTCCCTTTTTAATTTTTTTCTCCTTCAGGGCGAATCTGTGACCGATCTGTGACTTGTCCTGTGGTATGGTCAGCCATAACCTATCCAAAGATGTTTGAAATTTTCTAAATAAATCCCTCCCCCTCCGACGCCTGCCTGCGCGGAGCCGCTTCGGCGAAGGCAGGGGTGAGGGTGGGGGTGAGCTCCGGACGACACTATCGATCGCACAGGGATAACGAACATGATAAAAGAAACACACCATCTTGAGGACCTGACTGAAAAAGAGAGACTGATCGATTTGCTTATCCATGACCTCACGGGGCCTTTGTCCATCGTCGCAACAAGCACCTCAAACCTTCTCCAAAAGGAGCGGTATGGGGTTCTGAGCGACCGGCAGAGACATGCCATAGAACGCATCGGGAGGAATACCCACAAAGCCCAGACCCTTCTTAAAGAGATGGTTGAGATTTTTAAGTCCGGAGAGGGATTGTTTCAGAAGGATCTTTTTTTGATTGAAGAGGCGCTTAAAGAGTCGTTCATAGGGGCGCTGGAAGCAACCTCTCCCCAGGTGGCTGAAAATCTCTGCCAGGCTGAGGGCGCCAAGGAATTCAACCGTATTCTCAAAAGGCATGGGATTTTCTTCGAGATTGCCGGGAAGTATTGCCAATCCCCTTTCTGCCACGATCAGAAGAAGATAGAACAGATTTTCCGGAACCTCATCAGCAATGGGCTGAAGTACCGTAAAAACCGGGTTAGTGTTTCGATCAGCGGCAATAAAGACCTCATAGGTATCGTTGAAAACGATGGGATGGGAATCCCTCTCGAGGAGCAAAATGAAATCTTTAATCGGTTCGTTCGGTTAGAGCGCCATGCCCACATCCCTGGACTTGGGCTTGGGCTTCCGGGTGTCAAGGCTCTTGTGGAAGCGATGGGGGGAGAAATCACACTGAAAAGCAAACCAGGAACAGGGGTATCTTTTATGATCCGGATCCCTCCCCTTCGTTAGAAAATAGCATAGCGCATCCATCCTGCGCAGCAACTGCTACGGAGGACAGGTAGGGCATAGCGCATAGCGTAACGGCCTAAATTTAGAGACAAAATGAAGACAAGAGTAGGGTGGGTTAAACGAAGCGAACCCACCGACCCAAGACTCGTAATTAAAAGAAGAAAGGAGGAAGCGATATGGAATCAGTGTTGAACGGCAAGAGGATCCTGGCGGTGGACGATGAGCCTGATGTTCTGGCGGTTCTGGAGGAGGAAGTTGTCGGGGTCTATCCAAGTTGCAGGTTTGATAAGGCAACCTCCTTTGAGGCAGCGAAGGATCTCATGAAAAACCAGAATTATGACCTGGTCATCCTCGATATCATGGGAGTCCGGGGGTTCGATCTTTTGGATCTGGCTGTAAGTCGGGATCTCCGCGTGGTCATGCTGACAGCTCATGCCTTATCGCCCGAGGCCCTAAAGAAGTCGGTAGAGTTAGGGGCTCGCGCTTATCTTCCTAAGGAGAAACTGGGCGAGGTCGTCCCTTTCCTTGAGGATGCATTGGCTTACGAATATGTGCCGGGATGGAAACGACTTTATGAAAAACTGAAGGGGTTCTTCGACACTAAATTCGAATCGGACTGGGAGAAGAAGACGGGTTTGAATTGGCAGGAATGGGCAAGCTGGAGGATGCCTTTAAAATAAGGAAATTTGAGAATAGAAGGAGGGGATACCATGAGAGAATCGATTCTAAATGGCAAGAGAATTCTGGCGGTGGACGATGAGCCCGATGTTCTGACGGTTCTGGAAGAGGAAATCGCTGGGTCATGTTCAAACTGCATGGTTGAAAAGGCCGCCACTTATCAGGAAGCCGTGGAGAAGATGGTCTCCTGGACCTATGATCTTGTTATTCTCGACATCATGGGTGTCCGAGGTTTCGACCTCCTGGAGATGGCTGTCCAGCGCAATTTCCCTGTCGCCATGCTGACCGCCCATGCCCTGAGCCCGGAAGCTTTAAAACGTTCCTTTGAGATGAAAGCTCGCGCCTACCTCCCCAAGGAGAAACTCGGCGAGGTTCTTCCTTTTCTTGAAGATGCATTGAAATTGGAGTATCTGCCCGCCTGGAAGCGCCTTTTTGAAAAATTAAAAGAATTCTTCGATCAAAGATTCGGAATAGGATGGGAGGAAAAGACGGGGGTAAACTCGCTGAGGTGAGATGAATAATAATAGGCGTCACCTTTTAAATATAGCTCAGAATAACTTCAATTATCCCCCTCTCCCCTGGTGCCTGCCTGCACGAAGCGTTTCGGCGAAGGCAGGGGAGAGGGTGGGGGTGAGGGGGAGCAGGCTATTTAACCCTCTCCGAGCCAGAGGCTCTTCTGAGCCGGAGGCTGGGCCGGAGACCAAAGGGAGGTGTAATTATCCCCCTTTGGAAAAGGGGGACTGAGGGGGATTTTCATTGTTCGTGCCTGCATGCCGGAGTGCCTTTCTTTGCCAAAACGTTTCGGGCAAGCGTTTCGCCTGCCTGCGCGAAGCCGCTCCGGCGGAGGCAGGACACGCAGGCGTGGGGGACGCTCCGTCATGAAAGATTTCTAAGATATAGGGAGAAGGAAGGGGGAATCACTGAAATGGAAAGTAAGGCTTTCAACCCGGAAAAAATTGGCATGAAGACTTGTCCTCACTGTAACAGTTATGGTCGAAAATTTGGAACCGTTTGTTCCAGGTGCGGAGGATTTGGATACATAAAAAAAGATGGAAGGAAATTTTCAGAATCACCTTCGATTTCTAAAAACCCGCTGACTCATCCCCTCCCCCCCTTCGGCAGGCGGGAGTGACATCGAAATATCATAGGAGCAAAATATGAATTGGAGCCGCCAGAAAATGCCTTGATCAAACCCCCTTTGGGGAGACTTTTTCATTATCGTTTCTTAATCTCTTACAGAAAGGAGAAAAAAATGAAAAAGAAATTTTGGGCGGTTTTGAACCTCGTTCTTTTAACCATCCCATTATTCATCACTTTTGCCCAATCTGCTGATGTTCCCGGGATGACAAAGGATGAACTTAAGGCAATGCTTGGGACTCCTGATTGTGTCATTTTGGATTTCCGCCATTTCAGTGACTATACATCCAGTGATTTGAAGATTAAGGGGGCTATTCGGGAAGTTGGGATGGGATGGGGTACAGGTAGTTGGGCGGGGCATTATTCTAAGGATAAGACCCTTGTTCTTTATTGTTCTTCACTTAATGAAAAAATATGTATTGGTGTCGTTGGAGAACTTATAGAAGTACATGGGTTCACCAAAGTATATGTCCTCAAAGGAGGCTGAGAAGAGTGGCTAAAGGCCAATTACCCCACAGAAAAGAAGTAAGAACCAACAGAAAGAAAATGGGAGGGTTCTATTTAATGTCAGCGATAATATTGAGAAAATAGAGCGTCCCATTTTCCCGGTTGTATCATCCCACCCCCGAAGAGGAAGTGGGGAGTGTCCCTTAATTAAAGGGTTCATCCGGGTATTGAGTGAGTGACCTCCCCTTAAATAAGGGGAGGTTGGGTGGGGTTACTTGTTTCGCAGGTCTGCCCAGAGGGCCTTCTCCGCCTCAGTCTGATTACGCCTCAACTCCCGTCGACGTTGCTTTAATGTTGGATCATTCCGAAAGAATTTCATAACTCCCTTAACCCCCCTTCATCCCCCCTTAATTTAAGGGGGGTTACTCTTAAAAGGGGGAAGCACCCACACAAAAGCCGGAAGAACCAAATAAAGAAATGTTCCATTGGGTTTGAGGTGCCGCGCAAGGTCCGGGATGTGGCGCGGTTAAGGGACGTGCCGGCGGAGTTTATCACGGTTTGATGGATCGTAATACTTTAGCTGTTTGAAAAACTTTGTAAAATCCCTCCCTACCTCCCTTTACCAAAGGGAGGAGACAGGGGTTTCCCCCTTTGGTAATCTTTTCCCTGCCAAAGGCAGGCAAAGGGGGATTAAGGGGGATTTTATGATGATTCTTTTGATCGATTAACTCATTGAAACTCTTCTTTTCATAAGGCTAAATTGATACGATGGATCGAGGTGGCCGGAAATGGAGGATTTGGCTACCCTGAAAATTTAACTTGACATATTGAATTTTAAGGGAATAAAATACGGGTATGAAGCCTCGTATTTTAGGACGAGTGATCCAGCGAGCCCTCAAGACTTTCCCAGCTATTGTAGTCACGGGTCCGAGACAATCCGGGAAAACGACTTTACTAAGGGCCCTATTTTCAAAAACCCACCGGTTTGTAACCCTCGAGGATCCCGATGTAAGAATCAGGGCAAAGGAGGACCCTCTTCAATTTTTGGAGCAACATGCACCTCCTGTTATCATCGACGAAATTCAATATGTCCCGGAATTGCTCTCTTATATTAAGACCCGGATCGACCAGAAGAGAACTCCTGGCCAATGGTTATTTACAGGATCGCAAAATTTTACGTTAATGCAGGGGGTAAGCCAATCCTTAGCCGGTAGAGTCGCAGTGCTCTCTCTTCTCCCTTTCTCCTTTGCCGAACGGATAGGCAAGGGAGAGATTGCCCAAAATCCAGCCACCTGGTTGAAAGAATCGACCCTTCAACAGGTATGTGAAGACAAAGTTTCTTTAAGCGAGGTTATTCTGCGGGGATGTTATCCCGAGATTGCCAGTAAACGCGCAGTGGATCGGCAATTGTGGTGCAGTTCTTATATCTCCACTTACCTGGAGAGAGATGTTCGAAACATCGCTCATATCGGAGACTTGAGTCAATTTGAAAGATTCTTAAAGCTTTGTGCGATCCGGACGGGTCAGATTCTCAATCAATCAGAATGGGCTAAAGAAATTGGTTTAAGCGTAACCACCATAAAGAGGTGGCTGTCTATTCTGGAAACCAGTTACCAAATTTATTTGCTCTACCCTTACTATAAAAATATTGGAAAACGCCTGGTTAAAAGCCCGAAATTGTATTTTAATGATACAGCCCTTGCCTCTTACCTTTTGGGCCTCCATGACCGGGACACCTTGCTGAACAGCCCGAGCTTTTCAAATCTATTTGAAACAATGATTGTGACGGACGTTTTAAAGAGATTTCTGCACTCTGGCCTGACACCTGCAATCTATTACCTGCGGACTTATGATGGACTGGAGGTAGACCTATTGCTTGAGATTGGGCAGAGACTCCATCTGTTTGAGGTAAAAAGTGCAATGACCATCTGGCCCAAACATGCCTCTTCTCTTTACAAGATCTCAAGAGACTTAGCTCCAGCCATTCTCACCTCGTTCATCATTTCGGCCTCTTCCTCTAACTTTCAATTAAAGGATGGCGTTTTCAATTATAGCTGGAAGAATATCCTGGGGTTCTAAAATCGGGATCACCTGTAAAAAAGAAAGGATCTAAAACAATGAAAACTATTTGTTTGGTGTTGAGCACAGTTATTATTTTATGGAGCTCAATTTCTAAAGCAAAGGACTTTAAATTTCCTGAGATCGCTGGATGGAAGCAATCCGGGGAGATCGAGACTTTTATTCCAAAAAATCTTTACGAATACATCAATGGAGCGGCGGATCTCTATCTGATGTATGACTTTGAGGAATTGAAGGTGGCCGAATACCAGAACGAAAAGAAAGCCTCAGTGACCGTTGATGTTTATCGTCACAGAACCCCCCTTCATGCCTTTGGGATCTATAGTCAGGAGCGCCTTCCCGAGGCAAACTTTTTGGATATCGGAATCCAGGGCTATTACGAGAAAGGATTTTTAAATTTTTTGACAGGGCCTTACTATTTAAAGCTAAGCGCCATCAATACCGGACCGGAGGATCAGGAGGTGCTTGTTGCCTTTGCTAAAAGGACGGCTGAAAATTTAGGCCCGAAGGGATCGTTTCCCTCCATCTTATCCGCTTTCCCCGCCGAGGGGAAACAGAAACACTCTGAAAAATTTATTGCCAGGAACTTTCTCGGCTACGCTTTCCTACATTCCAGCTTTACCGCCGACTATGAACTTCAAGCCAAAAAGTTCAAATTGTTTGTCATAGAGAGGGAAAATAGGGATGAGTGCAAGAACATGATTGAAAAATACCTCCAGACGATTAAGAGCCCAAGAAAGGACGTAACAGAGGGCCGCTATACCCTCTCAGACCCCCACCATGGAGAAATTGACCTTCACTGGCAAGGGAAATATATCTGGGGTATACTTAATCTTAATGAGGTTTCTCTCCGTTTAAAATACCTCAAGCTTTTTGAGGAAGGCCTGAAAAAGAAAGTTTTAAGTGACTAAAGTGATCTAAAGTGCCTAAAGTTGGGGGGAGAAAGAGGGACAGTGGGGAAAAGATTGATTGGTCGAAGGGATTTTATGAAGTCAACACTGGCGGGGATCGGCGGACTCTTTTTTCTTCCCCCGGTTGATATGAAACAGGAAGTAAAAATCGTCGAGGCAAAAGGAAAAGAGAAGAAGCTCGTTTACCGCACTTTGGGGAAAACGGGATTGAAGCTCCCTGTCATCAATATGGGAGTCATGCTCACCGATAATCCTAACCTTATCCGGACGGCCCTGGATTCGGGTATTCTACTTCTTGACACGGCCCATGGCTATATGCAGGGCCGAAATGAGGAAACCATTGGGGGAGTAATAAAGGGACGGCCCAGGGACTCATACTATATCGCCACTAAGGTGAATCTCCCCCAGAATCGAACGACAGGTCTCTACACAGACGGAGCAACGACCGAAGAATTTCTCAAGAGACTGGATATCAGTTTGAAGCGCCTGGGCGTTGACTATGTGGATATCCTCTATCAACATGGGGTGTCCAAAAAAGAATCGGTCATGTATGAGCCGGTCCTGAAGGCGCTCGATCAGGCGAAGAAAGACGGGAAAATCCGATTCGCCGGGGTCTCCACCCATGGGAACGAACCGGAGGTCATTCATGCCGCTACAGATTCCAAAGCGCATGATGTCATTCTGACCGCCTATAACTTCAAACAGAAACATTATCCGGAAGTGAGAAATGCCATTGCCAGAGCCTCTCAGGCGGGTATTGGAATCATCGGCATGAAAGCGATCCGGGGCGCCTACCAACAACCGCCGACAATCAAGAATATCACCGGTTCACTGAAATGGATTCTTCAGGATCCGAACGTTCATACGGTGATTACCGGGTTTACCACCTTTGAACATATAGAGATCGACCTTTCAATCATGGATGATCTGACCCTCACCGAACCAGAAAAATTAGAGTTGCAGAAGGAAGCCTCCATCCGTGGATTATACTGTCAGGGGTGCGGGCAATGTTTAGGACAATGCCCGGAAAAACTTCCTATCCCTGATCTGATGCGGGCCTACATGTATACTTATGACTACCGAAGTCTTGCACATGCTCAAGACCTTGTGGTCTCCTTAAATCTTCCCTCCAGGGTTTGCGAGGACTGTTCTTATTGTCCGGTGAAATGCTCGATTGGGTTCAACGTCCCAAAGAAGATTCGAGATGTGGCCCGGCTGAAAGATGTCCCGTCGGAGTATATCACTGTGTGAAAAGTAACGAAAGGGATTGATAGATATTAGAGCATTATAATAAGAAGGTTTGGTAAGTTTGATTTTCGCCGGAGTTTCTGATAAATTTATGCGTATAATACTCTATTCTGTCGTGGAGGAATGGTGCAATGAAATTTAATCGGATTACCGTGAATCCTAAGCAGATGGGGGGTGTCCCTTGCATACGGGGATTGCGCATTCCGGTTTCGACCGTTGTAGGTATGGTAGCCGATGGAATGAGCAAAAAAGAGATACTGGAAGCCTATCCAGACCTTAAATCTGAAGATATAACTGAGGCGTTGCGATATGCTGCCGAAGCAGTTCGAGAGCGAGAGCTTCCCGTGGTGTCGATGTAATGAAATTTTTGGTGGACAATGCATTATCACCAGTGATTGCCCGAAGACTTCAGGAAGCAGGATATGATGCTGTACATGTGCGTGATTATGGATTGCAAACAGCGGAGGACGAGGCTGTTTTTGAATGTGCCATCCAGGAGAAGAGAATACTGGTTTCAGTGGATACGGATTTTGGATCCTTCCTTTTTTTACCCCGAAAAGAAAAGACTTCCGTAATCCTTTTTCGAAGGACAACTCCGAGACGACCTGATGCCCAAGTAAAACTACTACTCGCTAATCTTCCGAACATCTCAAAAGCTCTGAAACAAGGAAGTATTGTGGTTATAGAACAGACTCGCGTCCGCATTCGACCATGGCCAACCTTGATAGGAAGACGTAGAATATAAGATAAATTCTCAGACTTCAATGTGTAAGAATTTTCAAGATTTGTTCAATTTGATATCATTCGAGCCATTTATAATAAAATTTCAGTCGAATATAAAAGGAGTGATTCGTGGATAGTCATCAAAGAATAACTCGGCGCAGATTCCTTAAAAAAGCTGCTGCAGGAGTGGCCTTAGGCATTGTCGGCAGCCCTGCCTTGCTGCAAGCCAAAGAAGAATATGACCTTGTGGTTATCTCTGGAGAACCTGCTGCCGCTACAATAAAAGCTCTTGAGACCATAGGAGGGATCTCCCGCTTTGTTAAAAAGGGAGACCGCGTGGCGCTGAAACCCAACATGTCCTTTGCCAGAACGCCTGAGTTCGCTGCCACCACCCATCCCCTTGTTGTTGCTACCGTGGCTCAGGAATGCATCCATGCGGGAGCCCGGCAAGTCTTAATACTGGATCATACCCTGCACCGGGCAGAACTCTGTCTTGAAAGAAGTGGAATTCGAGAGGCATGTAAGAATATTTCCGGCGTCCACGTTCAGGCATTCCAGGATAGGAAGTTCTTTAAAGAGACAAAAATACCCCAGGGAAAGGTATTGGACCGGGCAGAAATCATCAAGGATGCGCTGGAAAGCGACGTCCTGATCAATATTCCCGTTGCCAAATCCCATTCCGCAACAGGCGTAAGCCTCGGCCTAAAGGGACTCATGGGCCTGATCTGGGATCGGGAAAGCTTCCACTCCAGAATCAACATCAATCAGGCCCTGTCTGATCTCGCTACCGTGATCAAGCCCCAGTTAACGATCATCGATGCCACACGGGCCATGGCTTCCGGCGGACCCGGAGGACCGGGCGATGTCAAAAAACCCAATCTCATCATCGCCGGGACAGACCCTGTGGCGGTGGACTCTTACGGAGTCACCATCGTCCCGTGGTATGGCCAGAATTTTAAAGGCAGGCAGGTGGAGCATCTGCTCATTGCTCATCAGCGGGGCCTTGGAAAGATCGATGTCGAGCAACTTAAAATATTTAAGGGGTCAGCATGAGGAAAATCCTCCAGGCTCTCTCCCTTCTTCTTTTTTCGCTCCTCTTCTTTTTTGCCACCTATAAACTTCCGGACTGGCTTCCGGCGGATATCTATCTCCGGCTTGATCCGCTGTTGGGGTTGAATGCTGTCTTTGCCGCAAGGGAGATGATTGGCCGCTCTCTCTGGGCTCTTGTGACGATTGGGGCTACGCTTCTCATCGGCAGGTTTTTCTGCGCCTATGCCTGTCCTATGGGGGTTTCGATCGACTTCCTGGACCTCCTTCTCTTCCGAAAGAAAAATCGAAAGAGTTTAAAGACTGAATCGGGTCTCAGGGAAATTAAATACTATTTACTGATCGTTTTTATTATTGCCGCAGTCACCGGTCTGTCCCTGGCTTTCCTCATGGACCCCATAGCGCTTCTGACGCGCTTTTATACTTTCTTCATCTACCCTCTGGCGATTACCCTGATCAATCTTCTTCTCGACCTTCTTCGTCCGATATCCAAAGCCATGGGATGGGTATCCCTTTCTCACCTACATTATTTTCAACCCGTATTTTATATGTCCGCCATTACCCTCCTCATCTTCGGAGGAATTATAGCCCTCAACCTGATCGCCCCCCGCTTCTGGTGCCGTTATCTCTGCCCCCTGGGAGCCCTGCTCAGTCTGATCTCTCCACTGGGGATTTTCAAACGGAAGGTCAGTCCGGAGTGCAATGAATGTATGAAATGCCAGAAGAGTTGTCCCATGGGAGCCATTCCGGAGGACCCAAAAACGACCCGTCTCCGGGAATGTTTCCAATGCCGGACCTGCGTTCAAGTCTGCCCGCAGAACGCTATTGCCTTTCCAGTCTCCTTTCCCATAGGCGGGGAGTATTCGAAGATCGATGTTTCTCGCCGAGGGTTCCTCTATTCCCTGGCTGGAGGACTGGGAGTCGGTTTTTTAGCCACGCAGACTCCTTTCACCCCGCTTCAGAGTAAACACAAGCTCATCCGCGCCCCCGGCGCAATTCCTGAAACGGAATTCTTACGAACCTGCATCCGCTGCGGAGAGTGCATGAAGTCCTGCCTGACCAATACACTGCAACCCTGCCTTTGGGAATCGGGCCTTTCGGGACTCTGGACGCCGAAGATGGACCTTCGTTTGGCTCCCTGCGACCAGAACTGCAATGTGTGCGGCAAGGTCTGCCCCACCCAGGCCATCCGCTCCGTTTCCATTGAGGAGAAGAATCATGCCAAAGTGGGCACAGCCATCTTACGCAAGGAGATGTGCCTGGTCTGGGCTCAGGACAAGATCTGCCTGATCTGTGACGAGATCTGTCCTTACAATGCGATTGTTTTCCGTCCCGTGGAGGGGTATCGGCGCCCTGTCGTCATCGCCTCGAAGTGCAACGGCTGCGGGTTTTGCGAGCAGAGATGCCCTGTCCTCGGAGAGTCGGCCATCGTCGTTGTGCCGGATGGTGAGATCCGCCTCAGAGAAGGCTCTTATATCAAGGAGGCTAAAAAGCTTCAGCTGGAGTTCAAAGCCGCCCCCGGCGATGACAAATTCATTCTCGAAGACTCCGGATTTAAGATCGAAAGCGGAAAGAAAGAAGAAAAGAAACCCCAGCCTCAAAAACCCAAGGGATTCCTGTAAAGAAACAATGGAATTCCGGAATAATGGAATACTGGAATATTGGAATGCTGGATAAACCTATTTGGATTTCGTTCTTCCCATTATTCCACTATTCCATCATTCCATCCTTCCAATGGGGTGGGTTCATCGTTTAACGTTCATTGTCGTAGGAATTACATTGGATTTAGACTCGTTTCTGGGTTAGAATTTTTGTTGAATACAACCATCAAAAGTAGAGTGGTGCCATGTGGGAGCGGTTGAAGGAAAACATTCAGACGATTAAAGAGAGAGATCCCGCGGCAAAAAATTATGTGGAGATCTTTTTCTGCTATCCGGGTCTTCATGCGATCTGGTTCCACCGAGTTGCCAATTTTTTATACAAGCGAGGATGGCACACCACAGCCCGCCTGATCTCCCATATCAGCAGAGGGTTAACCGGAATCGAGATTCATCCCGGGGCAAAGATCGGCAGGCGTCTCTTTATTGATCATGGGATGGGTGTCGTGATTGGAGAGACCACCGAGATCGGTGACGACTGCCTCATTTACAAAGGCGTTGTGTTTGGCGGCACGACCCTCGAAAAAAAGAAGCGCCACCCCACCCTTGGAAACCGTGTCATTGTGGGTTCGAACTCCACCATCCTGGGAGCCATTACCATCGGCGATGGCGCAAGGATTGGCTCAGGCTCTGTGGTGGTGAGGACTGTTCCTCCGGGTGCGACGGTGGTCGGCGTGCCGGGCCGCATTGTGGAATCACTCACTCCCGAGAAGGAGGAACTCGATTTCGAGCATGGAAATCTTCCGGACCCCTTCTCCGACATTATGAAGATGATTCTCCAGCTCCATAATAAGCTCGAAGAAAGGGTCAGGCATCTGGAGAGCGAGTATGAAAAAAACCATAACGATTGAGGGGTAAGAGATGGCCAAGTATCCGAAGTTTTTGATGGAACATTTTCAGAATCCGAGAAATGTCGGAGAGATTCCCGATGCGGACGGGGTGGGCACTGTTGGCAACGCCTCATGCGGCGACATCATGCAGATGTTTATCAAAGTGAACGGTGATAAGATTGTTGAGGCAAAATTTAAAACCTTCGGCTGCGGGGCCGCCATTGCGACCAGTTCCATTTTGACGGAGCGGATCAAAGGGATGACGGTTGATGAGGCCCTGAAGATATCGGACGAGACGTCAAGGGAGGTTCTCTCCCAGTTGCCAAAAGAGAAAGTCCCCTGTTTCACCTTAGCCATGGATGCATTAAAACTGGCCATCGAGGAATGCCGTTGTAAGCTGGCGGGCATTCATGATAAAGGCGGCTTTGACTCCACGAAGTTAGAGAAGGATTAAAAAATACATTTCAAATCGCAAATTGAAGGGTTTATTGGGTTCATTGGGTTTGTTGGGTTATTGGGTTAACCCAAACAACTCAATAACCCAAGTAACTCAAGTAACCTATAGATTTGAGATCTGAAATTCTGCGACAGGGAGAAAACGATGACAAAGGTGGAAAAGGTCGTCTTTCTAAAAAATCCAAATAGGGTTCTCGAACAGGTTATTAAAAATTTCATTCACGAGAATCTCCAGAACCGGAGAATCCAGCTGGACAACGGATCTTACTGGGAAGAGCCTCTGGTCGGGTTTGCCTCGGGAACCGATCCGCTCTTTTTCCAATTCAAGTCGTTGATTGGCTCATTCCATCTGACGCCAAGAGAGATCGTCCTTGCTGCCTTAAAGGAGAAAGGCAGAGAGCTTCTTCTGCCGGAAGTGGAGCAGATTAGCGTCATTTCATGGATATTGCCCACTGCCGAGGACACACGAAAAAGTAATCGCAAAGAGGAAAAATTTCCTTCGAAACTATGGGCCTACACAAGGGATTACGGCGAGGCCTGCAATAACGCTTTGCGAAGACATGTCGTGGCATTCCTGGAGGATTTGGGTTTTGTGGCTGTGGCTCCTCTCCTGATGCCCAATTTTCAATATTTCCGGGATGAAAAGGTGGGCTGGGCTTCTCCCTGGTCAGAGCGCCATATTGCCTACACCTGTGGCCTTGGGACCTTCAGCCTCAATGACGGTCTCATCACTCCGAAAGGGATGGCCATACGAATAGGAAGCGTTGTCACCCTTCTGAAACTGGCGCCGAGCGAGAAAAAGTACGGTCATCCTAAAGAGAACTGCCTCCTCTTCCGGAATGAGAAATGCGGAAAGTGTATCCCGAGATGCCCTGCCGGAGCCATCACAGAAGAAGGTCATGATAAGGATCGATGCCAGGAATACATTAATTCCGAACTATTAAAGGCAAAACGGCTGGAATATGGTTTACAGAACCCTCCTCCTGCCTGCGGCCTCTGCCAGACCGGAGTTCCTTGCGAATTCGAAATCCCCAGGCCTGACCTGATTGCTTAAAAAAAAGTTTCACAATCAAAAACAGGCCTTGACTTTCCGCCAAAATATCGTAAATTGAAGTTATAAGCCCATGGGGGGTGAACGGAAGACCGGTTCGCCCCCCTTTTTATTTTTGGGAGAAATGGAAAATAGAGGAAGCAATCATAGGATGAACCAAGCCGGAAAAGGAAGGAGGTAAAAAATGGAAATCAAGAGAAGGGATTTTTTAAGATTGAGTCTTTCTGCGGGTGCGGCAGTTGCGCTGGGTGGTCCCACACTTAATGCTTTGGCTAATGGGAAAGACACAAAAGAGGGAAGCGGTGGAACAGAGCCCGGCCAGTGGGTCCCTTCTACCTGTCAGGGCTGTACAGCGTGGTGCCCTGCCGAGTTCTTTGTTCAGAATGGCAGGGCGGTTAAAGTAAGGGGCAATCAGCTGTGCCAAGCCAATAACGGTTATGTTTGCCCGAGAGGACATTTAATGCTTCAGGAACTTTATGATCCTGACAGGGTAAAGGTTCCCATGAAGCGAACAAACCCTCAAAAGGGAAGAGGGATCGACCCCAAATTTGTCCCCATCTCATGGGATGAAGCCCTGGATATGGTTGCGGACAAGATGATGGAGCTCAGAAAGAATAATGAGACCCATAAATTTATGCTTTTCAGAGGAAGATATTCCCCTACGACAGAAGCTTTAGCCTATGGAACCATACCCAAGCTATTCGGCTCACCCAATAATATTTCTCACAGCGCTATCTGTGCGGAAGCAGAGAAATTCGGTCCATTCTACACGGAAGGTTATTGGGGATACAGGGATTATGACCTCGCCCGGACGAAGTATCTTGTGATCTGGGGATGCGATCCCATCAGTTCGAATAGACAGGTGCCAAATACCATTAACAAATTCAGTGATATTCTTGACAGGGGCACCATAGCGGTGGTTGATCCAAGGTTCACTCCATCGGCGGCAAAGGCACAGGAATGGCTTCCGGTAAAACCGGGAGAGGATGGAGCATTGGCCACAGCCTTTGCTCATGTGATTCTGGTAGAAGGTCTCTGGAGCAAGGAATTTGTAGGAGACTTCAAAGACGGTAAGAATCTTTTCAAAGCGGGCCAGACTGTTGATGAGACTGCCTTTAATGAAAAATATACCAACGGCCTGGTGAAGTGGTGGAATATCGAGCTCAAAGACAGGATACCTGAATGGGCAGCCAGGGTTACGCTGATCCCTAAGGAGCAGATCATCCGAATCGCAAGAGGCATGGGCAAGGCTGCTCCGTATGCGGCTGTTTGGCTCGGTCCAGGGCCTGTGATGAGTCCGAGAGGGGCCTATCCCTCCTTTGCGATCCATGCCTTGAATGGACTGCTTGGATCCGTTGACCATGAAGGAGGCACATTAAGGAACCCGAGAGTCCCGGAGAACAAAATGCCAGGATCAGATGCATACCTTGACGATATTGCCAAGGCTGGCGCCAAACAGAAGAAGATAGATCAGAGAGGGACGAAGGCATTCCCCACGATTGCCGCAGGCAGGGCAGGCAGCGGCGTTATAACCAACAACGTAGCCAATGCGATTTTGTCAAATGATCCTTATGACATCAAGGTCGCCATCGGCTATTGGAATAACTTCAACTTCTCCTGTACGGGCGCTGATCGATGGGATAAGGCAATGGCAAAAATCCAATTCTATGTCCACATCTCAACCAATCCTGCTGAAATGACGCAGTTTGCCGATATCGTTCTCCCTGCCGCTCACCATGCCACGGAAAAGCTATCCATTATCACCAATAAGGCTAACCTCTATGCCCATATGTCGATCCAGCAGCCTGTGGTCAAAAGGATGTGGGATGTGAAGGCGGATGAGACGGAAATCATGTGGCTGCTGGCTGAGAAGTTAAAAGCTAAAGGTTTTCCGAACATTTATGACTATTTCTCAAAGGAGTTTAAAGATCCCGAAACCGGAAAAACCCCGACGAACGCAGAGGAGTTCGCAGAGATTGCCGCAAAGATCGTAAGCCAACCGGTCTGGGCTCCCAAGGAACCTCTTAAAGGTGACAAGCTCAGTGGATGGGAAGATTTTAAAAAGAAAGGCATCTATAACTCTGAACTCTACACGTTTAAAAAACTGTGGGGGAATTTCGGCACAGTGACCAAAAAGTTCGAGTTTTACAGCGAAACATTGAAAAAAGCTTTGAAAGAACATGCTGACAAGCATAAGACCACCATCGACGATATTCTCGATGCATCAGGGTATCTTGCCAAGGGAGAGGAGGCGTTTGTCCCTCATTATGAACCACCCAAAAGATGGGGAGATGAACAGAAATATCCCTTCACCTTTATCGATTACAAGTCAAGGCTGAACAGGGAGGGAAGGAGCCAGAATACGACCTGGTTCCAGGAATTCAAGAAGGTGGATGTGGGAGACGAAAGCTGGGATGATGTTTTAAAGATAAACCCCGTCGATGCTGTGAAGCTCGGAATCAAAACAGGAGACAGAGTGAAGGTGACTTCTCAAACCGGAAGTATGACCGTGAACGCAAAGCTTTGGGAAGGTGTTCGTCCGGGAACAGTGACAAAATGCTTTGGTCAGGGACACTGGGCTTACGGAAAGATTGCTGCCAAGGATTATCAGAAATTCCTTCCCAGAGGCGGTAATAACAACGATCTCATGCCTGACGACTACGAGCGCTTGACCGGAAGCACGGCAAGAAATGGCGGGTTCACCGGTGTGAGAATAGAGAAGGCATAAGAATAGAGAAAGGAGGTAACGATCCATGTCCAAATATGGAATGGCGATAGACTTACAGAGGTGTGTGGGTTGCGGAGCGTGTGCGATTGCCTGCAAGACGGAAAATAATACCCAGGATCGAGGGAAAGGGCAGACCTTTAATTGGGCCGATTTTATTTATAAAACCGATGGGAAATTCCCTGATGTGAAATTTACGGCGATCCCTGTTCTCTGCAATCACTGCACGGATGCTCCGTGCGTGAAGGTCTGTCCGGTCACTCCCAAGGCCATGCATAAACATAAAAACGGCATGACCATTCACAACCAGGAAAGATGTATCGGATGCCGCCTCTGTCAGGAAGCCTGTCCCTACAGCACGAAGGATGTTGATGAGAGCAAAGCCGCATACAGTGTGATCAGTTATAACGACGACACCCTTGAGCCCCAGGGATTCTACAGGGATGATAAGGAACTCATCAAAGACTGTACGGCATCGGGAGCAGAAATTTCGAAGAAGGCAGGAAACATACCGCCCCACCGGACCCTGTATAAGCATTCGGATTATGCTGATGTGAGGCGAAAAAACGTTGTGGAGAAATGTATCTTCTGCGAGCATCGTGTCCTCCATGGGGAATTGCCTTATTGTGTTGTGGCCTGCCCTTCAAAGGCAAGGATATTCGGCGATCTTGAAGATAAAAACAGCGAGGTCAGCCGGCTCCTTAAAAAATATAAACCCGTCAATCTGAAAAACAATAAGGGTGAGTTTTTGAAACCGGACGAGAAAGGGACAAGGCCGAATGTCTACTATATCCGGAGCTTTAAGGCCGTCGCCAAAAAGGCATAATAGCGGCTTAACGGAAGGGAGCTTCATCGATGGAGCCCTTCCTTATTCCTTACTGGAATCGGGGAAAATGGAAATCCGAGAAATCATCTTATATGAGAGAAGAAGGGGGGACTGTTATAAATTACTATCCGCCTGTTTTTATTTACCCCAAAAAATACTCTACCTTGAGGAAGACCTCTTTCAAAATCTTACGATGCTCTTGAAATCGATCCGTCCGGAGGCAGCGATCTTCTCTGTCGAGATGGAGAAGGCGATACACAAATATAGCGATGAGAGTCTGGCCATCGAGCATGCAAAACTCTTTGTCGGCCCCTTTGAACTGAAAGCTCCCCCTTATGGTTCCATATACCTTGATCAGGGAAGAAGGGTGATGGGCGATTCAACCCTTGAGGTCAGAAAAATGTTTGAAGAGGCCGGACTTTCTATGGATGAGCGCTTTAAAGAACTTCCCGATCATATCAGTGTCGAATTGGAATTTATGTATTATTTGATCCATCAAGAAGTGGAGGCCCTTGAAAATTCTGAGATGGACAGAGCATTGACCTTCAAAGAGACACAGGAGACATTTCTGAACCGATTTCTCAGGCCATGGGTTCCTCTCTTCTGTGCAAAAATGAAGGAAAGCACAGAGAACGAATTTTATAACGCCCTTGCGGATTGTGTCTTAAGTTTCCTGAACCATTCGGAGGATGGGAACATCTCCGATCTTATCATTGGGGAAAAACCGCTGGTCAGGGAGTAGGATCATGCGATCTTTGGGTGAGTTGCTTGCAGATGCCGAGACGATGCATCGCGGGCGCATTTGCGCCGGTCAGGTTCTGGGGGTACGGATGGCGATGCTGGGTTGCCAGTCCCTCGGGATTGACGAACCAACCCGGGGCAAACGCCTCATTGTCTATGTCGAGATCGATCGCTGCATGGCCGATGCCATTGCTGCCGTCACCGGTTGCCGTCTCGGCAAGCGGACGTTGAAACATCTCGATTATGGGAAGTGCGCCTGCACCTTTGTCGACACATCCTCGGGTCGGGCCGTCCGGGTCTCGGCGCGTGATGACGCCCGGTCCCATGTGTGGCATTACGCACCGTCTGGGCTGGATAAGAAGACGACCCAATGCGAAGCCTATAAAATCATGTCCGACAGCGAGCTATTTGTCGTCCAGGAAGTTGTGGTGGATATCCCTGACCAGGACCAGCCCGGGCCACCGGTCAGTCGGGTAGTGTGCGCCATATGTGGTGAGGGGATTAACGACCGGCGGGAAATGTGGTTAAACGGGCAGGCGCTCTGCAGAGCCTGCGGACAGGGAGGTTACTACAGAAACCCGGAAAACAAAATAGAGAGCTTTTCTTCACATCCCCTGCCAGTGACTTAGTGGTTCTTTTCATAAATACGATGCCATTTAGTATTGCTCCCACAAGATAACCCATCCCCCTCCTGACCTCCCCCTTGAAGGGGGAGAGACAGATGGATTTTCCTCCCCTTCAGCCTGCCTGCGCGAAGCCGCTTCGGCGAAGGCAGGGGGGAGGGGCGGGGTGGGGGCGGGGTAAAATACGTCACCGAATTTATGAAATGATATACTTAGGCTGAACGCCTCCAATTGCCGAACCCTTTCGGTCTTCGTCGATCCCATTGACAGAAATAGATCATTGATGAATCATATATCTGTTGAAGAACCATCAGGGGATGGTTTCTCAACAATTAAAACCCAAGCCTGTTCTCTCCTGAAAAGATGAATTTGAAAATCATAAAATTATTGAACTCCATCCTATTCACACTGTTGTTAGCGGGCGCCCTCTCCTCTTCTCTTTCAGCCCAACCTGTTGAGACACCTTCACAATCGGGGAAGATTGATCTCTATTTCTTTCATGCTCAGGAGTGCCAGCCCTGCAAGACGATCCTTGAGGGTTATCTCCCGGCGCTCAAACCCATCTACCCTTCCCTTGAAATGAAGTCCTTCGATGTCGGAAATCCTGCCTATTACGAGGCCCTTTCCAGGCTGGAAAAACAGTTTGGAAAAACCGGGAGCGAACTGCCGGTCGTCGTGGTTGGAAATCATCTCCTCTCAGGAGAGATGGAGGTAATGGGGAGACTGGAACCTCTCATTCAGGAATACCAGATCAAGGGGGGAGCCTCTCTTCCCCCTGTTGAAACCCCTTCCATGGCCAAACCTTCCCAAAAAAGTCACACCGTGGCCCTCTCCTATTTTTATCAGAAAGGATGTCCCAAATGTGACCGGGCAAATGCCCTGCTCAAGTACCTTCTAAAGAAATATCCCGGGTTGAATGTTAAAGAAATCGACATTAACACTCCTGATGGGAAACGTTTGAACGAAACCCTTTCAAACCGGCTCAACCTTCCTGTCGAGAAGCGTCTGATCGCACCAAGCATCTTCATGGGTAAGGACTACCTGCCACCCGAAGAAATCATAGAATCTAAAATCGAAGGACTCATCGAGAAATATGGAGAGAAGGGTGTCAGTGAAAGTAAACCTACATTAACGATACCGATACCGACACCATCACCAACACCTTCACCCACACCGGAGGAATTCAAAAAAGCGGAGGAGTCAATCATTTCCCGTTTCAAGTCTCTCGGGATTCTGACCATTCTATCCGCAGGACTGCTCGACGGAATCAATCCTTGCGCCTTTGCCACCCTGATCTTCTTTATCTCCTACCTCACCTTTGTGGGGCGGAAGAGAAGTGAGATCCTCTGGGTGGGCATCGGTTTTTCAGGAGCCATCTTCACCACCTATTTCCTGATCGGTCTGGGCATCCTTTCTTTCATTCAGCATCTCTCCTTTCTACCCTTATTCTCCCGGATCGTCTACCTTTTGACCATCCTGGTCGCTCTCATCCTTGGCACGCTCAGCCTTTATGACTATCTCCAGTTGAAGCGGGGCCGTCCTTCCGAGATGAAACTTCAGCTTCCGGACTTTCTCAAAAAGAGGATTCACCAGACCATCCGCAAGGAGACCAAAGCCACCCGTTATTTTCTTGCCGCGATCGCAGCGGGTGTCGCCATTTCTCTCCTGGAATTTGCCTGTACCGGGCAAGTCTACCTCCCGACGATTCTTTTTGTGATGAATGTCCCTTCCCTGCGGGGTGAGGCCTTTCTCTATCTCTTCCTCTACAATTTCATGTTTGTGGTCCCGCTGCTGATCATCTTCGGGGTGACCTACCTGGGAGTCACTTCAGAACAGCTCTCTTTCTTCCTTCAGAGGAGGGTAGCCGCCATTAAGCTTCTCACCGCTCTCTTCTTCTTTCTTCTCGCCGGGATATTGATTTTTTCCTTAAGATAGGGGATAAATAAAAACTTCGACTTACCTCGAGAAAAAAACCAAAGGAGGAAGAATGAAACGGAACATCATCATCCTTGGAGCCGTTATCGCCGTCCTGGCAGGCGCTCTCCTTTTTTATTTCTTTTATCTCCAGAATCCGGCCCGGCAGGTCCTGGCCCAGGTCAATGGTGAGAAAATTACGATGGAACAGTTCACCAGGGAGCTGGAGAAAGTGGAATTCCCGATGAATGAGATGCTCAGGGAAAATCCGCAACAATTTCTTGAAGGGATGATCCTCAATACGATCCTTTTACAGGAAGCCAAAAAACAGGGATTGACCGCTCCGGTCAAAACCTATAAAGATACGGCCAAGGATGCCATATCCCCCGAGGAAGCCCTCATTGCCGATCTGATGAAAAAGAGATTTCCCTCCCCGGCGCCTGTGACGAAAGAAGAGATAAAAACCGTCTATCTTTTACTCAAGAACCAACTGGGCGGCAAGCCTCTTGAACAGGTCTCATCCTCTATTGAGGAATTAATCCGTTTAAGAAAAAGAGAGGAAGAGACCAAGCAGTTCATCGCGGAACTCTTTACTTCGTCCAAGATCGAGATTGATCAGATCCGCCTGCAAAAGATTGCATCCAAACCTCCTGAATCCGATACGGAGGAGGATTTTAAGAAGGCCCTTTCAGGGGGCAAGCCTCTTCTGGTCGATTTCGGGGCCAATTCCTGTCTCCCTTGCCGCCAGATAAGGCCGATTCTCAAGGAACTGAGTAAAGAATATTCCGGGAAGGCCGAAATACTCGTCGTCGATGTTTATAAATATCAAAATCTGGCAAAGGAATATAAGATTACCGCCCTTCCCACGCTCGTCTTTTTCGATAGCAAGGGCAAGGAGATTTTCCGGCACCCCGGGGCCATGAACAAAGACCAGATCGTTGCAAAACTGAAGGAGATCGGGGCTGGGACCTAACTTGATCGCGGAGTGCGGAATGCGGAATTTTAAAGATTTATGGCTCTTCCGGCTTTTGTGTGGGTGGTTTCCCTCTCTAAAAGTACCCCTCTCTATTCCCCCCTTAAATTAAGGGGGGATGAAGGGGGGTTAAGAGGATTATGAAATTCTTTCGGAATGATTCATCATTAAAGCAACGCCTATTGGAGTTGAGGGGTAATCAAACTGAGGCGGAGAAGGCACTTTGGCACATCTGCGAAACAAGTAACCCCTCCACACCTCCCCTTAACCTTAGGGGAGGTTACCCACTCAATACCCGGATGAACCAGATTTATTGTAAATTATCATCGCTCTTATAATCTTTTTTTTCCCATTGTTACGTTTTCAACCATCGCAAAAGCATTGATGCCTCATTATGGATTTCCTCACCCTTCTTCTGATCGCATTCGGATTGGCGATGGATGCCTTTGCCGTCTCCATCAGCAACGGGATTACCATCCAGCGCCGAAGGGCAAACCATGCCTTGAGAATCGGGATTTTCTTCGGTTTCTTTCAGGCATTGATGCCGCTGATCGGCTGGTCAGCAGGCATGAACTTAAGAGACCTCATCTCAGGCGTGGACCACTGGATCGCCTTTGGCCTTCTGACGTTCATCGGCTGTAAGATGATCTACGAATCAAAGAAGATGGATGGCCGGGGAAAAGAAACCAAACCGCTAAACCTGCCGACACTGTTGGTGCTCTCTGTGGCCACGAGCATTGACGCCCTGGCAGTAGGGATCAGTTTTGCTCTTCTGAAAATTTCCATCGTCACCCCGATCATTGTCATCGGAGTGGTCACATTTGTATTATCGTTCCTTGGGGTTTTAACGGGCAGTAAAATCGGCCATTTTTTTGAAAAGAAGATCGAAATCCTGGGCGGCCTGATCCTGATCGGCATCGGAATCAAGATCCTGATCGAACATTTATTAGTCAGTCCATAACTGTATAGACATTACAGGCTAAGTCTTTCTTTCCATTCCTTTATAAAAGAGAGAAGTTTCCCCTCTTTGGCAAAGAGGGGTGAGGGGAGATTTTCAAAATGATATGTCTTCTCAATTATGGACTCCTTTGTAATTTAATCTTTCCCTTGACATCACTATTGGCTCGTTGGTATAACTACCAACGTTAGGAACGAACAAAATGATTACTTATGGAGAAGCGGAAATAAGGGCTAAAATCATCAAAGCAATGGCTCATCCCGTTCGCTTGATGGTCATTGAATTTTTGAAGAACGGCGACCGGTCTTTTTCCAAGATATTTGATCTGTTCCAACTTGACAAGTCAACAGTTTCGAAGCATTTGCTCGTCCTGAAGGAAGCAGGCATAGTTTCTTCTAAAAAAGATGGAGCAGATATGATTTATAAGCTTGTGGTCCCCTGCGTGATAGACTTCTTTAGTTGCGTTACTGCGGTAATTGAAAGCAATGTAAAAAAACAGCAAACGTGTCTGCACCGATAATTTTTTTTAAATCAATTGTTGGCGTCTTTGCCAATAGACCATTAACAAGGAAGGAAACAACAAAATATAGAAAGGGATACCATGAAGGACCGGTATAAATTTCTCGTCGTCGTAGGTGTTTTTGTGGCAGCATATTTCATCCCTTTGGGAGATGAAAGGATTAAAAAGGCAATCCTTGAGGCCTTCTTTATGATCCAGGATTATGCCCAGAAGCATGTGATTTTATGTCTCGTCCCGGCATTTTTCATTGCAGGGGCCATAACTGTCTTTTTTTCCCAGGCATCCGTCATGAAATACTTAGGGCCTCTGGCGAATAAGTTTCTTGCCTATTCAGTTGCCTCTGTTTCTGGTACTATCCTTGCCGTCTGCTCCTGCACAGTGCTTCCCCTCTTCGCTGGCATCTACCGGATGGGAGCGGGGATAGGGCCGGCCACAGCCTTTCTCTATTCAGGCCCTGCCATCAATATTCTGGCCATTGTTCTCTCCGCAAAGGTCTTAGGCTGGCAGATTGGCCTTGCAAGAGCTGTCGGGTCTGTCGGTTTTGCATATGTGATCGGTCTCGCGATGGCCTTTATTTTTCGAGAAGACGAGATGGAGAAAAAAAAGATCCAGATGGCAATGCCTGCCGAAGAACCGCCCCTTCCCCTCTGGCAGGAGATCGTCTACATGGCCTCTATGATAGGTGTTCTCGTCTTTGGGAACTGGGCAAAGCCCGATGTCGCCGAGAGATTCTGGTACGGCGTATACACTATCAAGTGGTACGTAACCGGCGCTTTTGGCCTTCTCTTTGCGTATACCTTTGTGAAGTGGCTCAAAGCAAATTTCTGGATGTCGCTAATCGGGGTCATTGTAGTTGCCCTTCTTGCGATTCTTTTCCCAACGCATCCACTTCTTTCCTTCTCTGTGGGCATCGCCTTTCTTGTTTATACAGGAAAAACCTCTTCTGCCGAAACAAAAGGATGGGTCGATGCGACCTGGTCATTCACCTTGATCATTCTTCCGCTACTCTTTGGCGGGGTGCTTATTGCGGGATTTCTACTTGGCATGCCCGGTACGGACAACGGGATCATCCCGAACCAGTGGATTGCTCGGCTGGTGGGAGGCAATTCATTATCTGCCAATCTTCTGGCATCCGTTGTTGGAGCCTTTATGTATTTTGCCACCTTGACAGAGGTTCCAATCGTACAGGGCCTTCTTGGCTCAGGTATGGGGAAAGGACCTGCTCTCGCTTTACTCCTTGCAGGCCCCGCACTGTCACTGCCGAATATGATTGTCATAAGGAGCATCCTCGGGACGAAAAAATCCTTTGTCTTCTTCGGTCTCGTGATAGGACTCTCCACGGTGGTGGGAATGATTTTTGGAAAGGTAGCCGGTTAGGGACAGTGTTGAGTGAAAAATCTTAAGTCTTCGGTCAGAAGTTAAACACCCCACATGAATAGGAGGTAAGGATAATGAAAAAGATCGAAATTCTTGGCATGGGCTGACCGAAGTGCAACCAGCTTGCGGAGCGAGCCAAAGAGGCAGTCAAAGAACTTGGTATCGACGCCGAGGTAATTAAAGTCCAAGACCTCAAAACCATCACCAATTATGGTGTGCTGATCACACCGGCATTGGTTGTCGATGGAGTGGTAAAAGTCGCGGGAAAGCTCCCAAAAGTGGAAGAGATTGAAGCATGGATTAAATAAATCTTCTCTTTCCTTCCCCCCTTGCGGGGGAGGGCAAGAGTGGGGGGAGGAAGAAAATGGAAGAGAAATGTTTATGCGAACCAAGTGAAATATTGATTTTCCCCTGCTCAGGTGGTTCAAATGTTGGGCAGGTCGCTAATCAAGCAGGGGTAAAGTTGACTCAGGACGGCATGGGTAGGTTTTTCTGTCTGGCGGGCATTGGTGGTCATGTCAGCGGG
>MGQQ01000104.1 GCA_001798855.1 Deltaproteobacteria bacterium RBG_16_49_23 | reverse complement strand
TCATGTTTTCCCCTTCCGCCTAACGCCTTCCGCCTCACGGAATCAAAAGAGAAGTGATAGAAATCATCAACGTCCTTATGAATATGTTATCGTAGACTCCAATATCAATATCCCTGAATGATTTCCCTCCGACGAAGGAGCCATGGGCATAGACAAACACGACTCTTCCCTCATGAATGAGGACATTCTTTATTAAATTAAGAACCCTTTCTTTTTTCATACGATTCACAATTCCTACTGAATACTACCAGAATTTCCGTGTTTTATCAACAGATTCACGAGTGGATGAGTGAATCAGACGGAGTATTACTTGACAACTTTTGGGGATCGGAAATACTTGAGGACTGAAGATGTGAAAAACCGAAGTTTCACGACCATTAAAAAGTCATGCAGGCGTTCACGGAACAAATGAAGACTGAAACGAAGCCCATCGTTCTTAAAATGTACCACAAAGTTCCGTACTTTCGTGGTTAGATGGTCGAGAATTGTTTGCTCCTGCCAGTTCCTATCTTCCACTTTGCCACTCGGACTCCCAGATATCCCAGCCTGTGGAAGGGCTGCCACTGAATGCGTACCTCTACCTGCCAAGACTTGTTGAATTTGATCCCACCAGACTCTCTCGAATTCTCCTTGGGAATAATGGCCACGGACATAATCCTGAGCCTGTCTCTGAATCTTTCTCCTGAGATCATGATCTTCAATTAGCCTGGCAATTGCATTACGCCACGATTCTGCACTATTAGAAACTAACAAACCGGTTTCACCATTGGTGACGCAGCTTGAATAAACATCCACATCCGAGTAAATTCCGGCTATTTGGCATGAGCTATACTCTCTAAATTTATTATTGGTTTTTGACCGGTGAAAGGAATCATCCTTCATAGGCGCTAGACCGATATCAAATCCCCCTTGCGAAAACCTACGTATGAATTTGTCGTAGTCGGGGACAAAAGAATGATGCTGAATCCTCTGGCCGCCGTTGACAAACCTTGGCTTAGTACCCCAGAAATGAACCTCTACCTTTCCGGCATACTCACTCAGAATATGATTCAAGCCCGGCATGAATAGCGCGGCTAATTGATCATCGAATCGACTCGTGGCATAAACAACCCTCACAGGGTTCCGTCTTGAATCAGCCGTGACAGGCGAAATCAAACTCCAATCGATCGGCCCCGAAACCATTTCCACTTTTTCATTAAGACCCCGGACTTGTTCCAGCATTGGCTCCGAGTATACTCTGACCCAATTTGCTGTTTCAATGTACCGAGTAACCGCCGCCAATCGTCCCGGATTGCGGTGGTATTCCCCTTCTTCCGAATCAAGCGGGGCTTCAAAGAAATTATCGTCGATATCATAAACAAACGGGATGCGCCGACTTAGCAGAAAATCCAGCATATAATCATACCGGGGCTCTGTGTTACGGCAGAAAATTACCAAGTCTGCCCATTCGAGGCTCCGCTGACTCACAAGATATTCCAGAGTAATCTTGGCATGAATAAGGTTCGCTCGATGCATCCCCACCATCGGTTTAATAATGCAAATATGGGTAGAAGGGATGAAAGCCGGAAGAATTGCGAGAACCTTCGGTTTTGAATTATTCATCTGTAACGGCTCACCTGGCATTCTCGAAGATGAATCCGCAGAAGGCCTTGGTTTGTAGTCGACCAAGCCCGAAAACGGGATATTTTCTCCATTCAAATACCCGGACGGGCGTATCCGTGTCGCGGACAAACACCCGTAACCAGAAGCGCCCCTGATCTGTATTTGGAATTGCTGAAAAGTCAAAACTTGTTGGACCTGAATCATCGATCTGGCTTATCGGCACAAAGGCTTGAGCCACGATACTATCAGTCGGAGACACAATTTCAACACCTAATACTCCATTCATCGAGAGAAGATCCATAATGGGGGCCAGCAGAATTCCTTGGAGATTCGCCCGTTTCAATTCAAGGGGATAATACACGAAAGGAACACGCTGCAGATTGACGCTCGGCTGCAGTCTGAATTTGTTAAGGTTTTCACCAAATATAAAACTATCATCCTTCAGTTGTTGAAATGCCGGTGAAATGTCATTCCGTAAATCAGATTTATTGAAAAACCGATTGACCCATCTGGTTATCTTGCGATGCCGGAACAAGTCCAGCTCCCAAGAAATCGACTTGCCTTTATTCCTAATCTGATTAAGTTCAACCTCACGCACCCCCAGCGTCGACTGCACGCTTTGCAGATCTTTCACACGATTTGTTAGGGCCTGTTGTGTTTGCTCCAGATCTTCCCCACGATGCGTTAGGGCCTGTTGAACTTGCTTCAGCTCCGTTCCCAGATCTCCAATGTGCGTGAGTGCATTGCTCAACTTGGCTTCCTTTTCCTGTAAAGCCTTGCTGAGACCCAAAAACTGGACCTCACGCGATTCCAGCTTTTCATTCACATCTTTCAGTTCCTTCTCACGGCCAGCCTGGACCTGTCGTACCTGCTCCAGCTCCGTTCCCAGATCTCCAATTTGCGTGAGTGCATGGCTTAACTTATCTTCCTTTTCTTGGAAAGCTTTGCTGACACCCAATAACTGGGCCTCACGCGATTCGAGTGTTTCTTGCACCCGCTCTAACTCATTTTCCAGGCTGGATAGATCACCCTCCATTTGCCTTAACTCCGCCTCACGACTCCCCAGCACCACCCTTATTTGGCCAACCTCCGTATCACGCTCTGATAAATCCTTTTGCAATTTATTCAAGAGCTCTTCAACCCGGGCGGCCTCTCCTCGCAGCCGTTCAATCTCAGTCCGTTCTTCAACGTGACGGCCAGTTAAGACTTCTAAGAGACCGGGAAAAGGCAAGATTGTTTCCGCCCCCCGAGTCGTTCTCATGTCCTGAGCGATCTGACCTTTAAATATTATATAACCCCAGATTGTTTCAGATAAAATGCGGGTTTCAATCCAATGGGGCTCGCCACCAACCGCCTGTCGGACCGCGCTGATGATCTCGTCGTGGGAGTAGAGCTTATGTAAAAACCGGCTGTTCTGGATTTCTTCAGTCTGACACAACGTTTGGTATTCCGGGGATATCCAAACCGTGAAAATCACCAAGCGGCCTGCAACGCGAAAAAGCTCATCAATTGGTTTCTGGATCTCAGGGAGGTGGCCCAGCACCTCAAAGCAGAGAGTCATATCGAAAGAGTTTGAAGGAAATTGCAAATCATAGACATCACCATAGACAAATTGTCCCATTGGAAAGCGCTTTCTTGCAATTTCCAGCATTTTTGTGGAATTATCCACACCCACATAGCTCGAGTTAACCAGAACTTCTGGAATCAGCTCCCGGTATACCAATCCGCTTCCGCAACCCACTTCTAAGACTTTTTCTGTCGGGAAGACCAGAAATTTGCGAACCAGCTTAGAGAGAATGGACCGATGGATAGCCTCATAGCCACCCGGATCAGCAAGCCAGTAGCGGTCAATCTCTTCGGTTACCCCTGGATCATCCCATCTTTCCCATGGGCGGTTCTTCTCCATTCAATCCTCCCTGAGGGCGGTAATTTGAAAAATAGTCAAACGCTCATACACTTATTCAAAACCTCAAGATCACACATGATAAATCGGATGAAATGCCGGTAGCTATTATTCTTTATGCGCATGTACTGGCACAACCGGCGCTGTATCCGCGGCGTGTAATAGCGGAACCTCTTGCCTATAATCGGCGGTCATTCATGGATGACCTAACTCCCGGGATAAACTCGACCTATTACCCGCTCACCTCTGCGCATTTTCAAACAACAATCCACAGAATGCTCTGGCCTGCAACGGGCCCAAACCAAAAGCCGAATATTTGCGTAATTCAAATATTCGCACGGGGGTATCAATTTCACGGGCAAATACCCTCAGCCAAAAGCGGCCATGGTCCGAGTGTTTGATTGGCGCAAAGTCGAACCTCACCGGAACCGATTCATCGATCTGATTCACAGGAAGAGCACGTTGAGCCACAATCGTATTGGAAGGTGATACAATTTCAACACCCAGTTCTCCACGAGTCAAAGGCAGATCAAGAATGGAAGCCAATAGGATCCCTCTAAGATCAGGACGGTTCAGATCGAGAGGGTAATAGAGAAACGAAACCCGCTGGAGATTCAAGCTTGGCTGGAGCCTATATCCCTTGAGTCCTTTGTTAAGCATCAGGCTATCGTCTTTCAATTGTTGAAACGAAGGCAAAATGTCATTCCATAAATTGGACTTCTCAAAAAACTGGTTGAACCATCGGGTCAGTTTGCGGTTTCGAAAAAGGTCTAACTCATGGACGATGGCCTTTCCTTTGATTCTGAAACGCCCTATCTCGATGTTCGCTTGCTCCAGCTCCGCTTCACGGATAGCCGAAGTTCCCCGCATTTCCCCCACCTCCATCTCAAGGACTGCACAATGTCTTTGAAGTCTGCGGACTGTCACATAAGGGGGGTCATAGTACTCAACACTCTTTGCCAATTGCTTCAATTCTTGCTCGCTTATCGGCTCTTTGACAACCATCAGGTGATACATAATCTCGTCGCACACATTCACCCAGTAGCTCTTGCGCGCATTACGCTGTTCCTTTTCCGAGAGATGTTGATACTCGGGAAAGTAAAAAAAATCCATTTTCATGCACCGGAAATCAATATCCGGATGCATAAGTTTGCTCTTACGTAATCCCCAGGTCTTGGCATACAGGTGCATGTACTCATCCACATCAATAGCACTATTCGTGGAGCTCGTCCAAAACCGTGGAGTATGCTCATTAAAGACCTGCTTATGAGGGGGGTTGGAAACCTTGAGCTCTTCATTAGAGTAAGTAGATATGATGCATAATTGGGCACCATGCCTGCAAACCCGGTAAATCTCCTGCATTGTGAATTCCAGATTGTTCACGTGTTCAAGAGAATTGCTGGCCAAAACCAGGTCAACAGAGTCGTCCGCAAATGGAAGGGGCTGATCCAAGTCAAGAACCACGTTTACACCGGGATGCCGGTAGTGGTCGACGCCAATAAACCCTGATAGTTTCCTTCTCCCACACCCTAAATCAAGCCGTACAACCTTGTTGGGCGTTGGAATCACTTTACCCCAAATATGCCGGCGTTCGGATAGATCATCAATCTCGCCCTGTGCGTCAACCTTTGCCCAACGATCTCTCATACCTTGTTCGCCCATCACCGCAAGAGACAGGGAGCATTCCCGACAAAGGGGAAGCTCATGCCGCTCGTCCAGGCGAAGCCTGTGCCGTAACCGTTGCATTTTTTCGCAATTAAGCAGTTCGGCGAAAGAGCGTGTTGGGAAATAACCAACATTAAAAGATTCATCGTATACGGAACAGCAGGGCTGAGCACGACCGCTCACAGTGAAATAAAGCGAATCCTGTTCAACAAAGTTACAGCCTCCGGCTATGATGGGAGGGGGGGTCCCCGAAATCGTCAACTTATCATTTCCACTATAATCATGCATATCTCTTGTTTGAACTTCGATGCCGAGAGGCTGGAACAGTTCAAATAACTGGCGAAAGGCAACTTCCCGCGAGGGAACGGTCAAATCTGGCACCTCGCCTTCTCGAGGTAAGATCGAGCACGTGGTTAGGCGTAGATCCGGCCGGCAGGTCCGTGCCCGTGAAACAAATTGCCGGATATTTTTGAGTACAACATCAAAGTGAGGTCCCCGCAGGCGCTCATAACTCACTTTATCTCCAAAGCCATCAAAAGAGACCGTGAGTTGCTTAATGACCGGAATGTCCAAAATTGCTTCGGCCTTATCTCCCTCCAGCAATGAGGCGTTGGTATGCTGAATAACGTTCGCTTTCCGGGCGACAGCGGAATGATGGAGGATTTCCAAGCATTGACGGTACTGAGGATGGGCCAGTGGCTCTCCGAAATGGAAAAACCATATCGTCTCAATGGTCGGCCAGCGGTCAATTTCGGCAGCCATTTTCTCCAACAGATCGAGGCTCATAAATTGAAACTTATTAGGCTCCGAAAAGGCGTTGCACGTGACGGGGCACATGAGGCATTTGAAGTTACAGCCGCGGACTAACTCGATCCCAATGGTTCGAGGCAAAATTAGCAGTTTACTCATTCCGCGGACCTCACGCAGTAGCATATTGAATTGCCACGCGACAGCTGACAGTAGGAAATTCTCTCTGAGCTGCACGCATACAGACTGATCGCCATTTGTTGCCTCAGATGTGTAAATCTTATCAAGATCAATTATGCAATTCCTGCAAGCGCTTCATCAACCACCATAAAATTATACCTGATACAGCGGAACAAAGGCCAGCACCGGGCGGTTGTGCTTAAGCCCCATGCAACGGTGTAGTCGGTGCTGTGCTAACAGTCTATAATGAAGCAGTTTCCCGTCCTGAGACGGCACGTTTTCATAAATGGCGATCCGTCCAGTCAATCCTTCCGCAGTTGCTAGCACCCAGAAACGCTGTCCTTTTGAGTTAGCGATGGACTCAACCCCCACTTTTAACCATTCGTTGTCGCGTATATTGGAGAGATCAATTTCAGCTTCTCGGAGCACCCGTCCATCATCCGGTATCATCACCTTCAGCTGCAGCTTACCCTGTGGCTGGGTGTAAAAGGTGCCCACTTGGAAAGTGAATCCACACAGATTATCCCGTATCGCATGAAGCGGATAGCACAGTGCCACGGGGCCTATTTCCGGCCCGATTTTCATGTTGCTGATATCGAAACTGGGAGTAGCGTCGGTATGGTCGGTTTGGCTGGTCTTGCCGATTGGTACCGTTTCATCCCGCGAGTGGGAAATTCGGAAATAGTTCCTCCCTGGTGAAAGGCGAATGCTGGCACCGTGCTGCATTACATCCAACAGGCGATGAGTGAAAATCTGCTCCGAGCAACGTTCGAGGATAAGCTGCCGTTCTCTGGAAATTATCCCCGGCCATCTATCCCGTGCCACCAAGGCTCGTCTTAGCGTGTCCGCAATATCTTCTACACCAAACCCTTTTGCCAAAAAACCTGTTACCCCATCTTGGACCATTTCGGAAACGCCTCCCGCTGGGCAAGTCACTCCCAGCAACCCGGAAGCCATATTAAAAATCAACCCTTGTGGCAGGCTCTCATTCGAAGACGAGCTTAAGATGACATGGTTGTCCCGTGGAATTTCCAGCGGGTCTTCAACAAACCCTTTGAAAGTGATCCTTCCTACGCACAATGGGTCCTTTGCTAATGTTTTAACCTCGCTGATATACTCGCTTAGCCCGGAGAATTCATAGCCATAGAGGTTGAGGTGCAGGTCCCAACCCTCCGATAATAACTTAAGCAATGCCTGAACTGCTTCCTTCTGACGTTTGCGAGGTTGGATAGTGCCTGCTAAGGCAATACGGATGGGATTCCGTGATAATGCCTGGTTGCGGATCACAAAATGCTCCCTTTCCACCAGTGAAGGCACACATGCCACCGGCGGGGACATCCAACGGCCCCACTGGTCTGCAGCCCATTGAGTGTCAGAGACCATGCCTGCAATGCGGTCGCGGAGATAGACCATTCGCTTCGGGACATAGTATTCCCACGGGGCAAACAGCGACATGTAGACCATCCGTCTTTCACTCCACCCGATCACTGGTTCAGAAATAAAAGCAGAACAAAACACTAAGCCAACTCCTTGCGCATCCAACCATTGGCATAGGTTATCGGAATACTGCTGCAGGTCTTGCTCCGGCACTGTAGGCAAAAACATGGACCGGCTCACCTTGCCGTATTCCAACTCGACGATCGGTCGGAGGCCACGGGTCTTCAACCAATCGTTCAGATTACGCATCCCTTCCGGATAAAGGTCATAAGACTTGTGAGTGCAAGTTTGGATGTCAAAGCCGATCCTCGACAACGCCTCCGTAACCAGTAAACCGTAGGCCTCCGAACCAGCCAGTGCCTGGCTGTTGATAAAAACCAGCGACTTAACCTCACCGGCTTTCAGTTGGCCGCTCAGCCCGGCTATCTTCCGGCGCAGTGCCACTCCTTCAACAACATTTAAAAGATGCAGGCGGCGCGCGTCCGTGCGAAAACCAATGGCACGGTCCTTTACGAGTTCTTTTTGTTCTCTAATCCTCCGGTGTAAGGCAACCTGGGTCAATTCTATCAGTTCCTCCCTTCCCTCCAACACAATCAATGCGCTACAGTTTTTCGCCAGATCTTCTTCCATTAAAAGGCGGTGATATTTTGAATACCGGTTTAAGATCTCCGGTGGTACCACCCAAACAATACGGTCGCTACGCGCCACCAGTAAGGGAAGCGTTTCAAGCAGGGGTAATGTTTCCACTCGATCTGCATAGCCCCGCAAGGCTTCCGGTAGTAGTGTCCCAGGCAAAATGTAAACCTTCCATTTCATTTCTCTCGACGTGCGGTCCAGGAGGTCTGTCACATTTCGCATTGTTTCTTCTTCGAGCTGGGTAGCATCTGCCAGATACATGGCCAGGATGAAACCTTGAACCGAGTCTGGCCCCTCGGCCAATTGGTTGGGTACAAAACCCAGTTGTAGCACTGGCACCCCCTCAACCAAAGCCCCAGGCTCTCTCTCTTCCAGCAATACTACCTGGTCACTGATTCCCATCAATTCATGCGCCCCTGGTTGGAGTGCTTCTGGCCAAGGCACTCCCGAAAACCCAAAGTAATCCGCTTTGTTCTGTGTTAAATCCAGCCTCGCCAGAGGATCGCGGGTGTCCGTATACGCTTGGTCCATACCATGCACAACGACATAGGTAATCGGGATATTCCTTCTACGACAATCCTGCAAGAATGGGACAAGAGTATCGCTGGTAGAATCGAATAAGATAATTTGATCTATTTCCGGCGAATTGAACAGGTACACTGACCACTCGCTCGATGCAATCACAAGGTTGTCCGGATCACTTGTCAGTCCATCCACCCAATCCCGGACTATTCGATCGAAGCGGTTCGCCAGGATAAGTATACGCTTGCGGTTCCTAAAGATCGGCACGGGCGGATCAAGCCGGTAGCTTGATAGTTTCCGATCAAAACGCCGGTTGTTGCGTACGGGGGGCTCATAACGATAATGCGGGTGTAGATCAAAAAAGGGCTGATAGACCGATGCACTCAGCTGTTCCCATTCGGCCCAGTTGCGAACATAAGGCATGACCTTCTCTGGATCGAATACATCGTAGTCCATGATCCGGTCAGGCCGTAACGTCTCCGTCCGCTTTCCCTCCTGGTCAGACGCTGCCATGTACGAAAGTGTAATCTTATAGTCGAGTCTCACTGCGTTGCCAAGCGAGGTCGGTGACAAGATCCCCTGCTCAATTCCCAATGCACAGTTAATCTGATGGAATACTAATCCCCAACGCAAGGCGCGAACCCACAGGTCCCAGTCACAAATGCGCCGGATGATCAGGTGGGGGTCGTACAGGCCCACCTTTTCGAAAAAATCGCGCCTGCATAAAACCGCCCCATTAGGAATGGTGTTAACCACTCTCATCCTTTCCAGCGAAACCGGGAAAGTGCCAAAGAGGGTATTGCTCCCTCCGCGTTCCATCACGACACAACCATGCACTGCATCTGCTTGGGTATCGTGAATACCCTTAAGCATTGCTTCCAGCGTATCCGGATACCAGACATTATCGTCAAAGATGAAACCAACATACGGAGAGCGTGCAAGCAGAATCGCTTCATCCGTCCGTACAGCAGGTAATCCAGAATTGACAGAGTGCCGCACATAAACAATGCGTGGGTCGCGTTCTGCGTAAGTGCGAATAACAGCCTCCGAACCATCCACCGAACCATCATCTACAATAATAAACTCAAAATCCTTGAAACTCTGGTTCAACACCGAATCGATGCACCCGGTTAGAAGACCTTCAGCGTTACGCGAATAGGTAGGCATCACTACGCTAACACGAGGGGTCAGTTCCTGGTAACCATTGTCGAAAATCATCCGATCGTCGAGGAATTCCGAAAACTTCATAACATCCTGAGTCCAGTGAGTTGTGTTGTTCAGTTCAGATAAAACGGTAATATCGCATCCCCCGGCCGTCTAAGAGGCAGGGTCAAAAAGCGGCTCAGCATACGATGAAGTTTCAAAGCCGGATGAACGCCCGATTTCTTTACAGGTGAAGCCTCGTAAATCGCCACGCGTCCCGTCCGAAACTCGCCTGTAAGCTCTACCACAAATTCCCGGTCGAAAGTGTTTACAAGAGGCTCAAATGTTACTCTTACCCAGGCGTTATCCACCAGGAAAGAAGCATCTACCATGATTCGCCGTAGAACATCACCAGAGTCCGCAGAGATCAAGGTCAGTCGCAGTTCACCTTGCGGCACTGTCATAAAAGTCCCTACCTGAAAATGCAAACCCGCCAGGCGGTCATCTGCCGCTATGAACCGATACTGCGTCGCAGACTCGCACAGGTCAGGTCCGATGACCATTGGGGTATTGATAGGGAACATGGATCCGTTGATGATTTCGATTATTTCGGCTGGACAGTGCTTTTTCGATCTTGCTCCGACCAGCCTATCAGCGCGTACCGAATCGGAAGTCGGTTCTTTGAAGAACCGCCGTCCCTCCGCCACTCGAATATCCATACCCTCCTGCATGATCCTCAAGATATCGTGTGTGAAGTTCTGAGGCGAGCATCGTTCAACCAGCAACTTGCGGCTTTGGGCAATTAACCGCGGCCAATCGGCCCGCTGCTTCAAGGCCCTTCGTAGCGCATTCGTCAAGGCCTCAACACTAAAGTCGGTTGCCAGGAAACCTGTCTCATCGTCCCTCACGACTTCCTCAACGCCACCGGCCGGACAGGCAACAGGTACCAACCCCGCTGCCTGGTTAAACATCATGCCTTGCGGAATGCTCTCTTCACCTGAGGCGCTGACAATAAGGTGGTTGTCTCGAGCGATCTCACTTGGATCGTCCACATACCCATGGAAACTCACTCGCCCTTTAAGTACTGGCTGGGTTGCCATTGCCTTAATTTCCTGGATGTACTCCTTAAATATCTCCAGCTCATGACCATAGTAGTTCAAGTGTAAGTCATAGCCTTCTTCAACCAACCGTTGAACCGCGAGCAGTACCTCCTTCTGACGTTTGAGGTGCACGAGTGTTCCTACAACAGCAATACATACTGGCGTAATCGCCAGCATTGCGTTGCGAACCCGAAAGTATTCCGGTTCGATCATAGAAAGCACACAGTCTACAGGCGGCCCTATCCACTCTGCCCACTTCTCGGCCGCCCAAACACTATCGGAGAAGAGTCCGTCAAGTCGGTCGCGGATATAGGTCATTTCGCTCAAGCCATAACCCCACGGTGGGTAAAGGCCCATGAATACAAGTCGTTCTTCGCTTGGAACAACCAGTGGCTCAGCAACAAAACCAGAACAGACCACGATTCCCACATTATGCTGGTCCAGCCAGTTCCGTAGGTTTTCAGAGTATTCTTTCACTTCCTTTTCCAAAACATTTTGAGAAAAGATGGCGAGGCCGGCCTTTCCGTACTCAAGCTGCAGTAAGGGGGGGAGATGGCGATTCTTTAACCACTCCACCATTTTTTTTGAACCAGAAGAATAGAAGTCAAGCCTAGGGATACACACCTGGACATCAAAGCCAATTTCCTTCAGTGCCTTGACGATAAGGAAACCATAGGCCTCCGACCCCCCAAAGAGCTGGCTATTAACAAACACCCATACTTTCACCTCGTTAGCGCGCGGCTGGTTTCGTAAGTCCGCCACTCGCTTGCGAATGGTTACGCCGCGGACGATGTTTTCTATGTGAAGCCATCGTGCATCCTGGCGGTAACCATTAGCCCGCAGGGCAAGCTTTTCCCTCTGCGCCCTGGCCTCCTCCTGTAGGAACTCCAGCGAGATCTCATCAGGCGGATTCGTCTCAGCAGAAGCACTTTGCAGAAAGCCACCGTTTCGGACCAGGTCTTCCTCCAACACCAACCGGTGATAGTCACTAAAACGGCCTAAGATCTCACTCGGGACGACCAGCAGCGTTTCTTCGAGTTTATGGGCCAGTGTAGGAAGGCTGTCATAGGTCGGAATGAATTGCATCCTATCGCCAAAGGATTTCAGTTTGCATGGAAGTTTACCAGGTAGGTAGTAAGTCTTCCATGCCGCACCGCGAGGTGTCCGTTCCAGCCAACGCGACAAGGCTGTTTTACTCGTCTCACTCAGGTACCTTATGTCACCCAGATAAAAGGATAGCCCAAGGGTCTGTGGTTTTACTCCCTCCTGAGGTGGGGCGTTCGGGATGAACCTGATGGGAGAGAACCTCGGATGAATGTCAAGCCATTTGGGATTGGTTTCGCCAAGTGAAAAGACTTGATCAACGTGCTCCATCAACCGTTTGGCTCCTGACCGCAGCCTGTCAGGCCAGGGTGTTTCCGGATGAGATAAATAAACTTCTGTGCCAAGATAGTTGCGCACAGTCTCATTATGCATTAGATCCAAACCTCGTAATGGGTTATTTGGACTGGTGAAAACTCTATCCATTCCGTGCAGTACCATATAAGTCACGGGTACACCCGTTTCGGCACACTGCCGGGAAAACCGGACCAGCATCTCTGCCGTGCAGTCAAAAAGGATGACCCAATCTACATCTGCCGGGTTAAAAGACGATACCCCCATCTCATTGCAACTCATCACAATATGGTTCCTATCCTGTGACAGTGCCTTCCACCAGTCTTGAACAACTCGTTCGTAGCGGTTTGCCACTAGGAGTATACGTTTGCGATCGCGGAAGATGGGATTTTCTGCATTGAGCGAATAACCATACAATTCCGGGTCATGGCGGCGGTTATCACGGATCAGGTGCTCAAACCGTACCTGGCAATGCGTGTCCAGATAGGGTCTGTAAACGGCCGCCTCAATGGCGTCCCATTCCTTAAAGTCGCGTACATAAGGCAACGCCCGTTCAGGATCAAAGACATCGTAAGTAAGAATATTTCCGGGTCGCAAGGCAGCCGTGCGTTCATCAAGCCGTGTTTCATCCTGAATGTAGGCTACGCTTGCCTTATAATCCCACTTGACCGTATTGCCGAGTGAAGACTTCGAAACCAGGCCATGTTCGATGCTCAATACGTGATCAATGTGCTGAACGTTTGCCCCCCCCTTCAGGGCCCGAAGCCAAAGATCCCAGTCGCAAATGCGCCGGATGAGCAAATGGGGGTCGTACAAGCCATAATGCTCAAAGAACTTCTGCCGGCAAAGCACTGCTGCGTTTAAAATAGTGTTGAAGTTTTGCAGGAGTTCAACTGTCAGCGGCAGATTGCCAAAGATTCGATTCTCCCCACCTCCCTGCGCCAGGATGGCATTGCCATAAACAATGTCCGCCCCGCTTGCCTCGATTCCTCTAACCATCTGTTCCAGCGCGTCAGCCTTCCATGTATTGTCATCGAAGATAAAGCCAACGTACGGTCCTCTCGCCAGCAAAATTCCTTCATCCGTCCGTAACGCAGGGAGGCCACAATTCATGGAATGGCGCACGTAAACGATCCGTGGTTCCCGTTCCATATATCCTCGGATAACTTCTTCCGAGCCGTCGGTGGAACCATCATCCACAATAATAAACTCAAAATCTTTGAACGTCTGTGCCAGCACCGATTCGATGCATGGCCGGAGCAACCCCTCAGCGTTTCGACAGTAAGTCGGCATGATGATACTTACACGGGGATCGGCCTGGCGTTGACCATTCTGTAAAATGATTCGGTCTGTCAAGAAATCGGCGAATTTCACGTATGGTCCTAAAAGGGTATTCTATACGCGGTCTTTCTGCATAGAGATTATTAATTCATCCAAAATCTCTTTTAAGGTATCATTAACGTTTTTTACGGGAGTTAGGCCTAAGATTGAGCGCAGTTTCTCAGGGCTACCGTAATGAGAAGGGACATCAATGGGCTTGAAGCGACTCGGGTCCTCCCGGATTTCAATAGCCATGCCAGAGAACTCTATTAGCTTATGCAGCAGTTCCTTCATGATGATTTGTTTTCCCGAACAGATGTTTATCACCTGGCAATGTGCAGCTGGCGTCTGGATCAGCTGCCAATAGATTTTGACAGTTTCTTTTACGTCCACAAAGTCTCTGGAACTCGAAAGATTACCCACCCGGATCACCGGGGGACGTTTCTTGACGATGATCGCGGCCACCTGAAGGGCAAAACTCTTCACCGAAAGATGATCGCCCATCCCACATCCAATAATGTTGAAAGGGCGTGTCATGACCAGTTTGCGACCACTCCGTGACAGTGTCAGCCCCAGTTGAGTCTGCGCCAGTTTGCTCACACCGTAATGGCTATATGGGCGCGCTGGCGTCTCTTCAGTTATAGGCAATTCGTCACATTGAATTACTCCATACTCCGCTGCGCTGCCAACGAGCAGCACTGGAGAGTCCTGCCACCCTGCGATCTCCAGCGCCCGCAAAAGATTAGCTGCATACAGAGTATTGACTGAATAAAAATCCGAATAATTCTCCCCACTGGCAATTCCGGCCAAATGGAAAACATAATCAGGCTGCGCATGACGGACAACGTCGACTAAAGCATGGAGATCATGTACAGGGGTATCAAAATGTCTGCCCAGGATCCCTTTCACCGGGCCATGGGTAAAAATATTTACCCTCTCACTCTGCAGCAAGCGAAGCAGATGTGTACCACTGAATCCGCTGGCGCCCGTTACTAATACGTTCACGGCAGGCTTCCATCAGAGATAAACTCATTCATATGGGATTCAAAAATCTCATTAGCTTTTTGGTAATCATCTTCCCGGCCGATGTCCAGCCAGAAACAGGGCTCGCTGTAACAGTATACTGGATATCCGTCGTCTCGAAGATGAACCATCAGGTCAGGTAAGTCAAGAAACCTTCCGGGAATCAAGTAGGGGCGTACCACCTTTGGGTTCAAGACATTCACCCCCATGCTTACGCTAAATTTAAACACCGGTTTTTCAGTGTATTTACTCAATCGGTTATCATGGTTCGTCTCCACCACGCCGAAATCTATCTTTACTTCACGCTGGTAGAGTCCAATGGTTGCTGCCGCCCCTTGGTGGCAGTGGTACTCAAACATCCGGCGAAAGTTCAGGGTTGTCAGCAAGTCACCGTTCATTACGAGGAAATCCTCTTTCATTTCATCCATCAACAACGAAAGCGGACCGGCTGTGCCCAATGATTTTGTCTCCAGAGAGTAGCGGATCTTCAGTCCATATCGTTGACCATCCTGGAAAAAAGCTTGAAACAACTGTGCCATATGGCCGACTGCCAGAACAACCTCATGAACGCCAAATCCTCTGAGCTGTTTCAGGATAATCTCCAAAATGGGGTAGTTCCCAACAGGTAGGAGAGGTTTAGGGATGACCGTCGTATAAGGCCGAAGGCGTGTACCCTTGCCTCCTGCTAAAATGACCGCTTTCATACGTGACCTCAGCAAACAAATTCGTTAGGTTTATAAAGATGAATATGCCGTGTGATGAAATCGACCGTGGCTTCGAGTCCTTTCTCAAATGAATAGGCAGGCGTCCATCCTGTTTTCTCAAGGGCCTTACGGTTATCGCAAATCAGCCGGTAAACTTCGCTCTTCTCCGGACGTAAACGCTGTTCGTCCAGGGTCACTGGTTTATCCACGCCCGTTAATTTCAAGATCTTTGTCGCCAGATCACCGATTTCGATTCCCAATCCTGTCCCTATATTGATAATCTCGCCAATTGCCTGCTCTGATTCCCCTACTTTGATAAACCCCATGATTGTATCCTTGACGAAGCTCAAATCGCGTACTGGATTGAGCGAGCCTAACCGGATTTCCGGTTGTGTCAGGGCTTGTGTGATAATTGTCGGAATAACGGCGCGGGCGGACTGGCGGGGACCGAAGGTATTAAACGGACGGATAATCGCCACCGGCAGGCCGAATGCCAGGTAATAGCTTTCCGCCAGTTTGTCTGCTCCGATTTTGGAGGCTGAATAGGGCGACTGACCTTGAAGAGGGTGTTTTTCATCGATTGGCGTATAGATTGCCGTCCCATAAGTCTCCGAAGTCGAGGTATGAACCATCCGTTCCACCTCGTACGTACGGGCTGCCTCCAGCACATTGCCAGTTCCTTCCACGTTCGTACGGACATAACTCATGGGTGCATGGTATGAATACGGGATGGCAATCAGCGCGGCCAGGTGAAAAACGACCTGGCTGCCCCTTATCTGGCGCGAGACAAATGCGGCATCCTCGATGTTCCCCGCAATAACTTTCAACGCACTTTTGGAATGGGGCGGAAGAAATTCTAAATTGCCCCAATCATTCCGCGAATTATAATGAATCATGGCAGTGACATCTCCCCCCAACTCCAGCAGCGTCTCACATAAATGGCTCCCAATGAACCCTCCCGCGCCAGTAACGAACACTTTCTTGCCTGTCCAGTTCATGCTATCTCATCCCTTTTTTTGATGTCCGGTAATCTCCACCGTCTTCGTAAACTACACAGCAAATGGTCTCCCTTGCCTAAATGCGATGGGGTTAATTTCTATTTCGCCTCAAATTTCTTCTCATGGAATAGTTTTGAGGTAGCTCCTTTTTTGTCCATGGCAACAGCATACGTGACGTGAATGCCTTTGGCCAAAGAAATGTTCGCTATTATTTCCCATCCGGATTTTCCCCATTTGGCCTGTTTCATTTCAGTGGCAACCCCGGGTCTATCGAAGCCTAATTTTGCATCACCAATGGACTTATCGTCCACATAGACAGTAACCTTTTTCACCGGGGAACCATCTTCCTCATCAGCCGCCCATCCCACGGCGCGAAAGGATTCGTTCTCATAGTTAACTGCATCGAAAGACCCCGTAGGAAGAGTATTGGGTTTAATGCCTGCCGGCTCTTGACTGCACGACGGAAGTAAAAAGGCACATATCAAGAAGATGGATAACCAAATTATAGCTCTTCTATCCATCGGTAGACCTCTTTTTGCATTATAGTATGGGGCTATCAAAATGTGAATTCTAAAGACCTGCCTGAACCCGGCGGATTGGCAAATTGAAATCAAGAAGTTAATTTTTCACTTTCACCATTTTCTTCAACCCGCTGGACTCATGAATTTCATTAAAACCAAAATCACGATAGATTGTAACCGCTGGTTTATTATCTTTTTTGACCACCAGTTCCACTTCGTCCAATCCCAGGTTTTCGAAAGCGAAGTTCAAGATCAAGCCCGTGGCTTCGCGGGCGATCCCCTTCCCTCTTGCCTCTTTTTCACCGATCATCAACCTCCCGAACTCCGCACGCTTTCCCTCCCAATCTATTTTGTAAATGGAAATCTGCCCGACAGGCTTCTTTAAATCCCGGATTTCTTCAATGATAAACAGATAATCATCATCACGTTGCGAATACTGGCTAAACCATTCCTCGTGTTGTTCGGATGAAACGATCTCTGAATGGAGAAACCATTTCCTGATGCGATCCTGGCTGCGCCAGGCGAGCGTCATCGGCAAATCGGATTCCTCGATCAAGCGGAGGCGAATCCGACCGTTCTCAATAGGAGAAATTTTCCGTTTTGTCACGAAAATCCCACTCATGTTATTTGCGATTCACAATTTCAATCAAGGCATCACAGACTCGCTGAACATCATGATACGTCAGACGTAAATGCATCGGTAGAGAAATGACTCGTTCGCTTGCTTCCATGGAATGAGGACAAGACCCATTTGCATAGCTGTACATTCTATAAAGGGTATTATCGCGATAATGGACCCCTGGATAGATTTTGGCGTCGTTCAGAGCAAGCATCACTTCGTCTCGGTTTTCTACGAGGATTTGATAAAGGTGACGTGAACACAAACATCCTGGAGCCACGGGAACTCGCTGGATTCTGGATTCACCCTGAAGGCGTTCATCATACCAGGCAGCAATTTGGCGGCGAAAGGCATTGTCCTGATCGAGATATTTGAGAGAGACGAGTCCAATAGCTGCCATGACTGAGTTTCCATGGTATTTGAATCCCTCGTGGACCACTTCGTAATACCATTTGTATGTCCCCTTGGCAAGGGTCCGGGAAAACGTATCTTTATCAATACCAAGCCAGGTCCATTTCCGCACTTCATTATCTAAGGCGACGTCACTGAAACAGATCATCCCTGAGTCGGCAGTGGGAAGATTCTTGACTGCCTGAAAGCTAAAAACGGAGACATCTGTTTCTCCACCAACATGGGCGCCGCGTAAACGCGTCCCCGACATATGGGAGGCATCAAGAATTAATTTTAGCTTATGCTGCCGACAGATGCCCGCAATCTCGTCCAACCGTCCCGTATTTCCACCCATTCCTACAAACATCATGGCTCGCGTTCGGGATGAAATTCTCTCTTTGACAGAGTTTGGATCCAGGCAGAGATATTCATCAATATCGGCAAATACGGGGTGAAGTTTTTCGTAAAGGATCGCATGATTCGTCGAGGCAAAGGTGAGAGGGGTGGTTATGATCTCGTCGCCCTCTTGCCATTTCCCCTCCTCTTTCAACAGACGAATGGCCAGGTGCAGTCCTGCAGTCGCAGAATTCAGAAAGTGCGCATTCGGAAGCCCCGTGTATTCTTTCCAGGCTTCTTCGAACTCCACAGTTTTAAAACCCAGTCCGGTCCACCCCTTCTCCAGACACTCTCGAATCTGGGTTAATGTCTCTTCCACTCTGAAAGTGGGAATGAAAAGATTGATAGGGTCCATCTGCTCAATCCTCCAACACCAGACATGAATTGATCCACACTCACCTGTCGCAACATCGCAAGCGCACTACTGCCGGATTAAAATAGATCGCTCATAGGCACTGATAACTTCAGGAGTTGGACCATCCAACATCACCCGCCCATGGTCCAGCCAGATGGTTCGTTCACAAAAGCTTGGCAGCACGTTCAAACTGTGAGTTGCAAATACTACGATACTTGCACGTTTCATTAAATGATCCATCCGCTTTCTCGCCTGCTGAATAAAAGCAGCGTCTCCGGCGGCCATCACCTCGTCCAAAAGAAGAATCTCGGGATCTACTGCCGTCGATGTAGCAAAAGCTAAACGGAGTAACATCCCTGAGGAATAACAGCGCACAGGCATATCAAGAAATTCACCCAGATTCGTGAATTCAGCAATCTCTTCTATTTTGTTTTCGATTTCTTTCGGCGATATTCCCAGTAACAGGGCGCGAGTTCGAATGTTGTCCCATCCCGTCGCCTCCATCTCAAATCCTGTGATAAATTCAAAGAGGGGGCACACATGCCCTTCGATCAAGGCTTCTCCTCCATTCTGCGGATAAATTCTCGCCATCACTTTCAAGAGGGTGCTCTTGCCAGCCCCGTTTGGACCGATCAGTCCCACTCTTTCACCATCTCGGATCGAGAGGGACACCGACTGCAAGGCATGAACAATTCTGGGCGTAGTCTTACGGGGACGCAGAAACTGGGCGACTGTTGACTTGATAGTCTTGGTCATTTCAGCATCCACAATGAACTTAACATTAATGTCATTAAGAAAAATGGAAGGCATTTCTGGAATCCCTTCTCATTAAAGCAAAAAAGCTATCCGCTGGCTCAATCGTTTAGTAAACATCCATGCAATCATCGATAACAGGATAATGAAAATAGCGACTGCGATATAATTGATGAATGTCGCGGGCTCAGACATCGTCAATGGGCGCCTAACGATCTCCAGGAGATGATAGAACGGGTTGAAATCGATGATCCAGTCGATACCCCGTTTGCGCAAGACTTCCGGCGGCCAGATAATGGGAGTAATGAAGAACATTACCTGTAAGCATACAGAAGCAATATGCGAAGCATCTCTGAATCGGGCGTTGAGATGAGAAAAAATCGCAATCATCAAGAAGGAAACGATGCTTAACAAAACAAATCCCAGGAGTGCCCACAGGGTTCCCAATCCGAACTGTACTGAATAAATGAATGCGATGACTAAGTATGCAGGAAGGCTTATAAGCATCGTTATAGTAATGCTTACAAGGAATCGAAAAATATATATATAGATTGGAAGGCCAATCTGTTTGATATATCCTTCCGATATGACAAAGGCATTCCCTCCCTCGACGATGGAGGAAGTTATGTATCCCCATGAAATGAGACCTATAGTCAAAAAAGGTAAGAATTCTTTTAATTCCTGACCAAGCAAGTTACCATACACGATGCCCACTGCAATAATCATAATTGCAAGATTGATGAAAATCCATCCAACGCCCACTGCTGATCGACGATACCTCATCCGGATATCCTGAAGTCCGATCCTTAACCAGATGGGCCACAAACGGGCCGCCTGAATGACTTCCTCGAATACCTTTCTATTGGTCGTCTGTTCCATCCTTTAAATCTTTCCAGAGAAGGTTCGTTTGCCAATTCTCATTGGGATTTTTTTTAGAGTCGACCCAACACCTCTCTCAGTTTTGTGCTTTTCGGTACGAAGGGAAAAATGCGTGCTTCTTGAAATAACGGAGGCGGCTTTCCCGAATGCGGTTCTCTATTTCAATTCCCTTTCCTGACAATGCATGAGGACTCAGGTGAAAAGCGCTGATCTCAGGAGAATAATAGGTATGCCATCCCGCCTTCTTGGTCCGGAAACAATAATCCACGTCCTCGTAATAGATGAAGTACCTTTCGTCCAGATAACCTACATCCTCTATGACGCGATCCCGAAGAAGCATGAAGGCCCCTGTGACCCAATCGCACCTCCCAGCTTTTTTATATCCCCACAGATGATATTTCCTCATTTTTCGGGGAAGAACCATTCTGTAAAATGTTGAGAAAAGAGTTGGAAAAGACCCTTTCGAATACTGAAGGGACCCGTCGCCATTTAGAAGTTTGCACCCGCATATCCCTATCTTTGGATTATTTCTCATGAAATCGATGATGGGAGCAAGAGAATCCGATTTAAGGGTGACATCAGGATTGATAAGGAGCCGAAATTCTCCGGAGCTCTTCTTCAAGCCCATATTTACAGCTTTTGCAAATCCAAGGTTTTCGGGGTTTTCAATGAGAGTGAGGTCGTGCTCGGATTGTTTGACAAGGTATTTTGTTCGATCTCTCGAATTGTTATCAATGACAAAAATTTCATGTTTGAGTTCATAAGCGGACTTGGCTATTGAGTTCAAACAGTCCAAAATATATTTCTCAGAGTTGTGTGTGACAATGATAACAGAAAAATCCATCGGTTAACCAGCCTTCACCCTGTGTTGGAGGAGAGATCGTTTGTCAAAGAGCGTTCTCAAATAGAGAGATGAAACTCTCTTCTTCCCTTGAACGGTCTTTCTTTTTTGAAAGGTGGATCCTATCTGTTTCAGGGCATCGATCTTTGACTGGAGAAATACCTTCCCATTCTTCTTGAAGATATGGTGTATAAAGGCTAAACAGTTGTACCCCAGGTGAAGGGGAAGATACTGAATCAGGAGTTCCAGAGGCATATTTTTAAAGAAAACAGACTCGAGGTTCCTCTGCCCGTAATAGAGAGTGAACTCATTATTTGTCCCCGCAGTCCCTCCAACGAGATGATAAACAACAGCAGTTGGAACATAGAGACATTGGAACCCTGCCAACTGCGCTCTGAAACTTAAGTCCACGTCCTCGTAAATACAAAAGAGGTCCTCGTCAAAATAGCCAATCTCATCCAGCATCGATTTCCGATAAAGGGCAGCCGCAGCGCTTGCGCCGAATACAAATTGCCGTTGGGGATATATGTTCCTGTTGCCATTTTTTCCTCTTTTGATGGCAACTCCGTACCGGGTATAACTATCTCCTGCTGTGTCAACATTGGCCCCGTTTGAGAGCCGAAGGATTTTGGGTGCGCAGAAGCCGATTTGCATCGATGAGCTCATTCCCTTTACCAGTTCTTCAATCCAATGCGGATCCGCTATGGCATCATTGTTCAATAACGCAATGAATTCGCCCTTCGCGGCCCTGATCCCTTCATTCGCAGCTCCGGAGAATCCCCTGTTCATCTCAAGCTGAACAATCTTGACTTCGGGAAAAGATGCTTTCACGAATTCAATGGATCGATCCGTAGAAGCGTTGTCAACAAGAATAACTTCAAGGTCTCGATAGGTTTGAAGTCTGAGGGATTCAAGGCATTTTGTTAGAAACTTTTTGCCGTTCCAGTTTGGAATAATGATAGAAACCATACTTATTTCAGGTTATTGGAGCTGATAGTAAATAGAGTCCCTAATAATTTTTAATTACTATTTTTCTCTTCAAAATCAATTTAAAAGGTTGGAGTATGATCAAACCCCTCCCCTTTTCCGGGGTAGATCATGGTGATTTGGATGCCCCCCCCGTGTATTTCCCAATGATTGTCATTATTCATAGCCAAACTGTTCATAGAAGTCAATAAATAATTTGCAAAACAATTACAGGAAAGAGATTTGAACCGAGATATTAAAGGCGGGGGGTCATGGCGATCGAGGCAAATGGCCGCTACCTCAGAAAAGGCTATAATCTCTTCCATTTTCTCTAAGATTTCATCTTTTGTAAGACCAAGAAGAACACCATTTATAAGGATATTCTCCCTGCCCGTAAGGTCAGGATGAAAACCTGCTCCAAGTTAAATTCTTGAAGCCTATATTCAATGAGCGCCTTGATCTCTTCCTTCACCCTAAAACAGAGGTAGAAAATTGTTTTTCAGGTAAATCCCCCTCCCCTTGCGGGAGGGGGCGAGGGGGAGGGGTAACCTTAAAGGTGAACTATTCACCCTCACCCTCACCCTCACCCTAACCCTCTCCCGTCAAGGGAGAGGGAACTATTTTGAAATTTCTAAATCGGGATTTGGGCTTGATATCAGGATGCCCTCTGACTCAACTGTTCTGTAAAATGGGGTTATTAGAGTGAATGTATCATTGATATCTTTCTCAGAATAAATGATTGGTGAAATAACGATGTCGTATTTTAAACCTAAATAAAAACATGTTTCGAATATATCCCTTTCAATATCCCAGTCAGTATTTTCAAGGGCAATTACAATATCAATATCTGATTCTTCATCAAAGTCTCCTCTTGCTTTAGAGCCAATAAGTTTCATCCAGAGCAATTTATATTTCTTTGATATCTCTTCCTTGAGGTCTGTAAGGGCATCCTTTTCATTTTTAAGCAGAGTCATCCCCATTTAAATCTCCGATGAGTGAGGCTAATAAGCTCACCCCTCTTTTGATTGGGAATACCCGGCAACAACCTCCACCGGTTTCCCTATCATCTTAACAGAGTGGCACTCTATCCATGCCGCCCTATCGCATATCATTTTCGGTTCTTTCTCATTTCAAGTTGACCCCCGGTGTCAATAGTGGACACGAAACGCTTTCTCAGGCTGAAGTCTTGCCCTACAAATCACCCGATGGGTGATTTGAAAACGCAGGCTGAAGCCTGCGGCTACAGGGTATTTCAAAAAGAATCGCTCAATTTAGATTTTAATTAAGGAAGGAATTTAAAAAAATTGGTCGGGGCGAGAGGATTTGAACCTCCGACACCTGACACCCCATGCCAGTGCGCTACCAGGCTGCGCTACGCCCCGATAAAAAGCTGGAATGGTGGAAGAATGGAATACTGGAATATTGGGTTTTCATCCCATCCATCCATCATTCCATAATTCCATTATTCCAACATGTTTTTAGTATATTCAATTTCATCATAAATGTCCAGACTGAAATTGAGCGGAACGGATTCCGCCCTCAACCTGCCTTCGCCGAAACGCCTGCCCTCCGCAAGGCTTCTGGAGGCGGGCTTCGTGCAGGCAGGTAAATGAGGGCGCTACGTATATTATAAAAATCTCCCCTATCCCCTCCTTGCCCTCCGGGTCAGCCACCGGCTCAGAGAGCCTCATGGCTCGGAGAGAGGCCCCACGGGCCGGCGGCTAAAGAGGGGAAATTCTTCCCTCAGGAAGGATTTCAGAAACCTCTTTCATCGATAATCACGGCAGTCCCTCTGGCTGCCACCAGCCACATCACCATATCATTATGCGTACTGAGAACCTGGTAGATCACATCCACTCCGATCACTCCATTTCCCCCCATCTCAATCGCCTCATCTTCAATCGACCGGATACAGAGGTCTCTTCCGCCCCTTACCTTCTCCTCCCAGGAGATGGACACGCCTCCGTTAAACCTCTTCAAATCCAGATCTTGAACCAAGCCAACTCCAAAAATATGTTCATGAGTCACTATGCCCAGTGTTCTCACAATTTTTCGATTGGCAAAATCGGAGGCATGAACCGTTATGATCTCTTTCCGCTTCTGCTCCTTCTCCAGAAATTTTTTTACCTCTTTCTTCCTCTTCTCCGTGCAGGCGGGACACATATCAGGGAGGCTTTGGCCCGACTCATGGACATAAGAACTACCACAAGCCGTACAACTGACAACCCAGTTCATAAATTCCTTCTCTTCCTGATCCGCCCGGAAATGATTAGCAGTCTTAATACTTACACCAGAAAGTCTGAGAATTTATCTCTAACTTTCTCTGAAATGTTTCCCAAAAATCTCCCCTCCCCTCGGCGGGAGGGGATGAAGGGAAGGGGGGACCCAATGGTCTCTATTTTGTCCACCCCCACCCTAACCCTCCCCCGTCGAAGGGGGAGGGGATTATTGGGAAATTTCAAATATCTTTGGATAGAATTAAACTGACATAATCATTGGAAAATCTCCCCCCTCCCTTAGAAAAAGGGAGGTCATGAGGGATTTTACAAATCGGTTTATGGTGTCTACTCCAGCAATCCTCGAATCCCTCTCAGTTCTTCCCGGACCGCCAGCAGCAGGTCGTGATCTTTGCCGCCCGATCTCTTCTCAACCAACCTCAGCTTTACCCTGTTGTTCTCTGCGCGCTCGAGGTCTCTGATCTTCTTTTTCGCTCCGGAGATGGTGAATCCTTCTTCATAGAGGAGTTTTCTGATTTTCAGGATGAGGTCCAGATCCTTTCTCCGGTAGAGGCGCTGGAGGGACCCTCCTTTATGGGGTTTGATCACTCTGAACTCCGACTCCCAGTAGCGGAGCACATGCGGCTTGATCCCCGTGATTCGGCTCACCTCTCCAATCCGGTAATAGAGCCTCTCCTGGGAGATGGGATATTCCTCTTCTTGCTTCCTCAGTAATCTGGTCACAGTCTTATCACCTCGCACTGCCAACCTCGCCATCCCCCCACAGGGATGGAAATGAACAAAGAGTGGCTCATGGGCGCCGGTTCACTCCGGACCATTTGAAGCCCCATTCCTGAGCACTCCCTCCGTTTGAACACGTCGGTAGGGAACGCATATATGCGTTCCCTACTCATTCAGGGGAGCACTCTATTCCGCCGGTGTCTCTTTTCGGTTGAGGCCGGCCTTCAACACCTGACTCGGTTTAAAGGTTAAAATCCGTCTCGGAGTGATTTCGATGTCATCCCCGGTCTGGGGGTTGCGGCCCCGCCTCGACCTCTTGTTCCGGATGACAAAATTCCCAAAACCCGAGATCTTGATCTTGTCATCGCGCTGGAGATGCTCCTTGATGATATCGAAGATGGACTCCACAATCTTGGCCACCTCTTTCTTAGAAAACCCGACCTTCTCGTAAATGGCCTCCACAATATCAACCTTCGTCATGGCCCTCATCCTCCTTTCTCCGAAGCCTTCATGCTTGAGTCTAAATCCGAAGCCCGAAATCCGAAAAAACGTTAGAGCGTCAGGCGCAGGTCGCAAGGGGTTTGAACTCCTTACCCCTAACGCCTTACATCTAACGAATAGAAAATGGGGTTTATCCTCTCAATTCGGCCTTAAAGATTTCCCTCAACCGGGAGATGACCTTCTCGTGATATTGGTTCACTTCATCGTCTGTCAGGGTCCGGTCATTGGCTTGATACCGGATGCGATAGGAGAGGCTCTTCTTCCCTTGAGGAACAGGCGCCCCCTGATAGACATCGAAGAGATTGACTTCGTCGATAAAAGGCTGCGGAAGCATCCGGATGGCCTCTTCCACTTTTTCCGCTTCAAGATGATCCTCAACCACGATGGAGAGGTCCCGGTGGACTGCGGGAAATTTCGGCAAGGGCCGGAATCTCCTTTCCTCTACGGCATAGTTCACCATCCGGCCGAAATCGATCTCGAAGAGATAGACCTTCCCGTGAATCTCATGATGGGCCAATACATGGGGATGGACTTCGCCCAGAACGCCCAGAACCTCTTTTCCGAGAAGGACCTTCGATGCCTTTCCGGGATGAAGATAGGGAACATCCTCAGCCCTGTCAAACTTTACCCCTTTGACCTGCAACCCTTCGAAGAGATCCTCGATGCAACCCTTGACATCGTAAAAATCGACCGGCCTGGTTAAAGAGGCCCAATGGGGATCCCCTTCCATTCCCATGGCCAGGCCTGTCAGATATTTAACCTCTCTTGGAAGTCGTTCCCCTTCAGCGGTCAGATAGACCCTTTTCAACTCGAAGATTCTGAGGTTGACATTCTTATAAGAGATATTATACCGGACGGTCTCCATCAAGCCCGGTATCAATGAGGTTCTCATCACGGAAGAATCCTCTGTCAGAGGGTTCAGGATGGGAAGGAACTTCCCCCTCGGATCGTCCGGAGAGAGGCCGAGCCCATTCAAAGAGCGGGGGGCCGTAAAGCTATAAGTGATCACCTCGTTGTAACCATGCTGGATGAGGTGATCTTTTGCCTTCTGCTCAAGGATCAACTCCCGGCTCATCTCTTCGGGAGAAGGAGGCCCCTTCGGAAGAGTGAGCGGGATCTTCTCATATCCATCCATGCGCGCCACCTCCTCAATCAGATCGATCTCCCTCTCGATATCGCCACGAAAGGAAGGGGGGGTTACGCTCAGGGTCGCTTCATCCTCTACACGGACATCCAGTTCCAGATCCTCCAGATAAACCCTGACCTGTTGGGCCGGGATCTCTGTCCCCAGGATCCGATTGGCGTTGAGGATGCTCAAACGGATCGGATTGGGCCGGATGGGATTCGGATAAGCATCCACCACGCCTTCAACGACCTTGCCTCCCGCCAGTTCGGCAATCAATGAGGCTGCGCGGTTGGCCGCATTCAGACATCCTCCGTAATCAATCCCCCTTCCGAACCGGTAGGAGGCTTCTGTCTCAAAACCGAGCCTTTTAGAAGTCCTTCGATTATTCATCGGATGGAAGTAGGCGCTCTCCAGAAGGACGGTCCGGGTCTCGGCCCTGATCTCCGAGTTGAGCCCTCCCATCACACCGGCAATGGCCACCGGTTTAACTCCATCGCAGATCATGAGCATCTCTTCATCAAGGACTCTCTTGACTCCGTCCAGTGTGGTAAACCCCTCGTCCTTCCGGGCTCTCCGGACCTCAATTCTCCCCTCCTCCAGCAGTTCAAAATCGAAAGCGTGGAGGGGCTGGCCATACTCCATCATCACATAGTTGGTCACATCGACGACTTGATTGATGGAGCGAATGCCTGCCTTCTCCAGCCGGTTTCGGATCCAGTGCGGAGAGGGGCCGATCTTCACCCCTTCGATCATGCGCGCCACATATCGGGGACAGAGGTCCGGGTCCAGAAGGGTCACGGACGTTTTTTGGTGAATCTCTTTTCCCGTGTCGGAAAGCGACAGGCCCGGATACTTCATCTTCTGATGTGTAAGAGCCGCAATCTCTCTTGCCACTCCGATCACACAGAGGCAATCCGGACGATTGGGTGTGATGCTGATATCGAGAATCGTATCCGTCAATCCGAGGGTCTCCCCCACGCTCACGCCCAGGGGGGCGTCGCGGTCGAGGATCATGATCCCGGTGGCATCCTGACCCAAACCCAGCTCGATCTCCGAACAGAGCATTCCCTCGGAAACCTCCCCTCTGATCTTCGACCTCTTGATCTCAAGGCCGCCGGGGAGTTTCGTTCCGACCAGGGCCAGCGGAACTCTCTGCCCTTCACGGATATTCGTGGCGCCGCAGACGATCGAAAATTTCTCTCCGGAGGTTTTCGCCTCGACCAGGGAAAGACGGTCCGCACTGGGGTGCCTCCGGATGGATTCAATCTCAGCCACAACGATCTTCTCAAATCCCTGGCCTGTTGGTGTGGCCGCTTCAACCTCTAACCCTCCCATGGTCAGAAGGTTGATTAACTCCTTCACCCCGTTAGAAATAATGTCCCGCTGCTCCCTCCGGGCCAGGCTCCGCCCCGGAAGGGCTTCTGCCCCGGAGGGAGGCCCTCCCTCTGGGGCGGAGCCTGGGCCGGCGGCTGTAGCGGGGTTAGATTTTAGAATAATTCCGGGGGGGGGTAATGCCCCGTTGGAATTTCTAACGGGGTGAACCCCCATCCGGATGTCCACGTAATCCCTGAGCCAGTTGAGACTAACCTTCATGCCCCTAAATCCTAAATCCGAATATCGAAATCTTCTATTCGTTAGGTGTAAGGCGTTAGGGGTAAGGAGTTTAAACCCCTTGCGACTTGCGCCTTACGCTCTCACGGACTTTCGAATTTCCTTCTCTCAGAATTGTCTAAGGAACCTCAGATCGTTTGTAAAGAAAAGGCGGATGTCGTTGATGCCATACTTCAGCATCGCAATCCGCTCGATCCCCATGCCAAAGGCAAAGCCGGTCACCTCTTCAGGGTCGTAGTCCACGAACCGGTAGACCGCCGGATCGACCATGCCGGAGCCTAAAATTTCGAGCCATCCCGTGTTTGAGCAGACCCCGCATCCCTTTCCCCCGCAAATAAAGCACTCGATGTCGATCTCCGCGCTCGGCTCCGTGAAGGGAAAGAAACTGGGACGGAACCTCAGTCTTGTCTCTCTTCCAAACATCTGGTGGACAAAGACGGTTAATACGCCTTTAAGGTCGGAAAACGTGATTCCCCTGTCCACCAGGAGGCCTTCGACCTGATGAAACATGGGAGAGTGTGTCGGATCCGAATCGCAACGGTAGACCGCTCCCGGACAGATCATGCGGACAGGCGGCCTCTTTTTTTCCATTGTCCTTACCTGGACAGGCGAGGTATGCGTTCTCAAAACCACATCCTCCGAAATAAAGAAGGTGGCCTGCATCTCCCTGGCGGGATGTCCCTTTGGAATGTTGAGGGCTTCAAAATTGTAATAGTCCAGTTCCACTTCCGGGCCTTCAACCACCTCAAAGCCCAGCCGCGAGAAGATATGGATGATCTCATCGAGGATTTGGGTGAGGGGATGCTTTCTTCCGGAAACCATCCTCCTGCCTGGAAGGGTCACATCGATCCTCTCCTTTTCAAGCGATTCCCTTCTCTCGTGTTCCTGGATATGGAGGAGACCTTCCTCAATCCTTGCCTCCAGATCCTCTTTGATCTCATTCGCCCTTCGGCCGATCTCTCTTCGCTCAGCTTCGGGAAGCGTTCCCAAACGCTTGAGTAGTTGGGTCAGGCTTCCCTTCCTCCCCAATATCCTGATCCGGATTTCGGAGATCTCCGGCTCCGTCTTGGCCAGAGAGAGGGCGGCCTGGCACTCCTCTCGAATCTTTTCCAGCTCTTCTTTCAACGATCTCTTCCTTTGAAGACCCACCTGAGGAACATAGATGGAAGATTGGAATATTGGAATGTTAGGTAAACCTATTTGGATTTCGTACTTCCCATTGTTCCATTATTCCACTATTCCATTGTTCCATTTTCTCTCTTTTTCTATTATTCCATCCTTCCAGTGGGTTTGGTTCACAGTTCATCGTTTAATGTTCGTTGTCCCAACGCCGGCTTTGGCCAGATCAACAATCTTCAAAAAGGCGCCGGGGTCGCTCACTGCCAGATCGGCCAATATCTTCCGGTCCAATTCGATATGGGCTTTCTTCAAGGCATCCATCAGACGGCTGTATGAAAGGCCGTGGATCCTTGCCGCTGCATTGATCCGGGTGATCCACAACCTCCTAAAATCCCTCTTCCTTGTCCTGCGGTCCCGATAAGCATAAGCAAGGGCACGATGGACAGCATCCACGGCTGTCCGATAGAGCCGGCTCCTTCCTCCCACATAGCCTTTGGCCATTTTTAGGACCTTTTTTCTTCTCGCTTTGGTCTTCGGTCCACCTTTTACCCGTGGCATCGTCGTTCATCCTCCTGAAATAAAGTAAGATCAATCATTTCCTTCAAACTCATTAGCCTTACAAATTGAATTCTGAGATTTTATCTCTAACATACAGAAAAATCCCAAAAAAATCTCCCCTCCCCTGGTGGAGGGGATGAAGGGGAGGGAGAATTTAGTTTCTTTCGTCCCCCCCCACCCTCACCCTCCCCCGTCAAAGGGGGAGGGATAATATTGGGGAAATTTCAAATATTTTTGCTTAAATATAGGGGAGCATTCTCTCGATCCCTTTCACATTTGTCTTGCTGACCATCTTGGGCCTTCTGAGGCCTCGCTTCCGGCTGGCCGACTTCTTTGTCAGGATATGCCTGGCAAACGCGCTCTTCGCCTTCACTTTTCCGGTCCCGGTCTTTTTAAATCGTTTTGCCGCTCCCCGGTTCGTCTTTAATTTTGGCACAGTGACCTCCTTTTGATATCAATCACAGTCTCATTAACTCCCCTCTGTCCCCCCTTAATTTAAGGGGGGATGAAGGGGGGTTACTCTTTCCCTTATGACAAGGGGAAGTGCGGAATTCAGAATTAAAAACTGATTGTTTATTTTACTCCGCAATCCGCATTCAGCATTCGGCAATTGAAGATTATGCTGGCTTCTGGCTCGGCAGGGGAGCCAGGATCATCACATAATTTCTGCCTTCAAACTTAGCAGGCTGTTCGATTTTACCCCATTCTTTCGCCTGTTCTGCCACCCGTGCCATCATCTGCTTTCCCAGGTCGGAATGGGCGATCTCCCTTCCCCTGAAGATGATGGTGACCTTAATCTTATTCCCCTCTTTTAAAAAACGCTCCATATGCCGGAGCTTAAACTGGAGGTCGTGTTCCTCTGTCTTGGACCTCAACTTCACTTCCTTGAGATGGACCACAGCCTGTTTCTTCTTCGCCCCGTGGGCCTTTTTGCTCTGCTGATATTTGAACTTCCCAAAGTCCATGATGCGGCAGACCGGCGGATCTGATTTCGGCGAAACCTCCACCAGGTCCAAATCGGCATTGACAGCCGCCCGAAGGGCCTCTACCAACGGCAAAATCCCCAACTGTTTTCCTTCAGAGTCGATCACCCTGACTTCCCTCGCCCGAATCTCGCGATTAACGCGTACATCCCTACTGATAAATCCCACCTCCTTCTATTTTAATTTTTGATTTTACTAAGGAGTCCATAATTGAGAAGACATACTCTTCTGAAAATCTCCCCCCTGCCTTCGCCGAAGCGCCTGCCCTCCGCAAGGCTTCTGGAGGCGGGGCTTCGCGCAGGCAGGTCGCCCCTCTTTACCAAAGAGGGGTAATTCCTCCCTTTGGTCTCCGACCCAGAGTGGTCTCCGACCCGGAGGGCAAAGGGAGGAAAGGGGAGTTACAAATTTGGATAATCCGATTCGACCAGGCGGATCAAGTCCTCCGCGCTCATTGAGCCGATCGTTTCGCCGCTCCGTTTACGTGGAGAGACAGTCTCCTCCTTCTCTTCCCGATCGCCTATCACCAGCATATAGGGAATCTTCTGAACCTGCGCCTCACGGACTTTAAATCCCAACTTCTCATTCCTGAAATCCCTTTCGACCCGGATCCCCTTCCGGATCAACTGGTGATATACCTTCTCCGCATAGGGGATATGCCGTTCCGTCACCGTCAGAAGGATGGCCTGGACAGGGGCGAGCCAGACAGGAAAAGCCCCGGCATAATGCTCGATCAGCACTCCGATAAACCTCTCCATGGCTCCGAGGATCACACGGTGGAGCATCACAGGCCGGTGCCGCTCTCCATCGCTTCCGATATAGGTGAGATCGAATCTCTCGGGCATGGCGAAGTCAGCCTGAATGGTGGCGCATTGCCACCTCCGGTTCAGGGCATCCTTGAGCTTCACATCGATCTTGGGACCATAAAAGGCTCCGTCCCCTTCGTTGATCTCAAAGGGAAGATTCTTCCCCTTGAGGGTATTGAACAAGGCCTCGGTCGCTTTCTCCCAGTCTTCATCGGTTCCAATGGACTTCTCCGGCCGGGTGGACAACTCCATCTCGTATTCGAAACCGAAAACCTTCATCACATCATCGACGAATTCAATGATCGCATAGATCTCATCGTTCAGTTGATCCGGGCGGCAGAGGATATGGGCATCGTCCTGAGTAAAACCTCTCACCCGAAGAAGCCCGTGGAGTTCCCCGGATTTTTCATGGCGATGGACCGTGCCTAATTCAAAGTAGCGAAGAGGAAGATCCCGATAGCTTCTGATCTGCGATTTATAGATCAACATATGAGCCAGGCAGTTCATGGGTTTAATTCCGTATTCCGCATCCTCCACCTTGGTGAAATACATCTTGTCCCGGTAGTTTTCAAAATGTCCGGATCGCTTCCACAGATCCAGTTTGAGAAGCTGGGGACCGATGACGATCTGATAGCCCCGCTTCAGATGTTCCTTTCTCTCAAAATCTTCCAGGGTCGTCCTGAGGAGGGCGCCCCTGGGATGATAGATTACCAGACCCGGACCGGCCTCCTCACTGAGGCTAAAAAGATCGAGTTCTCTTCCCAGCTTCCGGTGATCCCGTTTCCTGGCCTCCTCAAGCATATGCAGATAATCTTTCAACCCCTGAGCATCCGGGAACGCTGTTCCGTAAATCCGCTGAAGCACCTGATTCCGGGCATCTCCCCGCCAGTAGGTTCCTGATACATTTAAGAGCTTGAACGCCTTGATCTTCCCGGTTGAGGGAAGGTGGGGCCCCTCGCACAGATCTACGAAAGAACCGTGGCGATAGAGAGAGACACGATGAGGAAGGTCTTCGAGGTGCTCCACTTTATAATCTTCTCCCATCTTTTTAAATGTTAAGACGGCCTCCTCCTTTGAAACCTCATTTCGAATAAAGGGCTCATCCTTTTTGACGATCTCTTCCATTCTCTTTTCAATGGACTCGAGATCCTGGGGAGTAAAGGTCTTCTCATAATCGAAGTCGTAATAGTAACCGCTTTCCGTCGATGGACCAAAAGTGAGCTTCACAGAAGGGAAAAGTTCTTTCACCGCCTGCGCCATCACATGAGCGGCGGAATGGCGTAAAATCTCAAGCCCCTTTCTCGAATGGACGGAGATGAAAGAGATCGACGCATCTCTTTCCAGTGATTTCGAAAGGTCCACCAGGGCGCCGTCCATCTGAGCGGCTGCTGCCCCTTCATCGGCAAATTCGATGAGTTTCGTTCCTTTGGGTACGATTCTCTTTACACCATCGGGCAATGAGATTGTGATGCTCTCTTCCATTTCCGTCTGAATTGAAATTGAAGAGGCATCACCCACGAGCAAAATGAATGATGCCTCTTCAATTTTTTTGTCTTAAAAAGTCTTTTTTCTCAATAACTTATCTTCCACTTCTTAATAAACCCCGTTAGAAATTCCAGCGGGGCATTGAACCCCGCTACAGAGAAGCGGGGCATTATTTCTAACGGGGTAAACAGGTTAAAATGGTAGGCACGTGGGGATTTGAACCCCAGACTTCTACCGCGTCAAGGTAGCGCTCTCCCCCTGAGCTACGTGCCTAATAACCTCCTCCTTGCACTTCAACAACCATTCAAATTTCCCTGTATGTATAGCCGCTTTTTTGATTATTGTCAAGAAAATTATTAAGTTATCGCTCTATGCCTTGAATACCAGTTCCCCTTTCCTGTTATCCATGTCCACGATGATCGTATCCCCTTCCTTAAATTTGCCTTCCAATATTTTCATTGCCAGTCTATCCTGAACCTCCTTTTGAATCACACGCTTAAGTGGACGGGCGCCATAAGCAGGATCGAATCCTTCTTTTGCAAGAAATTCCTTTGCTTTTTCGGTCATCTTCAGGGCTATCCGCCTTTCGAGCAATCTCTTTTCAAGTTTTTTTGCCTGAATTTCAACGATTGCTTTAATCTCTTCCATTCCGAGACCATGGAAGATGATCAACTCATCAACCCGATTCAGAAATTCCGGTTTAAACTGGACCTTCACCGCTTCCATCACCCGCCGCCTCATCTCCTCATAATCTTTCTCTCCCAGATCCACGATCCACTGGCTTCCGATGTTGGAAGTCATGATCACCACCGTATTCTTAAAATCGACTGTCCTTCCGTGCCCATCGGTCAACCGCCCGTCATCGAGAATCTGAAGAAGAATGTTGAATACCTCCGCATGGGCTTTCTCAATTTCATCCATCAGGACAATGGAGTAAGGTCTTCTCCTGACCGCCTCCGTCAGAAATCCTCCTTCCTCATAGCCCACATATCCGGGCGGCGCTCCGATGAGCCGCGCCACGGAATGCTTCTCCATAAATTCGGACATGTCGATCCTGACCATGGCCTGCTCATCATCGAAGAGAAATTCGGCCAGGGCGCGGGCCAGCTCTGTCTTTCCCACACCGGTCGGCCCCATAAAAATGAAGGAGCCGATGGGCCGGTTGGGATCCTGCAACCCTGCCCTTGCCCTCCGCACTGCATTCGAGACGGCAACAATCGCATCCTCCTGGCCCACCACCCTCTGCCTCAGCCTCTCCTCCATGCGGATCAGTTTCTCCACTTCCCCTTCCAGCATCTTTGAGACAGGAATGCCCGTCCATTTGGAGACGACCTCAGCCACATCCTCTTCATCCACTTCCTCTTTGAGCATCTTTCCTGCCTTCTGAATCCCGGCAAGTCTCTCCTCTTCCTGTTTCTGCTCCTTTTCGAAGTGGGTCATCTCGCCATATTGCAACTCGGCCAGCTTCGAGTAGTCGGCCTCGCGCTCCGCCTCCTTCATCATCTGTTTCGTCTTCTCTATCTGTTCCTTGATCTGCCGAATTCGCGAAATGGCCTTCTTCTCGGTCTCCCACCTCAGTTTTTTCTCCTGGACATCGTTCTTCAGATCTGCCAGCTCCTCCTCAAGCTTCTTCAATCTCTCGACAGAGGCTTTATCCTTCTCTTTCTTCAGGGCCTGCCGCTCAATCTCAAGCTGCATCACCCTTCGCTGGACCTCGTCGATCTCCATGGGCACGCTGTCGATCTCGATTCTCAGCTTCGATGCCGCCTCATCGATCAGATCGACCGCCTTATCCGGAAGGAAGCGGTCCGAGATGTAACGGTGGGAGAGCATGGCGGCGGAAATGATGGCCGAGTCCTTGATCTTGACGCCGTGGTGGACCTCGTATCTCTCCTTCAATCCTCTTAAGATCGCAATCGTATCCTCTACCGAAGGCTGGGCCACAAAGATCGGCTGAAATCTCCTCTCAAGGGCGGCATCCTTCTCCACATACTTCCTGTATTCGTTGAGCGTGGTGGCGCCCACACACCGCAACTCCCCCCTTGCCAGGGCGGGCTTGAGCATATTGGAGGCATCGATCGCTCCTTCTGCGGCGCCGGCCCCCACCAGTGTATGGAGCTCATCAATGAAGAGGATGATATTGCCTGCGGCCGATGTGATTTCTTTTAGAACAGCCTTCAATCTCTCTTCGAACTCTCCTCGGAATTTCGCGCCGGCGATCAGGGCGCCCAGATCGAGCGCAACCAGTCTCTTGTTCTTCAGGGTCTCGGGGATATCGCCCTTGACGATTCTCTGGGCCAGCCCCTCGACAATCGCTGTCTTCCCCACTCCCGGCTCGCCGATCAGGACCGGATTATTCTTCGTCCTCCGTGAGAGAACCTGAACGACCCTCCGGATCTCATCGTCCCTCCCGATCACAGGATCGAGCTTTCCCTTTCTTGCCTCTTCTGTGAGGTCCCTGCTGTACCGCTTCAGGGCCTGATACTTCTCTTCCGGGTTCTGGTCGGTCACCCGGTGAGATCCACGGATCTCCTGCATCACCCTGAAGATGGCGTCCTTCGTCACCCCGTTTCTCTGGAGGATTTGCGAGGCCGCGCCCCCCTTTTCATCGGCAATGGCAATGAGGAGGTGCTCGGTGGAAAGATACTCATCCGTCAATCTCTCAGCCTCTTTCCAGGCCGCATTCAAGATCTCATTGAGCCGGCTCGAAAGGTAGGCCTGCCCTACTCCGGCCCCGGTCACCTTGGGAATGCGATTTAATTCCACTTCCAGTTGGGAGGCGATGAGATTCGGATTGGCCCCCAGTTTCTGGATGATGGGAATCACGATCCCCTCTTTTTGCATCAGAAGGGCGTACAGAAGCTGCTCCACATCGATCTGCTGATGGCTTCTCTGCTCAGCGACACCTTTGGCGGCCTGCAACGCCTCCTGAGCTTTTAAAGTCAATTTGTCTATATTCATTATGGTACCCCCCGCGACAATTTCAATTTAAAATAATCATCCCTCAGGGAATTTTCAAATAGAATCTACCTTTTCCACTTACATGGAAAATAGCCGCCTAAAATACTTCCTCTCCCCTTTGCGGGAGAGGATTGAGGTGAGGGGGGACTCATGCATCACCCCCACCCTTACCCTCCCCCGTCAAGGGGGAGGGTAATACTTAGTCATTCCCATCGTTCAACGTCCATTGTCCATAAGAACCTCTGATAGATGGACAAATTCATTTAGGGAAAGGGTTTCAGGCCTTCTTTGGGGGTCAATCCCTATCGCCTCCATTTTCTTCTCCGGCAAGGGAGGGAGAGAAAGGCCGGAGTGTTTCAGGGAATTGATCAGTGTTTTTCTCCGATGGCTAAAGCTTGCCTTCACCACTTTTTTGAACCAATCCTCATCCTCCGCTTTAACCATCAAATCATCTCTCCAGACGATTTGGACAACAGCGGATTCAACTTTGGGAGGAGGAAAGAAGGCAGAAGGTTTGATAAAAAATTGGATGGATGGATGGGAAACCATCTGGATAAAGATGGATAAGGCGCCATACCCTTTCACGCCGGGAGGGGAGATCATCCGTTCAACCACCTCCCTCTGCAACATCAGCGTCAGGCTGGAAAAGAACTTCCTTGATTCGATGAAACGAAAAAGCAGGGGGGTTGAAATCTGATAGGGAAGATTGGCCACGACTTTCAGAGGCTTTCCCGCCAGACGGAATAACGAGCCGAAATCAACCCTTAAGATATTTCCAAAAATGATCTTCACATTGGGGAGATCCGACATCTTCTTCCTCAAAATCTCAACCAGCTTTGAATCGATCTCAACAGCGATCACCTTTCCGGCCTTCTGGGCTAATGCAAGTGTCATCTCGCCGAGTCCCGGACCAACTTCCAGAACCACATCCTCCTTATGAACCCCGGCAGTCCGAATCACTTTATCTAAAATGTTTCGATCAACAAGAAAATGCTGACCGAGTCTCTTTCTGGGGGATAAGCCATATTCTTTGAGTTCTTGTCGGATGGATGACATTAAAGCAATCAAATATTTCACTAAAATATTTCTCCTCCCCTGGCGGGAGGAGATAATGAGGAGGGGGAAAACGTTTTCACCCTCACCCCAACCCTCTCCCGTCAAGGGAGAGGGAGCAATATCTTAAAGTGGTAAATTGGAAAAGGCATTGAGTGAATAAGGTGATCGAACACCCCGCTTCAAATATTCATATCCAACCACACCCACCATGGCTGCATTGTCCGTGCAGAAGGCAGGAGAGGGAATATGGACCCGTATCTTCTGTTTTGATGCTTCTTCTTCCATTCTTTGCCGGAGAACCCGATTGGCAGCTACCCCTCCTGAGAGAACCACCCTCTTCAAACCCTGGTGTTGGGCCGCCTGAAAAGTCTTTTTCACCAGGACATCAACAACTGCCTCCTGAAAACTGGAAACGATATTGCGGACCATCTCTTCCGGAAAACCTCCAGGCGGTGCGGGATGAGCCTTCACGAAATTGACTACTGCTGTCTTCACCCCGCTGAAACTGAAATCAAACGAATCCTTCCCGAGGGAGGCCCTTGGAAACCGGATCGCCTTTGGATTCCCTGTCATCGAAAGTTCATCAATGATCGGTCCGCCGGGATATCCCAGTCCCAGCAGTTTTGCGACTTTATCAAAAGCCTCTCCTGCCGCATCGTCTCGCGTCTGCCCTAATCTTATATATTTTCCGAACCCATCCACACGGAAGAGAGACGTGTGGCCCCCGGAAACCACCAGACCGATAAAAGGGAATCGCGGGGCTTTCTCCTCGAGAAAAATGGCCGAGAGGTGCGCTTCAATATGATTCACTCCTATGAGGGGCGCTCCTGAAGCAAAGGATAAGGATTTCGCAAATGAGAGGCCCACCAGGAGGGACCCCACAAGACCTGGCCCCTGAGTGACCGCAATACCATCGATCTCTTTCAGGGAGACCCCTGCCCGCTCCAGAGCCTCGTTGACCATGGGGACGATTGCTTCGATATGTTTTCTCGAAGCCAGCTCCGGAACGACTCCACCGTACTTCTGATGGACAGAGATCTGTGATGAGACCACATTGGAGAGGATTTTCCTTCCGTTCAGAACAACCGCCGCCCCGGTATCATCACACGACGTCTCAATCGCTAAAACTCGCATAAATTCTTTTGACTTTCTAATCTTTTATAGTGAACGACTTAAGTAATGTAACATTCTTACAGCTGTCATTCTGAGCGAAGTGAAGAATCACAAGACCGTGAGACCCTTCGTGAGTGCTCAGGGTGACAACTTTTTTAAGTCATTCACTATAGATAGTAAACCCCGTTAGAAAGTCTTCTTCTTTCTAACGGGGTAAAGATACCCCAAAAACAATGCGGATGCAAAAAGAAAATATGTTGGATTAAATCTCTTGAGAAGAAAGCAGCGGTGATTGGTCCTGCTGTTGAAGGCAAATATTATCCTATCCGAAGAAACCGGAATCGAGATGTTTGCTTTAGGCGTCGGCGTAGGTCAGGGCGATCTGACGGAAATCGTTTTTGACTTCGACGAAGGCATCCACGACGGCTGGATCAAACTGTGTCCCTCTGGCTTCGATGATGATTTCGACGGCTTTTTCATGGGGGAGTTGCGATTTGTAGATGCGCTTGCTCGTTATTGCGTCATAGGTATCAACCAGAGCCATGAGCCTGCCCGGCACTGGAATCTCCTCCCCCCTGAGGCCTTCCGGGTATCCGGACCCATCCCACCGTTCATGGTGGGTGTAAGCAATTTCCCGGGCAACGCGCAGAAAGGATATCTTTCCAAGCTTTCGTTCAGCGGCTAGTATGGTGTCGCGGCCATAGACCGTATGCTGTTTCATCTCTTCAAATTCCTGGTCGGTCAACTTCCCGGGTTTCAGTAAGATTCTGTCTGCAACCCCCACCTTGCCGATATCGTGGAGCGGAGCGGACTTCCATAAAAGGTCGATTGTCTCATCGTCCAGGAAGGCGCCAAATTCGGGGTGGTCCTTCAAATATTCAGCAAGGAGCCGGATATAGTTCTGCGTCCGTTTAATATGCTCGCCTGTATCCGGATCCCGCGTTTCTGTCAGGGAGGACATGCTTTCAATCGTCGCCTCCTGAACCATGGCAATCTCGCGCGTGCGCTCTTTAACCCGTTGCTCCTCACGCCAGAATCTGAAAAAGGTGAGGATGGAAAAGTTGGAAACCAGAACAAGCAGGATCACCACAGGTGAAATGAAAATACCTTCATTTCGAAAGATCCAGGCTGAAGCCTGCCAGACGGTCGCCCCGGCGATTCCAAGAAGGAGTGAGCTCCAACCCGCTCCTGTTCCTGCCAGAATCAACGCAGAAATGAAGCCGAAGACGATCACTCCCAGGGATTCCACGGCCGCTGCCCATTTCGGTCGAGAGATGAAATCTCTTTTGATGATATTATCGACAACGGTTGCGTGGACCTCCACCCCCGGAAAAACAGGATCAAAGGGGGTGGACTTGAGTTCTTTCAGGCCCGACGCAGAAGTTCCAATGAAAACGATCTTCCCCCGTATTTTCCCATCCGGGATGCGATTGGACAGGATGTCGGCTGCTGAAACGTAGTCAAAGGTCCTGCCTCTCCCGCGGAAGCGGATCGGAAGAGTCCCTTTTGAGCTCAGGGGGATCGTTGTTTGATTCAGATATAACGAGTTCCCACCATTCCTGTCTGTCTTCAGCACGACGTCGTTTACACCCCAGGCTTTCATCAGCGTGATTAATGCGAGACTGGGAAACATTTTTCCTTTGTGTTCGATGAACAGGGGCACGCGCCTCAGGATACCGTCTTTGTCCGGAGAAATATTGAAGAAACCGGAACCCGCTGCCGCCTGGGAGAACATCTTCAGATTACAGGATACACTGCGGGCACGGATGAACTGCGGAGAATCCTCCCCTTCCCTCCCGTGTCCCAGCCTGTTGACATGTAATGGATGAAGCAAGCAGCTTTCCCGGTCAGAATCTTCCTCGAAAAGGAATTGATAACCCAGTAGAACAGGCCCTCTTGAAAGAGCCTCTGCCAATATCCGATCATTATCCATGAGATTTTGGGGAATGCCCCTGAATCCGAGATCGACCCCGAAGTCGCGAAGAAACTCTTTCTTTATTGTGTGGATGGAAGCCCTGTCCTCTTCTGCGAAGAGCATATCGAGGCCAATGCTCAAAGCTCCATGATCTCTCAACTTATCTAACAGAATGGCAATCCGGTAGCGGGGCCAGGGCCACTGGCCGTGTTGCTGGAGGCTCTTTTCATCAATATCAACGATGACAGGAACAGAAGAAGGTTCCCCCTTGTTTGCCGAGAGCAGGAAGTCGTAAAATTGATAATGAAGAAAGTCGGTCAGAGAAGGATGGACAAGATTTAGAGAAAAGAGAAGGGCTGAGAAGAGGACACCGTAAAAAAGAATGGTCAGATTCTTTCTTCGGCCTCTTTTAACGCTCTTTTTCTCGCTCCTCCTGGGTGCCATGCATTTCAATCACAGGGATACAATGAGAGGGTGTGAGTTATCTGACAATGACTTCGACTCTCCGGTTACGGGGTTCAGGAACCTCATCTTTCGTGGGCACCAGCGGTCTTGCCTTGCCGTAAAATGAAACGAGAAGCGCGTTCGGCTTAATGCCGTTTGAAACGAGCAGTCCCCGGACGTGGTTTGCCCGCCTTGAAGAGAGCGCCGTGTTGTATCCCTCTGTTCCCACAAGATCGGTATGACCAACCACAAAGACTTCGCCGGACTTACGACTTTTGATAGTCCTCAGAACTTCAGCCATCAGAGCCTTCGATTCATGGGTGAGTTTCGCTGTATCGTGCTCAAAGTAGAAAAGGAATAAGATAAACCGGCTTGCCGGGTCCGGCTGCGCCGAGAGGAGATGGCCGAAGAGATCCCCCATCTCTTTCTCTTCTACGGGTCTGGGAACGGATGGCGGTTTACTGATATCTTCGACCTCGACTGCGTATCCTGGCTTGTCGAGTATCTGAGAGCCTCCCTTGGTCGCCACATGGACCGTTCCTACCTTGCCATCCGGGTCGGGGAGGAGCAGGATCAGGTCCCGGCTCGCCTGGGATGGAACAATGACATCCCGTTTTGCACTGCAACCGGTCAGGGCAAACCATAGAATCCATGCAATAAAAAGAATCTTCGGGAGTCTCATTCTTTTCGCCCTGCTTTCCGCATCAAGAAACGTTGTTAATTCTTCTCCTCTTCAACCTTCACAACGAATTTTGTTCCCCGGATGCCGATCGAAGCAGTCGGAGTCTCAAAATAGGCTGACTCCGGCGCAAGCTTCGAAATGAGTCCCGAAAGATAAGCGGCCGTTCCCTTGATCATCCTGAGAACGATTGAAAATTTACCCTGCTTTGGGACAAACATAAACTTATCGATAACTAAGACGCTTTCAGGCCCCAATGATAATAAGGTATCGTCACTAAAAACCACGCCCATGTATCCGTTAGGATCGGTGCGGAGTGTATCGTTCTCCCATATCTCCAGGCCCATGATTGCAGGTATTGTTTTTCCCTGTCTGACAACAGTCGCTGTTCCGATCACCTTCTGAACGGTTCCGACCTTCGGGGAAGCAAAGATTGCTGAAACCTCCCAGGTGACAGATAAAAGCAGGAATACCAAGACAGAAAAAAAGATCAATCTTCTTGGACCGATGAGGTTCATTTCAGACCTTCCCAAAAAAATTTGTATGTCCGACTTTTAAAAAGCAAAAATCAAGCCAAAACGGTTAATCCAAGATAATCCTATGACTTCAGAGAGTTAACGCAATTCTGCAGGTTTGAAACCCTAATGATGATCAAATTATTTCCAGACGGATGGCCAATATTGTTGTTGAAAAGTGGGGCTGATAAGGGGGGTTACCTTGAAAATACCTCCTCTCCCATGGAGATTGTGTCGTAAGTCCGTTCATGGTTCGAGAACCTCACTACGAACGGATTACGGGACTTTAAAAATCAATCACTTAGCCGTTCGTCCTGAGTGTGTCGAAGGGCGAATGGCTAATTACGACACAGTCTCCAATGGGGAGGGGAATTTGTCATATTTTCATGGTTCGTGGATGACGTATTCATCATGTAAAATTTATTTCAGAAACGGCGGGGGATCGACCGGCTTCGTTCATCGTTCATTGTTCATCGTTCATTATTCCCTCGTCTTCCCAGCCATATCTCCCGATCAATTTAACAAATCGGCAACCGCCCAGGTTTTCCTTCTTCATTCCCCCTTCGGTCTTCGTAATTCGAAAGAGGTCCTGAGCATCGGCGTCTCCCACCGGGATGACCAGCCTTCCTCCCATGGACAGCTGGTCATAGAAAGGTTGGGGAATATCCGGAGACCCGGCGGTAACGGTGATGGCGTCAAAAGGACTTTTCTCTGCCCATCCATAGGTGCCATCAAAGATCTTGATCTCCACATTGAAATATCCCAGTTCATAGAGCAACTTCCTGGCCCTGATGGCCAGGGAACGAATCCTTTCGACGGAAAAGACTTCCTGGGCCAGCTCGGCCAGGATGGCTGTCTGGTAACCCGAGCCTGCGCCGATCTCAAGAATTCTCTCCTTGCCCTTTAACTCCATGGCCTCGGTCATCAGGGCAACCATATAGGGTTGAGAAATGGTCTGCTTCTCTCCGATAGGAAGGGGATGGTCACTGTAAGCCTGGCTCTGGAGCGCCTCCTCGACAAAGAGATGGCGGGGAACCTTCTTTATAGCAGCAATCACCCGGGAATCCTTGATCCCCCGCGCCGCGATCTGCTCCTCCACCATCTTCAATCTCACTTTTGAAAAGTCGATCATTTCCTTAAATCCAAAAATGCCAAATGCCAAAGTTCAAATGCCAAATCAAACCTAAAGTTCAAATATTAAAATTCCTGATTTTATAACACTATAGCGGTTTGTAAAAGGCTCCATAAAATCCCTCCCCCCTCCCTTTGCCAAAGGGAGGAGAGATACTTCCCCCTTTGCAAAAAGGGGACCGAGGGGGATTTGGGTTTCCATATCCTGATCAGACTTCATTATTAAAACGTTAAATTGTTATCTGATTTTGAACTTTGACATTCATTTGACATTTGGATTTTGAAATTTGGATTTGTAATTCCTATTCTTCCTTTTCTGCTCTCTTTTTAAGTTCATTTAAAATATTTAGCGCCTCGAGAGGGGTCAATTGATCGGGATCGATCTTTTTCAATTCCGATCGGATGGGATCCGTCTGGGAAAAGAGGGATGGCTGAATCGGGATCCTGGGTTTTGAAGTTGCAACCTTCGACTTAGCAATTTTAGGCATGCCCATTGAATCAAACTCCCCCCTCTCAAGATTGGAGAGAATCTCCTTGGCCCGGTCAATTACCTTTGCGGGAAGGCCTGCCAGCCGGGCCACCTGAATCCCATAACTCCGGTTGGCTCCCCCTTCCACCACCTTCCTGAGAAAGATGATTTCCCCTCCCCATTCCTTCACCGCCATATTGTAATTCTTCACCCTCTCCTTGGTCAGGGCCAATTCCGTTAATTCGTGGTAGTGCGTCGCAAAGAGGGTCCTCGGCCTGAGAAGGGGATGATCATGGAGATGCTCTACCACGGCCCAGGCAATACTCAATCCGTCAAAAGTGCTTGTCCCCCTTCCGACCTCATCGAGAACGACGAAACTTCTTGAGGTGGCCTGCTGGAGGATGCGGGCGGTCTCCATCATCTCCACCATGAAGGTGCTCTGGCCCCGCATGATATTGTCCAGAGCGCCGATCCGGGTGAAGATCCGATCCACCAGTCCGATCCGGGCTTCGCTCGCAGGGACGAAACTTCCCATTTGCGCCATCAGGATGATGATCGCCACCTGTCTCAAATAGGTCGATTTGCCTGCCATATTCGGCCCGGTGATGATGAGGATCTGGTTTTCTTGATGATCGAGGATAGTATCATTGGGAACAAATCTCTCGGAAAGGAACATCCGCTCAAGAACCGGGTGCCTGCCATCCTGAATCACAATCTCTTCACCCTCGTCGATGATGGGCCGGCAATAATCGTTCCGGTCTGCCACTTCGGCCATGGAACATAAGACATCGATCACAGCAATACCGGAGGCTGTCTTCTGGAGCTTTGGCGTCTCCTCGGAAACCTTCATCTGTATCTCCTCAAAGAGCCTGTATTCGAGCTGGCAGATCGCCTCTTCTGCGCCCAGCACCCTGGTCTCGAACTCCTTTAGCTCCGGTGTTATGAACCGTTCGGCATTGACCAGTGTCTGTCTTCTGATGTAGTGGTCAGGGACGAGGTGGAGATTGCTCTTGGTCACTTCAATGTAATATCCGAAGACCTGATTGTAGCGAATCTTTAGAGAAGAGATCCCTGTCTTCTTTCTCTCACCGGCCTCTAATTGAACAATCCACTTCTTCCCTTCCCGGCCGATCTCCCTTAATTCATCCAGTTCTTTGTTGAAGTGGGATTTGATGATGCCCCCCTCTTTCACCGTGAGGGGAGGATTCTCAACGATGGAGGATTCCAGAAGCAGGAAAAGGCTTTCAAAACCTTCTATCTCCCCGGCAACTCCTTTAAGGAGCGAGGAGGTAAAGGCCTGGAGAAGGATTTTCAGATCGGGCAGGTGGCGGAGGGAATTTTTTAATCCGACGAGGTCCCGGGCATTGGCATGTCCGAGGAAGATCCGGGAGGCGAGCCTTTCAATATCCTGAATCCCTTTTAAAGGCTCCCTCACCCGTTTTCTCTCGATCTTCTTCTCCTTCAATTCGGAAATGCTCTCCAGCCGGCGTTCAATCTCCACGATATCCATCAGGGGATAATTCAGCCACTGTTTCAGTTTCCTGCTCCCCATGGCGGTCGCCGTTTCATCCAGCGCCCAGAAGAGAGACCCCTTCTTCCCCTGATCGAAGAGGGTATGAGTCATCTCCAGGTTTCGCTTCGTCACTTCGTCGATGATCATGAAGTCCTGAACCTGATAGAAGGTGATGGAGCGGATATGGGAAAGAGGCCTCTTCTGATTCTCTTCCGCATAAAGCAGAACCATCTCCGTAGCCATGGCCGCCAGAGGAAATTCACGGGGAATCGAATCCCCGCTGGCTTCATGGAGGGGATGGGAAGAGTCAAATTTCGAATCCTCCAGAAAATTGAACAGGCCATTTTCAAAGCTCTTTTTAAAGGCGGCAAAGCAGGGGTGTTCTTGAAAACGATGGAAGGTGAGAATCTCCTTCGGTTCATTCCGGAGCGCTTCGTTCAGGAAGGGTTCGAATCCTGAAACCTGGCAGGCTTTCAATTCGCCGGTGGAGATATCGAGAAAGGCAAGGCCGAAGACCTCCCCTTCCGCACAGAAACCCATGAGGTAATTATTCTCGCCGGCGCCCAGGTGGATGGAGTCCATGGTGAGGCCCGGTGTGAAGATCCTGACGACCTCCCGCTTCACAATCCCTTTGGCCAGTTTCGGATCCTCCACCTGGTCGCAGAGGGCGACCTTATGCCCCTTTTGAAGAAGTTTGGAAATATACGTTTCGGCTGTGAAGTGGGGAACCCCGCAGAGCGGGATGCTGTCTTTGTGTCCTTTGTCCCTCGAAGTCAATGCGATGCCTAATTCCTTCGAGGCCACCTGGGCGTCTTCAAAAAACATCTCATAGAAGTCGCCCATTCGGAAGAAGAGAATAGAATCGGGATACTGGCTCTTGATCTGCAGATACTGCTTAATCATCGGGGTTAAAGGTTTGGTGGCCATTTGAGAAGATAATCTAACAGATTTTTTTATCACGTGTCATGTGTTGGCATACTGGCCGATGAGCACGGCATAGGCGCCCCCGCCCCGGGCAACATTGACCACCTGATTTTGAGAAGCCCTGCCGATGACCGCTACGCCATACTTCGTTGGAACAAAACCAACCACCGTATAGAACGGCTCAATGGTCACTCTGCCTTCCGGATCGATGGCCGGGAATTCACTCACCGTGATATGCGCCAGCCTCTGAACGACAAAGAGCTCTCCATGCAGGGCTCCCTCAATCGCATTCTCCCATTCTCCCTCGCTAACGGATGGGCCGATGATCACCCGGTCTCCTCCATAGGACCGATTTGGCTTGATCACAAGGATATCCTGGTTGCGGCGAACCCATTCTAGTAAATCAATGGGCTGTCCTTCGGGGTCTGTGGTTCGACAATCACGGAGCAGGCGTGTCCAAAGCACGTGCCGACGGAAATAGCGCCGCTCATCGGCCGTGAAATACTTTAAGGTGAACTGCGGGTCCGTGAGGATCTCCATGGAGCTTTTGTGGTCAAAGTCTCCTGCGATGGAAGAGATGATCCGGTTCTCCCGGAACAGAATTTTAAAAGGCCGGGTATCCAATCCTTCTTCCTTCTCCATGTCAAGAAGATCACGGACTTCATATCCCCGGTAGGCAATCGTGATGGGGGAGTCTTCGTACATGACTTCCCCATTTTTGACATAGAGTTCATTCGCATCGGCATAAACGATCTTAATCCCGTGCATCTCGCGGTAATGCTCGACCAGGGCGGGAAACTCCAGAGGCCCATCGCCTGCGTATTTGGGATCAATGAGGCAAATGGCGCCACCGGGCCGCCCAATGGCCTCCAGGTGATCTTGGATTTCCTGGAGGAACGTCTCCCGCAAGTCCAGGCTGCAATCCAGATGCAGGTTTGGAATGGCCTCCCGGACAACAGGGAGGATCACATCAGCCACTAATCGCTCGCAGCTCGGCCCGATGTGAATCCCGCCCACACTGCTCAAGTTGGGTTCAATAATGTGCAGGGTGTCCTTCCACATCGGGCTGGTAAAGTCTACCGTCGCATCGAGTCGTCCTAAGATGGGATTGTTCTCCCGCTGGCCGGGTCCCCAAATATCCCACAACCACCTTTCTTCCTCAGGCATAAGGGGAACGACTTCACGGACCGCAAAGTCCTGGAGATAAAGGTCAGGAAGGCGTTTGAAGGCGTTGAGCAGCACAAGCGAAACAATGTGACAATAGGCGATTTGATCGGGCATTGCGCCGGTTGGCCTCAACATGATATGGATCACTTCCTCTAAGCCATCCCGGCAATAGATCAACTGCCGTTTACGCGCCTCCTCGGAAACACGAACGCTCAGCTCTTGCAATGTCCTGGCTGAAAGATTGTAGAAAACACCCCGTATCCGGCTATCGAGGCCAAAGCCTCGCAGCCCGTGCTCCTCAGTCGGAGTAAGAACGCTCGCCATTCACTCCTCCTTTGCTCAGAGAACAAAAGTGTCAGTGTCAGTGTCGGCAAGGGTCAGGGTTAGGATGCCAGTTTGGTCAATGGGTTAAGGTGACGGTTTTAAGAAACTGTACCTGACCCTAACACCTAACCGAAACCGGCTTCCTTGCCTTAACCCTTACCCTAATCCATTTTCATGGTTCGAGGGCGCCTTCCGGGCAAATGGAGGTAGGTTTTTTACGGAGAGAGAGGCGCCACATCGAGACCCAAGGTTTCGGGGTATCCCAGCATGATATTCATATTTTGAATGGCTTCACCGGAAGCCCCCTTCACCAGGTTATCAATGGCTGTGACAATAACGGCCCGTCCATCGACCTCACCCACCACTGCGCCGATATCGCAGAAATTGGACCCTCTGACATCTTTGGTGTTGGGGAGTTTGCCTTTCGGAAAAATCCGGACAAAGGGCTCCCCGTCATAATATTCCTGAAAAGCATTTAAAAGCTCTTCGGTATTCATCTTTTTTATTAAATGGACATAGAGGGTCGTCAGAATTCCCCTGTCCATCGGAATGAGGTGGGGGACAAAGGTGACCGTAATCTTTTTTTGAGCAAGAAGGCTCAACTCCTGCTCAATTTCCGGGGTGTGCCGGTGTGCAAAAATCTTATAGGCTTTCACTCCTTCGTTCACCTCGCAGAAGAGCGATTCGAGAACCACATCCCGGCCTGCGCCGCTGACGCCCGATTTGGAATCGACAATGATGCCCTCAGGAGAGATGAGTCCTTTCTTGAGCAAGGGAATTAAACCGATCAAGGCGCCTGTCGGGTAGCAGCCCGGATTTCCAACAATCTTTGCGCCCCTGATCTTATCCCGATGGAGCTCCGGGAGTCCATAGACGGATTCGCTAAGAAGATCCGGAGCCGTATGCTTCTGGTACCAGCGTTCATATACCTCAGGGTCTTTCAACCGGAAATCGGCGCTCAGATCGACCACTCTCTTGCCTGACCGGTAAAATAGGGGGACCTTCTCCATGGCGGTCTTATGGGGGACTGCCGAAAAGATAAAGTCCGCTTTTTTTGAAATCTGTTCCACAGCCAGCTCTTCGCACTTTAACTGGAACCGTTTTGTCAGGGACGGAAAAACCTGGCTGATCGGAACCCCGGCATACTTTTGTGAGGTCAGCGCCGTCACCTCCACCCCGGGATGATGGAGGAGGAGCCGGAGCAGTTCGACTCCCGTATAACCTGTCGCCCCAATAATACCCACTCGTGTTTTCATGGATCTTCCTTTCGTAACAATTTAGCTGTTTGAAAAAGGCCTGTAAAATCCCTCCCCTGCCTTCGCCGAAGCGGCTTCGCGCAGGCAGGCCACCTCCCTTTGCCCTCCGGGCCAGAGGCCCTATGGGCCGGCGGCCAAAGGGAGGAAAAGGAATTTCCCCCTTTTGCCCCCCAGGTCAGAGACCGCTCTGGGTCGGAGACCAAAGGGGGATGAAGGGGGATTAGATATTTTTTCTCAAAGCACTAAAGTGATACTTCCTTTCCTATGTCCCTGAAGAGATTTCCTCTAAAAAAGCAACTGCATTGAGAATCTTTATATCCCGGTATCCACCTAACTTCAACAGATGAATATCTCCTGTAATAATATAATTCGCTCCAGCTTCCACGGCGCATTCCAGGATTCTATTGTCCTCAGCATCTTCTGAAACAATGCCGAGTGTCTTTGAAGGATTCACGAAATCTGAAATGCCGATAAGTTCCGTGAGGATGACCTGGACTGCCTCAGGAGAGTAGTCAAACTTTGGCCTTCGCAATACCCCTTTGAGTTCTTCCAGAATGGGTTCTGATAGGCACAGTTGAATATCCCTACGGATGGTTTTCTCCAGAATCTGTCTGGGTTTGCCCCCGAAATGAATGGCCGAGATCAGAACATTCGTATCCAAAACGACTCTGAGCACTATCCCTTCTTCTCTCTGCGGTAGGCTGCAATTTCAGACTCGATATCGGATTCCACAATCCCCTGTTTGGCAACTTTCGTTTTGCCTAGGTTAAACACTTGCCTCCAAAGATGCCTTCGCTCAATGTAGCCTCTGGCTGCTTCCCGAATGAGTTCGGAACGCGACCGAGATTCCTCCCGTGCCACCTGATCGATTTGCTTCAGGAGCTCATTGTTGAAAGAGATATTCACCGTACTGGACTTCATCGTCTTACCTCCTGTCAATAACAATATACATACAATCTTTGTATATTGTCAAGAGGTCATCATGAGAGCTCTGAAAAATTGGAGAGGTTAGTGGGTGCTCTTCCTTTTGGGAGCTTACCTGCCTGCCGCAGGCAGAGGGGAAACTAAATTTATGGGATGAAGGATGTTACTTTCTGGGTCAATCTCTTCCTTTCTTTCTCTTTTTTCCTCCCCGCACTGAGCAGATAACGTTTTCGTTGCAAAAGAAGCCTGAAAAGTTTGACCGTTAGTCTTTTGCAACATGTTATACGCCGTTGGTCACCAACGTTAAAAATTTTCTGCGAAATTAAAAACGGGCACTTCAAGTATTTTGACAGGCTTAAACTTGTCTTTCGCAAACTTCAATAACTCATCAGTAACATCGGGAGAATAGGTCTTCTCTCCACATCGTTCACAGACCTCAGCGGGGACATGTTCAACAAGAAAAAGCCTATCTTCCTCTTCGTAACTGAAAGTGACCAACATTTTCTTTGTTTCACCGCCACAAAAAACACATTTCATTCCTTTTTCCTCCTAATTCTATAATCTATCCATTCGGTCTCATCCGGGTCATATGCCGTAATAATAACAACTGTCGGAGGAAGTGAAAGCTGAACATGAAGATGCCGACCAGATTTCGTCCTCCCATAGATAAGGCAGCTTGGAAAATACTTGTCATCAGGGTATTCTTCGATAATCTCTCCGGCTAATACCGTATCTTCAATCTCAACTCGATCAATGGACCTTTTGATCATTCTTTTCACAGCATGATCAGAAAAGTGATATTCTCCACTGCCTATTTTAACCCTAATTCTCTCTATTTCCATGCTTTTCTCTTAACATATTATTCTGGTGACCAATGAGCGCCTAACTTGGGTATTACCGAACAGGTTCGGATATACCCATAAATTTGGGGTGATATCCGAAGTATTGCGGATATCCCGAATCTGGAAGAAAAGCCAGTATCCCCATCCCCCTGACAAATTTTGCCCTTTATTATTAAAGAGTGTATTAAAATTTGTGTAAAGAAGTCAAGAATTTCTGATCATTGCTCCGGTTAATATTAAAATGAAAACCCTGTGGGGCAGGAGGAGAAATTATTGGGGTAGGAGTAAAACCTGGAACGAAATAGTTGTGATAAATATGAGAACATAAAAGGGAGGCGTGATGGCCTCCCTTTTATCTAAATCCATGTGGTCATAAAATTATCGTTTGGAGTATTGGGGTCTTCGCCTGGCTCCCCTTAACCCGTATTTCTTACGCTCTTTGATCCTTGAATCCCTTGTCAAAAGGCCGCCCTTTTTCAGGGCATCCTTGAACTCCGAATTGACCTGGAGCAGGGCTTTCGAAATCCCATGACGGACGGCCTCGGATTGACCGGAAATCCCTCCTCCATGGACATTGGCTTTCACATCGAATTGGTTACGGGTTCCTGTCAGATCGAAGGGCTGCATGATGACCATCTCGCAGGTCTCCCGTCCGAAATATTCCTTCAGGGCCCTTTCGTTGACCACGAACTTCCCCTCGCCCGGCTCCAGCCATATCCTGGCAATCGATGTCTTTCTCTTTCCTGTTGCATAAATGGGTTCTGCCACTTTTTTCTCCTTATCTACGAAATATACGAAGCTTCAAATTTCAAGTGGAACGGGTTTCTGGGCTTCGTGGGGATGTTTGGCCCCGGCATAGATCTTCAATTTCTGGATCACCTGCCGGCCCAGGCTGTTTTTAGGCAGCATCCCCTTCACCGCGATCCGGATCATCTCGGTGGGCTTCTTGGCCAATAATTTTTCAGCGTTCATCTCTCTAATGCCTCCCGGATAGCCCGTATGATGATAGTAGATCTTGTCTTTCAACTTCTTTCCGGTCAGCGCCACCTTACCGGCATTGACGACAATGACGAAATCGCCTGTGTCCACATGGGGGGTATAGATAGGTTTATTCTTGCCTCTTAATATCTTTGCCAGTTCGGAGGCCAATCTTCCCAGCACCTTTCCTTCGGCATCCACGAGATACCACTGATGTTCCACTTCCTCTTTTTTAGCCTGATACGTCTTCATAGAATCACCTTAAATAGGAAATTTAAGATATTATAATAATAACTGTCAAGGATTTATCTTTCCCCTCACCCTTACCCTCACCCTTCCCCTCTCCCCTGCCTTCGCCGAAGCGGCTTCGCGCAGGCAGGCGCAAGGGGAGAGGAATAAGAGATCAGCGTTTCTTTTTCCGTGTGAATTGTTTGTCCCAGAATAAAACGACCGGGCTGGCCACATAGATCGTTGAATAGGTTCCGGAAATCAACCCTACGATGAGCGTAAGGGCAAAATCATGGATGACCGGACCTCCGAAGAAGAAGAGAATAAGCACCACCATCATGACCGTTCCTGAGGTGAGAATAGTTCGACCAAGGGTTTCGTTGATGCTTGTATTGAAGACGGTCTCAAGGTTCTCTTTCCTCATCTTCTTGATATTCTCCCGAACCCGGTCAAAGATGACGATGGTATCATTAATCGAGAATCCGATGATCGTCAGGATCACCGCCATCAGAGGCAAGGAATACTCGAGATCGGCGATCGATATGGCTCCGTAAGTGATGATGATGTCGTGGACCAGGGCCGCGATCCCTCCCAATCCGAAAGAGATCTGCTTGAATCTCCAGGCGACAAAGACGAGTATGGCGACAAAGGAGAGACATACTGCCCAGAGCGCCTTAGTCTTCAAATCCTTCCCCACTTTTGGGCCGACCACCTCCACCCTGCGGATCTCCAGATCCTTCCCCTTGAATCGCTCCTGAAGGGAATCCTGAATGGCCTTTGACATCTTCTCGAGATCCTCTCCGCCCTTTTCAACCCGGATCAAAAATTCATTCTCCCCTCCGAACTTTTGAACCATCGCATCCTTCGATCCCATCGTTTCCAGGGCGTTACGAATATCGGAGATATCCACTGTCTGAGAAAACCGGATCTGGATCAATACGCCCCCTGCAAAATCGACCCCGTATCTCAATCCGCCGTGCAGAAAGATGGACCCCAGGCTCAAGAAAATGGCGAATGCCGAAACCCAGACCGTAAATTTTTTCTTTCCGATAAAGTCAAAATGTGTTCCTGGTCTAATCAACTCCATAGAAGTGACTCACTCAAATGCTCAACCGCTTGACATTCACCTTAAGGGTGAGAAAATCGAAGATCCATCTGGTCACATAAACAGCCGTGAAGATATTGGCTAAAAGCCCGATGCACAAAGTGACGGCAAATCCCCTCACCGGACCCGTGCCGAATTGATAGAGGAAGAGGGCGGCGATCAACGTGGTCAAATTCGAGTCCAAAATGGTGATGAAGGCCCGTCGATACCCCTCATCGATGGCGGCCCGGACCGTCTTCCCCCACCTCAACTCCTCCTTGATCCTTTCGTGAATTAAAATGTTGGCATCCACCGCCATTCCGATCGAAAGGACAAGGCCCGCAATCCCTGGAAGGGTGAGCGTGGCTCGAAAAATCGCAAGCGTTCCCATCACAAAGACGATATTGAGGATCAGAGCAATATCAGCAACAACGCCCGAGGCGCGATAATAGAATACCATAAAGCATGCGATTAGGGCGGCGCTGATCAGGGTGGAGATAATTCCTTTCCGGATGGAGTCCTGTCCCAGCGACGGCCCCACGCTTCTCTGCTCGATGATCTTGACCGGTGCGGGCAAGGCGCCTGCCCTGAGCACAATGGCCAGATCTCCTGCTTCCTTCATATCGAAACGGCCGGTAATCTGAGCCCTTCCCCCGGCAATCCTCTCCTGAATGACCGGAGCGGAATAGACATTGTCATCGAGGATGATGGCCAATCTCCTCTTCACATTGGCTCCGGTAATCTGCTCGAAGAGCTTGGCCCCGATATCATCAAATTCCAGGGCCACATAGGGCTCATTGAATTGGGTCTCGATGGCCACCCGGGCATCTTTTAATACCTCGCCAGTCATCAGGGTCTTTTCTTTCAGAAGAAAGGGAGTCCTTTTCACTCCCCCTGTTTTTGGATCAACAAACCTTTGATAGAGGATGATGCTGCTCTCGGGAAGATTCCCTTTCAATGCCTCATCAAGATTCCCCTCTTCATCCACCAGTTTAAATTCCAGCAAGGCGGTCCGGCCGATGAGGTCGATGGCCCTCTGGGGATCTTTAATCCCGGGGAGTTGAATCAAAATGCGGTCTGTTCCCTGGAGGGTGATTTCGGGTTCGGCCACGCCGAACTGATCGATCCGGTTCCGGATGGTCTCCAGGGCCTGATCGATGGCGCTCTTTCTCACTTGATCGGCCTGCCTGCTGTCCAGGACAAGCGCAACCCTCCATATCCCTTTATCAAGGGGGGTCGAGGAAAGCTCCTGCATGACAGCATAACGCTGGCTCAGGATCTTTTCCCATTTACCCTTATCGCCCGAAACCTCAAGAACGATCTGATTGCTCTTCTCCCTCTCCAGTTTTCCGACGGGGATTCCCTTGTCTCGCAGATCATCCCTCAGATTATTCTTGACCCTCTCCACATAACTCTCGACCGCCTTCTCCGCCTCCACCTCGAGGATGAGATGCATCCCACCCTGCAGGTCGAGGCCGAGGTGAACCTTTTCTGTGGGGATGATTTTATAAAACCAGGCAGGCAACTCGGGAGTGATAGTCGGCAAAAAGAGGAGAACCGCAAAAACCGTCGTCCCCGCATAAATAATCAATCGCCACTTCAGGTTTCTCAGCATACGTTACAAACCCTCACAAAATGAAACCAAGGATTTTGGAACCCTTGGATTTCAGAAACATAGCCTATCATGCGATATTTTTCAAGAGTAAATTTAATAAAAAGGTAACCCCTCAGTTAAAGAGACAGAAAAGGGTCGGGAGGTTCTTCCGGAGAACCTTCCGACCCTATCGGGTCAAATATCACCCCAAAACCGAGAAGGTGTGAAAAAATTACATTTCCAGAATCGGCATTGTTCCGGCCTACAGGGTTGGGGGGATTGGAGAAGCTTTAGGGCGGAACCTCTAATATTAAACTACGTTGCCTAAACCTGGGTCATACCGCTATCTTACTGAAAACGAAGGTTACCCGTAACATCTAATGACCCGCCTTCTAAAGCTTGGACAAGACCCACAACCCTGTGGGCCGAGGCACAGGGCGCCAATTTTTTCACACCTGAGGGGTTACATAAAATGGCCCAAGGCAAATTCACTTGGGCCTGGAACCTTTCCCGGACCGGGTCTTACTTCATATCGCTCCATTTCCCGTATTTCTCCCTTAAAATGCGATGGAGGATCTTTCCGGTCGGGGTCATGGGCATCTCTTCGTCCTTGATGAAATCGACCGACTTGGGAATTTTGTATCCTGCGATCTTTCCCCGGCAGTGGTCAACCAGTTCTTTCTCCGTCACCGTCTTTCCTTGATGGACGGTGACAATCGCCTTAATCGCCTCGCCCCATTTCTCATGGGGAATCCCGATGACAGCCACATATTTGACGGCAGGATGGGAACCCAGCAAATTCTCCACCTCTGAAGGAAAGACATTTTCTCCGCCGGTAATGATCATATTTGCTTTTCGATCGACCAGGGTAAAATAACCGTCCTCATCCTGGCAGGCCATATCCCCTGCCGTAAACCACTCCCCTTTGAAGACCGTTTTTGTCTTCTCGGGGTCCTTCCAGTACTCTTTGAAAACATGAGGCGTCCTCGAATAAAGCTCTCCCACCTGTCCTCTCTCGACCTCCTTGCCATTTTCATCAAGAATTTTAATCCGGTCTGTCCCCCAGATCTCCCTTCCAATGGAGCCCAGCTTCTTAAACTGTTCCTCGGGTCGAAGCAGGGTCACCAATCCGGCTTCCGTTGAGCCATAAGCCTCCCAGAGCTCTGCATTCTTGAAATAATCCATAATGGCGACCTTTGTGTCTTTTCGCGCAGGTGCTGAGGAGATGAGAAGCTGCCGGATGGATCTGACATCGATGTTCTTCTTCACCTCATCCGGAAGGGAGAGCATCATGATGTAATGGGTAGGGACAAGAGAGGTAAAGGTGATCTTCTCCCTTTCGATCGTCTTCAACAGATCGATGGGGTCGAAACTGATCATATTGTAGACAAAAACCCTTCCCGTCACATAAGTGTAGGTAAAAGAATAGTAGATGGAATTGATATGGCACATGGGCATAACCAGCATGACACAATCATCCGGTCTTAAGCCCATATTGATTCCGTTTAAGATATACTGCGATAGATTCCCTTCGTGGGTCCTGACAACCCCTTTCGGTTTGCCGGTCGTCCCTGAGGTATACATAATGTTCCACATATCCTCTGCATCAACCACCACATCCGGCTCTTCAGGGGAAGCCTTTGCAAGAAGCGATTCATAAGACTGGTATCCGTCCGGCGTCTGACCATCTCCAAAGTAGATATAATTTGCGGGCGGTATATTGGGAAGGTTATTGCGAATGGAGTTCACAACAGAAACAAACTCTTTTGCAACGATGAAGGCCTTCGAATCGGAGTGCTTCACCACGTATTCGATTTCAGGGGGAGCAAGCCGGAACATGACCGGAACAGTCACCTGTCCTCCTTTGGAGGAACCCGCATAGAATTCCAGCCACTCCACACAGTTATAGGCCAGGATGGCGAAGCGCTCTCCTTTCTTTACGCCCAGTTTATTCAAAGCGTTGGCAAACCGGCAACTTCGATCATTCCACTCCTTAAATGTCATTTTTCGAAACTTATCGGCCGCACCGGGCTTATCCGGATTTTGCATGGCCATCATCTTCAGAACCGTTCCTGCTGTCATCCATTTGCTGACCGTCATAATATCCTCCTTTAGGTTCCCTGCTCCTGAAAACATGAGGAATAGGGAGACTTTTATTGCTTGTGATAATTTTTACATTCTTTATCATCATTATATTATTTTGTCAAGTATCAATTTTTTCTCTAAAATTACAATAAGTTATCGACGAGAGCTTCTAAAATTGTCCTTACATTGGTGCCATCGATAGAAAAATTCATAACCCCACCTCGCCTCCCCTTATAACTCCCCTTCCCCCTCTTACCTTAAGAGGGGGAAGATGGATGGGGGCGTTAGATTGGGAGGTAGGGAGGGGTTAAAGCTTTTCTTTCGCTCTGTCTGCGATCACTGTCACCGATGAAGTGAAGATATGGAGCAGCTTGGAATGCGGGATGTAAACAAACCAGACAAGGCATGGGATGACATGGGCGTACCAGAGAAAATGAGGATTGAGGTGGATCCCTTTCATGAAAAAGGATAAGAAGTATCCGAAGAAGGATATCCAGTTGTTAGCGCTAACGGGCGTGAAGTTAGCCATGTAGACTTGATTAGCCACGACCTCAGGGTGAGCAATTCGATATCCCTCGATGAAAAACCCGGACAATTCCAGATAGAGGATGAAGAACAGGGTTACGATGTCTTCCTCCTCTGTTTTCAATTGGTCGGGCCGGATAAAGAAACGCCGGATGATGGCTAGCACGCATCCGACCAGGATAAGAAAACTGAAAAATTCCAGGGAAAAGTCGAGAAAAGGACGAATCGGTCCTGTTTCAAAGGTGCGGGCAAAAGAGAAGAAGGGAATCGACCGGCTCCATTCGACAAGATACCCTGTTGTAAACCCTTTGATCATATCAACAGCAAAGGTCGCAATAAATCCGAAGACGAGCAGGGTATGAGCAAGCCAGCGGTAGAAGGACTGATTGAAAAGTTTCCTGTGGAAGATCACCTCAACGACAAGAGTCCTCATATACCAGCAGGGTCTATTCCAGAAGCCCTTCCATCCTCTCCCTGAAAGAACCCTCACCTTTCCCCATGCACCCAGGCCTTCCGCACCCTCCAATGTTCCGTGCAGATAAAGGCTTACTCTGAACCACATTCCCAGGAGAAAAAGGAGCATGGAAGGAATGAACATGGCATAAAAAACGGTGTGTTTATCCATAAAAACACTCTTGATGTATTAACAATCTCAAAATTGAATTGACATAAACATTGGAAAATCTCCCCTCCCCCCTCTTTGCCAAAGAGGGGTAATCCCTCCCTTAGGAAAAGGGAGGTTAGGAGGGATTTTACAAATCGATGCCTTAACTATTTTGAGACTGTTAAATAACGTTTACGCCATCTGCTTCAGAACGAATTCCGTGATGTAGGAGGTCTTTAATGGAATTTTCATTCTTCGAGAAGTGGATAGGATGGTCCGGACACACTGCTGGCAGGAAGTAACCACGAGCTCTGCTCCGGTTCCTTGAATCTCCTTGATCTTCTCTCTGGCAAGAGCGGCTCCCAGTTCTGGGTCGACCATTTCAAGAAGGCCTCCTCCGCCGCAGCACTTACACTTCTCCGCATGGTTAGGCAGTTCAACTAATTCCACCCCTGGCATGGCCCGAAGAATCGCTCTGGGAGCTTCGTAGATGCCGCTGGCCCTTCCCAGGTCACAGGGATCATGATAGGTGACCTTTACCCTTCCCTCTTTAAACGAAATCCTTCCCTCTTGAATCAGCTTTAAAATAAATTGTGTGGAATCGAAGAGTTTTAAATCGGTCTTATAATCCTCATGCCAGGTATGGTAACACGAAGGGCAGGAGAAGATGACAGAATCCGCCCCTTTCTCTTTTACCCCTTCGATATTATGCCGGATCAACTTCTGAACCTCTTTTTTGAAACCCGCACCGATGAGGGGAAACCCGCAACACCACTCCGCCCCTCCCAGAAGGGTAAAATCGATCTTTAAACGATCCAGAATCCTGATAAAACTTTGAGGAATTTTGTGAGCCATGGGGTAGTAAGAGGAGACACACCCTACAAAAAAGACGACCTCTGCCTTCTCCTTTTGATACTGGTGATCCGGGAGACCCTCCATGGCTTCCAGCCATTCTACTCTTAAAGCATTGTCCTCGCCGGAGATGTTGTACTTGGATAGGACATTGTTCTTCATCAGTTCGATGTTTTTGGGGTAGTGGCCCAGGTCAACCAGAACCTCTTTCAGGGCAAGCCAGAGGCTTCTCGAATCGATGGAGACAGGACACTGTAAGCCGCACTCTCCGCACAGGGTGCACCGATAGACCATTTCAGAAAACTTCTTTAAATCCTCCTCGCTCAATTTCCTCGGCCCAAACAGCTTTGCCAATAGGCCGTACTGTGCCCTGATGAATTTTTTTATCGCCTGGATTTTCCCCCTCGGGTTGATCCCCTCTTCGCCTTTCTGGGAGTAAATCGGGCAGAAACGGAGACACTCACCGCAGCGGGTGCAGGCATCGATTTCCAGTAACTGTTTGGGGGATAATTTGGAGAGATCCATATAAAAGTTTAGAGGAGCTGAAACCCCTGTCGATTCTTTAATTCAGCCCCCCTAAAACTATAATACAATTCAAGGTCAATTTCTCTAAGAAACGTTTCTATCCCTTCGTCTTCTTTACCCGCTCGACTTCCGACTTGATGAAATCTCCTAATGCATCCACCTTCATTAAGTTCTTGAGGTCTTCCTGAAGATTGGAGGGGCTGACCTTAAATATCCATCCTTTCTCGTAGGGGCTTTCGTTGACCAGCTCAGGAGAATCTTCCAGTTCCTCATTGGAGGACTCCACTTTTCCGGAGATAGGAGCATAGATTCTCCCGACCCACTTTCCAGATTCCATCGACCCGCAGGGTTTCCCTTGCTCAATCGTTTTGCCCGAAGAGGGAAGCTCAACAAAGACAATATCGCCAGCTAACTTCTGAGCAAAATCGGTTGTGCCCACGGTGACCGTATTTCCTTCAACCCTGGCCCAGAAATGTTCTTTGTGGTAGTACAGATCATCAGGAAATAGATAGCCTTCGATTTTCATTAAAAGACCTCCTTTCTTTTTTTGTGGCTATATACAATAAAAATCGTAAGTTAACAAGTTTTTTTTATCTGGCCCCAAAAGGGCTTGACCGAACTATATAAATATTATATACAACCTGTGAATTTTTGCTCAAATAATTTTTACCTAAATTGAGCGATTTTATAAATTTAATCGTAGGGCAGCCCTTTAGGGTCGCCTCTCATGCAAGGCTCCTGCGGCAGGGCCTTGCCCTGCGAGCTTTAACAGGGTGTTACGGTTTCTCCCCGGAATACATTGTGATAAAAAGAACTTTTATCAGTTGACATTTCAACTTTAGCATTGCATTCATATAATATGATCTATTCAAGAGATCTCGATCCCCATTTCAAGTTCCTCTTTGAAAAAGAACCGGGCGGAGAGAATATCACAAAGTGATCATTTGCATTTTGGTCATTCGGATTTGTAACGAATTTCGAGCTTCGATATTCGTGCTTAACATTTATTAGAAAGGGAGGAAACCGTGGATACCATCAAAGAATTGATCAACATCGTAGGCGAGAAGAATGTGAAGACGGATCAGATCGAACGGCTCTGCTTTTCGCGGGACATGTCTGTCCATGAGGGCATTCCCGATGCCATCGTCTTTGCGAAGACGACCGAGGAGGTGTCAAAGATTCTCAAATTTGCCTCTGAAAACGATATCAAGATCATCCCCAGGGGATCGGGAACCAGCACGACCGGCGCTGTCCTGGCCTGTTTCGGGGGCATCATCCTCGATGTCAGCCGGATGAATAAGATCAAAGAGATCCAGAAAATGGATGGCTATGCTGTTGTGGAGCCGGGGGTCATCTGCCAGCATTTGAACAACGCCCTTGCTCCTACCCATTTCTTTCCACCCGATCCCGGAAGCGCCACCATTGCCTCCATTGGCGGGATGGTCTCCACCAATGCCAGCGGCAACCGGGCGATCAAATATGGCGCAACCAAAGACTACATCATGGGCCTGGAGGTTGTTCTGGCAGATGGCAGAATCATGAAAACGGGCTCAATTGTTCCCAAAACCTCTTCTGGATACGATCTCGCCCATCTCTTCTGCCGTGCCGAAGGAACCCTCGGGGTGATTACGGAGGTCACGGTCAAGGTCCTCCCCGTACCGGAATATATTGCCTTTGCCCAGGCCCGGTTTCCTTCGGTCGAAGACGCAGGGAAAGCGGCCGAAGAAATCATCACCTCGGGCATCCCTCTCTCCTCTTGCGAAATTTTGGACCGGCTCTCCATCGATGTGGTCAATAAGGCCATGGATCTCAATATTCCTGATAATGTAGAATGCCTTCTTTTTATCGAGATGGATGGAAACAAGCAGGCAGTCAAAGAAAACATCCAGAAGATCGATCGAATCTCAAAGGAATGCAACGGCCTGGGCAACCAGTGGGATGACGACCCGGCAAAACGCTTAAAGATGTGGGCAGGACGCCAGGGTCTTGTGCCTTCCCTTTCGAAAGTTAGAAGAGGAGCAAAGCTGATCCCCTTTGTGGAGGATTTTGGCGTTCCCATGTCCAAGATCCCGGAAACGATACGAGAGCTCCAGAAGATCCGCGATAAATACGACTTCCCCATCCCCATCTTCGGCCATATCGGCGATGGGAATCTCCATGCCACCCTGATCATTGACGGCCGGAATAAGAAGGAATGGGAAAAAGTGAAGCCCATTGCTCAGGAGTTTATTGACCTCACTTTAAAATTTAAAGGAACCCTGACGGCGGAACATGGAATCGGTGTGGCCAAAGCCTCCTTTATTCATAAAGAGCTGGGGCTAAGCCATGAGGTGATGAAAACGATCAAGAAAGCGCTCGACCCTAAGAACATACTCAACCCGGGGAAAATGGGCTTTGACAATGCTGCCAAAGATATTTTCGACCATTTTACGTATCAAGAATTTGTGGACACCCCGGACCAGATCAAGAGTTTCGGGCAGGCGGTCGATAACGAGATCTTTGCCTGCATCAACTGCGGGTTCTGCCGGGCAGGCTGTACGGTTTATGCCCGTACGGGTCTGGAATCGGAAAACGCCCGTGGAAGGGTTATTCAGGCTTACTATATGATGAAAGGGTTGCTTGAGCCTTCCAAAGAGGTGGCGGAAAAATTCTACCTCTGCACAACCTGCCTGAACTGTAAGTCGACCTGCCCTGCCGGCGTGGTCGTCTCTGAGATTGTGGAAGCAGGACGCCGGAAACTGGTCGAGGCCGGATTTCTTCCTGAAATCCATAAGACACTGATGCAGAATTTGAAAGCGACCGGGAACCCCTTCGGAGAACCCAGGGAGAAGCGGACCGATGTCTATCCGTCAACTTTTCAACCCAAGAAGGGGCCGGTCGATATCCTCTTCTTTCCCGGCTGCGTTGCCTCCTACCAGGATATCAACCTGGTGCCCAATCTCATGAATATCCTCGACAGAGCCGGAGTCTCATATACCGCCCTGGGAAAAGACGAAAATTGCTGCGGATATATCTCCTACCTTGTGGGGACCGAGGAATTCAAGGAGGTGGGAAAGAAGAATGTCGAGGCTTTCTCCAAAATTCAACCCAAGCAGATTATGACCACCTGTGCAGGCTGTTATAAGACCTTTAAAGAGATTTATCCCAAACACCTCTCTTTCAATACACCGGTGCTTCATGCAATCGACTACCTCGATCAATTGATTCAGAGTGGGAAATTGAAGCTCAAGGATGGGAATGCGATGAAGGTGGCCTACCACGACCCGTGCGACCTTGGCCGCCATCTCAATATCTTCGAGCCTCCGAGAGAATTGATCAAGAAAGTTCCCGGAGTCACGCTGATCGAATTCAAGAATAACCGTTTACTGGCCAAATGTTGCGGGGGTGGCGGAGGGATGAAAGCGTTCAATACCGAGCTCTCCGGCGAGATCGCCTATCAGCGAGGTCTCGAAGCCCTTGAGGTCGGTGCGGATACGATCGTCTCCGCCTGCCCGGCCTGCAAGGGCAATCTCCAGCTGGCTGCCGCTAGAATCCGGAAGGAGAAGAAGGGCAAGATAAAGGTGATGGACATTACGGAATTGGTGGCAGAAGCAGTCGCCTAAAACGCAAAGCGCATAGAGCATGGCGCATAGGGTAATCGATAAGAAAAAGAGCCAAATCTAAAAGCTCTCTTTAAAAAATAGGGAAGAGAGCTTTTTGTTATTAATCAGTCCATAATAATAACGACACTATTTTATAAAATCCCTCCTCACCTCCCTTTTCCAAAGGGAGGAATTATACCCTCTTTGGCCGCCGGCCCATAGGGCCTCTGGCCCGGAGGGCAAAGAGGGGCTAGGGGAGATTTTCAGAAGAGTATGTCTTCTCTATTATGGACTGATTAATAAGAAGGTTTGAGTATTGGATTTGATTTAGGATTTGTTCTTTGGGATTTAAGACGCTATGCGCTAAGCGCTCTGCGCTATGCGTTATGTCGTAAGGTAGTCCTTCCAGATTTCGTTGATCCGATCGATCAAATCCCTGAATTCATAGAGGAGGTTCATCTCATCAAGGTGGTCTCCGAGTGAGGGGGCGGTGGAGGTTTCCACAAATCTCCGGCAGGATTTTCTGAGGCCGGGACGAAGCTGATCGCACCCTATGGCCCAAACACGATTAGAAGCGCTTGGAAGAGACTTAAAGGCCGTTCCGCATTCATCGTAAAATCTTCCATGGGTACAGCGGAGACATCGATTCTTTCTCAGTTGAATCGCCCGTTCAATCTCTTCATCCAGCGCCTGCCGGGCCATTCTTCTCAGGAGAGAGGCCCTCTCCTGAGGTCTGATGGTCCGAGTCAACCCGACGATCTCCCTCTTCGTCTCCGCAATCGACCGGGAAACCTCGTCCAGTATAATCTCAGGAGTGAAGGACCGCTCCATCCGGAGGTATCTAACCTCCTGAAGGACCAGCGTCTTTACCCCCAATTTTAAGACTTCCCTCAGCCCCTTATCCAATCGCATAGTCTTCTATTATCAAAAAAATGATTCCTTGGCAATAGCAAAAAACATAGCAAAAAAGAACCTTCTCCTTTTCTATTCTCTCTAATCAATTTTTATGAAAAGGCAATGCTTTGCCTTGTCCCTCGGCACGGTAATTGAAAAAGAGGGAAGAAGAGTATAAAATGATGGGTAATGCATCTTCCCATCGCAACTTTGGAAAGAAACAAGATTTCGAGAGTCATCTTTGCCATACGGCCTCCCGCTCCTATCGCTCAGAATATCTATCCCCTGATGGAGAGGGTCTATGAAATGGGAGCATGGTGTTTTGATCTCCCCACAGTCCGACACCTCGAATCTTTTGAAACATTAAGGGAGTCGACAGGGGATGAAGCCTTAAAAGGGTTCGGCCATATTGAAGCGGAGTCCGGAGTCTCCCTCACAGGGAAACCCCTTCGTCAGTTTGAATCGAAGGTGATCTCGACGATCGTAAGAAATGTTGTCCCCCCGGATTCGGTCGGTAAACTCTTTCCTGGCCGCTCTTTCGGTGAAGTGTTGACACAGAAAGAGATTGACCGGATGAGGTTTGACCCGGACCGCTTCGACCAGGCCCTTTCCACCTTCCGACTCAACGGAGTTCCGTTTCTTCTGATTGGGGGAAAGTATGGCGACTGGCTCCTGGGGCTGGGAAGGAGCGACCTCCTGAAGGAGATGGTGTCGGAAACACGAAGAAAAGGTTTCATACCCATCTTCTCAGGCCAGTGGGCGACCTTTGTCTTGCCAAAGGCAAAACCCCTTGATGTAGCGGGTTATGCCATCCCTATCAATAAGAAGAAGAGCCTTTTCGATCTCGATAAGGCATGCGACATGATCAAAAAGTTTGACAAGCCTGTCATCAGCCTCGATTCTCTCGCCGAGGGAGGACTTTCTGAGAGACCGGAGGAGGCCTTCTCATTTCTTTTTGATGAGTTAAAAATCCATTCAGCCATTGCGGAAATTAGCTCGGAAAATGAGATCAAGAACATCTTCGCAGGCTTGGAGAAAATTCCCTCCCTTATCCCGTTCCGAAAAACATGATGGCCCCGGCAACCAGAGGGATAGTGAGGTTATCGTCCAGCGGGATGGGAAGCGCCTCAATCAACGCGGCTCCAAGTGCGGCAAAACTTCCTGAGAGCCGGTCCAGACCCGGAGAGATCCAGACGATCAGAAGAGAGGAGAAGAAGAAGGCCATGCTCCCTTCAAGCGTCTTCCCGAAGACCGGAATTCTTCCAAAACCTTTTCCCACAAGAGCCGCCGCCGTGTCCGAGAGGATGAGGATCAGCAAACTTGCAATGGCAATCGGCTTGGGAAAGAGGAGGATCGTCAGGATGGAGGAAAAGAGGAAATAGGTTGAGCCCATCAGCGTCGGTTTCTCTGCCTCCCTGAGCACCCTTCCGAAAAAATGCTTCCGGAACAGGGAAGCCAATCCTGGGTGAAAATGGCGAAGAAGATCGACCACAAGGTACAAGAAAAAGAAAGGGATGAGGAAAGTCAGAACGATTGTATCGGAGGTGAATCCATAGCCGGCTGGAATGACCAGAGTGGCCAGATGAACCATCTTTCTCTTAATTTCGATGCCGGTAATCATTTTGAAACCTTTTCGTCAGGAGTTCAGAGCGATTAGTTCGGTTTATAAAAATGGCTCTTCGCGTAATCGAGTGGGGCATTTCTGCCTTTTCTCACCCCCTCTTTAACAAAGAGTTCTCTTTTTTACCCCTCTTTGGAAAAGAGGGGTAAGGGGAGATTTTATAAATCATAAACAACTCCATATCCCTTCCATCACTCCGTCCGTACTCTCAAAGACTTCCCTGTCGAAAAACCGAAGAACCTTAGAAAACATTTGTTCTTAAAATCCCCCCCCTGCCTTCGCCGAAGCGGCTTCGCGCAGGCAGGTCGCCCCCCTTTTCCAAAGGGGGATAATAAGGATGATAGCCATATCTTCATGAGGTTTTTACCCACTCACTTCCACGATGAGCCATAACATTTTTTCTCCGAACTCCGGACTCCGAACTGATTTGCTTAAGCTTTTCTACCTCCTCATCGGTAAGAGGGCGGCACTGGCCGACGGGGAGATTTCCCAGCCTGATCGGCCCGAATCGAATCCGTTTCAACTTGCGGACCGGATGGCCAATGGCTGAAAACATCCTCTTCACCAGACGGTTTCTTCCCTCTGTGACCACTGCTTCAACCCAGCTATGCTTCTCCATCTGGCGGAGGATATGGACAGAGACAGCCCTCGCCATACCATCTTCAAGCATCACTCCCTTCTTCAACCTCATCAACTCCTCCTTCTCAGGAACACCTTCCACTTTGGCCCAGTAAGTTCTGGGGATTGAAAACTTCGGGTGGGAGAGCTGGTAGGCAAGATCGCCATCATTGGTCAGGAAGAGAAGTCCCTCCGCATCGAAATCAAGGCGTCCCAGTGGATAGACCCTCCACTTTACCCCTTTGAGCAGGTCCATGACCGTGGGCCTTCTTGCAGGGTCTTTAACGGTGGAGAGATAACCCTTTGGTTTATTCAGGAGGAGTGTGATCTTGGGTTCAGGCCGGAATAACCTTTTCCCGTCTACCTTGATATGATCTTTTAGGGGGTCGGCTTTGAAACCGGCCTGATCGACAACCTTGCCATTGACCACCACCCTTCCCTCAAGCACCATTCTCTCTGCTTCTCTTCTTGAGGCGACCCCGGCCCTGGCCAGTATCTTCTGAATTCTCTCAAACCCCATGGAGTTTCCTATTGTTCCGCTTCATCTGCGGATGGCGGCGAGCCTTCTTCTTTGAGGATCGTTTCCGGCTCCGGAGGGGACTCGACTTCCTTAAGGGTGGGAAGGTCGGAGAGGGTATTGAGGTTGAAGAGTTCGAGAAAAGTTTTGGTGGTCCCGTAAATGAGTGGCCGTCCGGGAATCTCTTTCCTTCCCACAATCCGTATCAGCCCCTTCTCCAGGAGGGACCGGATTACCCATCCCGAATCCACTCCCCGGATCTCCTCGATCGTCGGCCGGATCACGGGTTGCCGGTAGGCAATGATGGCCAGCGTCTCCAGCGCGGATTGGCTTAATTTCACCGGCTTCGATTTCTTCAGCCGGTTGACCCATTGAGCCCATTGAGGTTTTGTTCGAAACTGGTACCCCCCTGCCACTTCCACCAGTTCCAACCCTCTCGAATCCTCCTCGTACCCCTTCTTGACCTGCTGGATTCCATCTAAAAGGGCTTCCCTGTCCCATTCGTGGAGAATCTCTGTCAGGGCATCCAGTTTCACCGGAGAATCCGATACAAACAGAATGCCTTCAAGTATTGGTTTGAGAGCATGTTCGTTCATCATGGTCGGTCCAGGCCATAGGCCCCCTGAGGGAGGCCTGTTTTGACATTTGGAATGGATTCTCCTTCATCCTATTTCTCTTCGAATAATTCTATTTTTTCACCCGTGGTAATCGAGGAGATGGCGTGCTTATAGATCAATTCATCCCCCTTGCTTCGAAGGATGAGACAGAAGTTGTCAAAACTGTGAATGACCCCTTCGAGTTTGCGACCGGCAGTCAGCTCTACAACAACAGGGCTCCGGTCCCTCCGGACCTTATTGAGAAATTGATCCTGCGCGTTGATCTGATTCTTCATCATAGATGCTTACCCTCCTCCCTCCAAGAGAGCCCGGGCAATTTCCTCAGGGCTCTCTCAGAAAAGACTTGACCTCCTCAAATATCTTCGCTCGATCAGTGGATGCGTCCCGCCAGATGACCTCTCTGTCCGCCTTAAACCATGTCCATTGCCGCTTGGCGTAATGGCGGGTATCTCTCTTCATCTGTCTCACGGCCTCATCCCACTCTAATTGGTTCGAAAGAAATTGCAGCATCTGTTTATAACCCAGACTCTGCATCGGCTTCAATGCCGGTCCGTAACCCATCTCCAGCAATCCTTTCACTTCCTGAAGGAGGCCTCTCTCGATCATCCGGTCCACCCTCTCCTCAATCCGGCGGTATAGTCTTTCCCTGTCTATTTCAATGCCTATCTTCAAAGTGAGATAAGGCCGATCACCAAACCGATGCTGGTTCCTGAAGAAGGAGATAGGCATGCCGGTTGATTCGAAGACTTCGAGGGCCCGTATGATCCGAAATAAATCATTGGAATGAATACGGGCGGCGGCTTCCGGATCCCCTTCTCTCAATCTACGATAAAGGAGGTATCCCCCTTTCTCCCCTGCTTCGTGCTTCAACTTCTCTCGAACGGCGGGATTGATTTTAGGGCCTGCGAAGAGCCCCTGCGTCAGGGCTTTGATATAGAGACCGGTCCCTCCTGTGACAAAGATGGGTGTCTCTTTTCGATGTAATGAATCAATGGTCTTTTTCCCGAGTGTCCGATAGAGGCCTGCATGAAAGGGCTGGTCGGGAGTAACCAGGTCAACCAGATGGTGCTTAATCCTCTGCCGTTCCTCCGGTGTCGGCTTGGCTGTGCCGATATCCATATAACGGTAGACCTGCATCGAATCGGCATTGAGGATTTCACCCCCAAACGCTTCCGCCAGTTCGATGGCCAGGCCCGACTTCCCCGCTCCGGTCGGACCAAGCAGGATGACCAGCCGGGGCTGACCCCCTTCAATCCGTTCGGCCATACGATGTGCATTTTAATGAATTAACCAACGGACTGCAAGTCAAAAGCACCCTTGTCATAAGAATATAAAAATCCTCAAAATTATCTTGAAATCTGACTTTATTTTGATTAAATTAGTCTGGTAATTTTTCCTCGGAATACCCATTAAACCCAAATGATCACCTTGTGAAGATTGAATAAGATTGAGGAGTCAAAAATGTCCTCTTCATTAATTGCCAAGCCCCGAACCAATCCCGAGCTGAGAAGCCTCTACGAAATCTCCTTGCTTCCCCCCCAGATTCAACTTCAGGAATATTTTCTTGGGGTATTGGCTACCCTCTCACAATATTTTCCCGTTGATTATGCAGCGATTATCCTGCGAGACGTCAAGAAGGACTTGCTCCATGTCGAAGCCCTTTATGGAATCGAAATGGAAAATCATCCCCATCATTGTCATAGCAGAAAAGGGGTCATCGGCGAGGTCCTGCGATCACGGCAACCCATGCCCATTCAGTATGTAAACCAGGAACCCCTTTATGAGGAAGCCGTTAAGAGTTCAAAACAAATAAACAAAATCCAGCCGCCGTTGCTCTGTATCCCTCTCGTCGTTGAGGGTGAAACCATCGGAGCCATGAACATCAACCCTCTCTATGGGGCCAGGAACGAATTCGCTGAAGATTTCCATTTCCTGTCCGTTCTCTCGGCCATCCTCTCCCCAACCATCAGGAATTACCATTTGAAGAAAGAGGAACATCACGCCGGATCGAGAAAATTAAAATTGAAAACTTCTTTATTGGAAGAGGTACTCGAAGAGAGATTGACAGAGGTGTTAAACAGGATTGATCCCTATGTGGAGTTGAAGAGCAGGACCGGCCTTCTTGACGATATCATTTCACTCGTGGAAAAGATCCTGGTCAAATCGGCGATGGAAAAGGTCGGTCATGTTCAGACCTCTGCCGCCCGGCTTCTGGGGATCAATCGCAACACCCTTCGAACAAAGATGAAAGACCTTAAGATTAAATCCCGCTGACAATCTTCCCCCTCACCCCTTCCCCTCTCCCCTCGGAGACTGTGTCGCAATTCGCCGTTCACCCTTCGACACGCTCAGGGCGAACGGCTAAGTAGTTGATTTTAAATGTGTAGTTTTCCGTTCGTGGTGGGCCCTTCGACTCACCGTTCGCCCTGAGGCTCTCGAAGGGTGAACGGTTCGCTCAGGACAGGCTCTGTCGAACCATGAACGGACTTACTACACAGTCTCTAGGGGGAGAGGGCAAGGGTGAGGGGGCCTCTTGCAATAAATCCAATGAGAAGTCACAATTCATTTTATGACTAACCCAAAGGAAAATGTTGAAAAGATAACGTCCCTGTGCCGTGAATGGGGAGCCTCCCTCTTCGGAGTAGCCGATCTTCGCCCTTTCAAAAAAGAGGACTTTCTTCTCCTGCCCGCTTCCATGGACCGCCTCCCATTCGCCGTCTCCGTGGGATTCCATCTCTCCGACGCTATTCTGGAAGAGATTGACCGCCAACCCACGCCTCTCTATTTTCATCATTATCAGCGGGTCAATATCTTCCTCGACACCATTGGGTTGAGGGTGTCTTCAACTCTTCAGGACCTTGGATACAAGGCTCTCCCCATCCCTGCTTCACAGATTGTGGATTGGAAAAACCAGAGAGGTCATCTCTCGCATAAACATGTGGCCAGGGCGGCGGGGCTGGGCTGGATCGGCAGGAACAATCTCCTCGTCAATGAAAAGTTCGGCTCCAGAATTCGCCTCGTCACCATCCTGACCGATCTTCCTCTCGAGGTCAATTCCCCTCTGGCGAAAGACTGTGGCTCCTGCCGGGCATGCATGAAAGTCTGTCCTGCAGGAGCCATTAAGGAAAAACAGGGAGATTTCGATCATTCCCTTTGCTACGAGCAGTTGAGAGTCTTTTCCAAAACCCTCCACTTCAGCCATCATATCTGCGGCATCTGTGTCAAAGCTTGCCGGGGCAAAGGACGGCGCAAAGGGCAGAGCGCATGGAGCATAGCGCATAGCGAATAACAAAATCCCAAGCACCAACCATCAAACAATACCCTGGAATAATGGAATAGTGGAACAATGGAATGATGATAATTTAAGGCCAAAACAGAAATTCTTTTTCTTTCTCTAAACTCATTATTCCAATATTCCAGTTTTCCAATATTCCACATTACTGACTTGGAAGATAAATTTCATATGAGTCAATTCTCTATCCAGTTTCGAAAGCGCTTTGATGTGATTGTGGCGGGGGGCGGCCATGCCGGAATTGAAGCCTCCCTGGCCTGTTCCCGGATGGGCCACCCTACCCTTCTCATCACCCAGAAGGTCGATCAGATCGGCTACATGTCCTGCAACCCAGCCATCGGAGGTCTGGCGAAAGGTCACCTGGTGAAAGAGATCGATGCCCTGGGCGGAGAAATGGCCAGGGCGACGGATGAGACGGGAATCCAGTTCAAACAGCTCAACACCACAAGAGGACCGGCGGTTCGTTCCTCCAGGGCTCAGGTGGACCGCCAGGCCTACCGGCTCCGAATGATCAAGACGGTGGAGAGTCAAAAAGATCTCACCGTCAAACAAGCCACCGTTGAAGAGATCATCGTTGACGGGGATAAGGTCATTGGAGTGAGGACAGATGCAGACGATATGATTCAGGGAAAAACCCTTATCCTTGCCCCGGGAACCTTTTTAAACGGTCTTGTCCATATCGGCCTGACCCATTTTCCATCCGGCAGGATAGGCGACCCTCCTTCCATAGGCTTATCCGAATCGCTCAAAAGATTGGGATTTCGCATAGGAAGGCTTAAGACCGGGACCACGCCAAGGCTCGATGGCAATACCATCGACTTTTCAGAACTCACTCCTCAGTATGGAGATGAACCTCCGATCCCATTCTCCTTTTCAACTGAAAAGATCGAAAGGGAACAGGTCCCCTGCTACATGACCTATACAAACCCGGCCACTCACGAGATTATTAAGAGCGGCCTTGACCGGTCTCCTCTCTATTGTGGAATCATTAAAGGAGTCGGTCCCAGGTACTGTCCTTCGATTGAGGACAAGGTGGTCCGTTTTGCAGAGAAGAAGAGGCATCAGATCTTTCTCGAACCTGATGGAAGAGATACGAAAGAGATCTACCCGAATGGAATCTCCACCAGCCTCCCGCTCGACATCCAGATAAAGATGCTGAGATCGATCCGGGGCCTTGAAAACGTCGAGATCATCAGGCCGGGTTATGCCATCGAATATGACTTTGTCGATCCGACAGAACTAAAACCCACCCTTGAAACGAAAAAGATTGAAGGGCTCTTCAACGCCGGACAGATCAACGGGACATCGGGCTACGAAGAGGCAGCCGCACAGGGAGTGATGGCCGGAATCAATGCCGCTCTTTATATCGAGGGAAGAGAGCCTCTCGTCCTAAAACGCTCCGATGCCTATATCGGCGTATTGATCGATGACCTGGTCACAAAAGGGACCTCAGAGCCATACCGAATGTTTACCTCCAGGGCAGAACATCGTCTCCATTTAAGAGAAGATAATGCCGATCTGAGGTTGAGAGAAATAGGCCATCAAATCGGATTGATAAAAGAAGAGGATTATCGGATCTTTTTAAAGAAAAGGTCTGCAATCGAAAAGACCCTTATTAAAATTTCAGAGTCGAAAGTCACCCCCACCAGGGAAAACAATGAAATCCTCCATCATTGGGGATGCACTTCCCTGAAGAAAGAAGCTTCCCTCCGGGAATTATTGAAAAGGCCTGAAATTCATTTTTCGCACCTTTTAAATTTTGATCAAGACTTGGAAGGCCTGAAAAAAGAGGTGTGCGAACAGGTCGAGATTCAGATCAAATATGACGGTTATATCAAGAGGCAGATGGAACTGATCGAGCGATTTAAAAAACTGGAGGAGGTGAACTTTCCTGAAAATTTTGATTTTCATTCGATCATCGGCCTCTCCACAGAGGTATCGGAGAAACTCATTAAAATCAGGCCCATCTCTCTAGGTCAGGCATCTAGAATCTCAGGGGTCACTCCCGCTGCCCTCTCCATCCTCATGATCAATCTCAAAAAGCAAGGTTACCTGTAGCCCCGTATATTCTTTAGCTCAACACTTCTGTGACCAGTTGAATGATCTTCTTGGCGGTGTATTCGGCCACATCGGCAAGGCCAGCCACAGGCACGAAGTGATCTGCATTGGAGGCGAAGAGGCAGGTGGCTCTTGCAGGGAACTCTTCATCGGGTAGATTGAAGATGTAGTAAAGGGCGACACGGGGGAGCGGGTAGAGGGTAAAAGAGAAATCGCACCTTGGGGCATCCGGATTAGGATGCCCGGAAAACCTCAGGACGATCTCTTCCTTTCGCTTCTCGATGGCAATGACATGAGGATGGAGAACCTTCTCGGCATTCATGGCAAACGCCCCCTGATAGCCCATCCCTCCTGGAAATTGTTTGAAGGACTTCAAAGGTTTAAGTTGAACCGGCTCGTTCGCAACAAAGCTCGCATACATGGCAATCAGAATACCTTCTGCACTGCGAAGGGGTTCGCCACCAAGAATGATCTCCGGGGGATGGAGTTCGCAGGGCTCTCCGAATGCCTGAAAGTGAAGACAGTTTCTGTCATATCGGGCAGGAAGTGACTCTCAAGTTCTCGAATCGGCCGCAACCAAACTTTTTGTAAATATTCCTTCTGAATGTCAAGGAAATTCTGACCCATGGAATGTTGCTTGAGGAAGAATGAAGGAATCTCTTTAAACGGCAATTAAGCCGTGGACTCTTCTTTAAGACTTAATCCCTCTATATCCGTAATCTCGATTCAACTTGTTTTCTCCACTCTTGTAAATCCATTACTTTTGACTCTAAATCAGTGAGTCGCCTATCCAGCTCAGAAAAGGAAAGTTTTACAAGGGCGCGGGTTTCTAAATGTTGACGTTCATTTTCCTTTTCAATCCGGTCAAGCCGTTCAACAATTCCTGTATGCCCCTCTGCTAAAAGATTTATTTGGTCCATCAACCCTTCAGAGATGATATTAAATTGATCGATGACCCGCGCCTCAAGGCCTGTCATTTTTTGATCCATTCGTCCCTCAAGGCTTGTCATTTTTTGATCCATTCGTACTTCAAGGCTTTCTATTTTCTGATCCATCCGTGCTTCAAGGCCTGCCATTTTTTGATCTATCCGTACCTCAAGGCCAGTCATCTTTTGGTCTATCCGCACCTCAAGTCCCTTCAATTTCTCATCCTGGCGTTTTTCAAAACCTGTAAATATTTCCTCCAGGTCCTTTTTCACAAGCACTTTTTCTTCCATCCTCGTTTACTCCTGGTCCCTCTTAATATAGGAGGGTTAATATGGGTGACTAAATTCCTATCAAAATATCATTATCCTGTCAAATTAATTATTGATTAATTATTGATGTGGTTCGATGATGACTTTGATGGACTCTTTGGCTTCGGAGACAAGTTTAAACCCAAGACCTATCTTTTTCAGAGGGAGACGATGGGTAATCATCTCCTTCAGTGGAAGGCGATGAGCCTGAATCAATTCAATGGCCTGAAGAATATCGATGGGAGCTCCGCCATAAGTCGGCAGAAGGGTGATTCCGTCATTCCAGAAATCGAAAAACGGAAAAGAAATATCGATTCCCGGTTGAAGGAGTCCAAAACATAAAACCGTTCCTCCCCGGTCAACACATTCGAGCGCCTGTCTATAGGCCGAAAGGCTTCCCGCACAGACGATCACCAGATCCGCCAATCTTCCATGATTGATCTGACGAATCCTTTCTGGACTCGCCTCTTCTCCAGAAAGGACCTCATCCGCTCCGAACCGTTTGGCTGCTTTCAGGCGAAATTCATTGATATCGGACGCAATCACCCTCCCTGCGCCTGATGCTTTTGCCAGCGCGATATGAAGAATTCCGGAGATCCCACTCCCGATAACAAAGACGCTCTGGCCGGGTCTTAGCTTTGCCAATCTCTGTCCCCTGAGAACGCAGGCCAGAGGTTCAATGAAGACTCCCTCCTCAAATGAAATCTCTTCGGGCAATATAAATGTGCCCCGGTCCACATTGATTTCAGGAACCCGGATATATTCCGCAAAACCACCCGGGTCGAAGTTGGTCGTCCGAAGGGTATCGCAAACCGTGTGATGACTATTCAGACAATAATGACAGGTATTACAGGGGACATGGTGGGAGACAAAGACTCGATCATTGATTTTATAATTTTTAACCCCCTCGCCTACCTTGGCAATTTCTCCTGCAATCTCATGACCGAGCACCCGGGGCGCCTTCTTGATCCGGTACCACTCCATCACATCACTGCCGCAGATTCCGCTGGAAACCACCTTAACCAATAATTCTCCAGGGCCAACGGTTGGAGTCGGCATTTCCTCCAGCCTTACATCCCTGTTGTTATAATACATTGCCACTCGCATTTTTTTACCACTCGGCTTCTTTTTTAAGCATTTATTAATCGGTCTATAATTGAATAAACATCTGATTAATCCCACCCCCACCCATCCCCTCCCCCTGAAGGGGAGGGAAATCGTTGTGTTCCTCCCCCTTCAAGGGGGAGGTTAGGAGGGGGATGGGGATTTGAAGGGCAGTATAAATATGTCTTCTCAATTATGGACTCATTAGTAATTAATAAAAATATACATTACCTGAATTAATATGACAACAGATAATTTCTAAATTCTGCATGGGAGGTACGGCAGTGGATGATAAGCTCTTGTTATTGGAAAAACTCACCCAAATAGATACTTTCTTAAACAAATACATATTGAAAATCTTCACTTGACATTACGATTTTCAATGATAAAATTAGGGTATGATTCAACGTCCTCATGCACTTAATCGGGTTTTCACCGTGTTCAAGGTCCATCCGGCCGCTGCCCTTCTTGGGCCCCGTCAATGTGGCAAGACTACGCTGGCAAGGATGATCGCTGAACACGAGCACTCTACTTTTTTCGATCTTGAAAATCCTGTGGATGTCCGCCGCCTATCTGTGCCTATGCGGGCATTGGAGGGACTTTCAGGTTTGGTAGTGGTTGACGAAGTCCAGCGCCAGCCATCGCTATTTGAATTGCTAAGGGTTCTGGTCGATCGCCCTCAGAATGAAGCCCGGTTTCTTTTGCTTGGCTCCGCTTCACCACGCCTGGTGAAGGATGTATCCGAATCCCTTGCGGGTCGTATCGGTTTCGTCGAACTATCAGGTTTCGATCTACGGGAAGTGGGCCCTGAGAATCACGAATCTCTTTGGATTCGTGGCGGATTTCCAAAATCTTTTCTGGCATCTAATGATTCTACTACTATGATATGGCGAGAAGACTTCATCCGCACTTTTCTCGAGAGGGACATCCCCCAGTTTGGCATCACAATCCCAGCGGAAACTTTGAGACGATTCTGGACCATGATCGCACACTACCATGGACAAGTTTGGAATGCTGCAGAATTCGCAAGATCCCTGGGGACTTCGGAGAATACCGTCCGGCGATACCTTGACATCCTTGCAGGAACCTGCATGGTTAGAATTCTGCCCTCCTGGTTCGAGAATATCAGCAAGAGACAGGTGAAAGCGCCGAAAATATACATCCGGGACAGTGGAATTCTTCACACTCTGCTTCAATTGCAAACCAGGGCGGATGTGCAGGGACACCCAAAGCTCGGGGCTTCATGGGAAGGATTTGCCCTTGAACAGCTCTTAACCTTGCTTGAAACGAGGGATATCTATTTCTGGGCAACTCATTCCGGAGCTGAACTGGACTTGCTTGTGATGATTGGAAGTAAACGATTTGGGTTTGAGTTTAAATATTCTGACGCCCCTGGACAGACTCGCTCCATGTTTGTTGCCATTCAAGACCTAAAGTTAGAGCATCTCTGGGTCGTCTATCCCGGGAATCAGGAATATGTCCTGGAGGAAAAAATCTCTGCCATACCCGTAAGCTCACTTCCGATTCTAATAGAAAAGTTTTGGAAATGATCAAAGAAATACCCCCCCCTGACACAAGAAATAATACACTGCCCTGAAGCAATTCGGATTGGATTTTGTGTCCTTTAGTGATATGTTTTATACATGATCCGTTTTAAAAAGTTACCAGAAGACATCCCTCAACGAATCGATCTCTTAACCGATCTTTTCAAGGAAGACCCAAATATTATCTTCGCTTATCTTTTTGGGGGTCTGGTAAGAGACAAAAAGAGACCCTTGACCGATGTTGATCTGGGTATATATGTGAAGAATATAAAAGGATTCAACTATCTTTTGTTATTCAGCAAAATTTCAAAAATTCTCTGCACCGATGAGATCGACTTGGCAGTTCTAAATTCCGCACCCATTAGTTTCGACGGAAGGATTTTACAGAAAAGAAAAAGAGATTCTGCATAGGAGGTACGGCATTGGTTGATTTACAGGAATTTACGCGACTTTGAAAAATACAAAAAAGCGCTCATCAAATACTTATCCTCCCAGGAGGACAGAAAATAACCCGCCCACTGTTCCCATCGCCTCATGCCAAGACCTGACACTGGGCTCTCGCTTCGTTACGGGAGTGATTAAGTTGTTTTAGAACCAACGTTATATATTCGTCGCAGCACAGCCACAACGTGCCGCCGCCGGAAGGTAGCACTCAACTGGGAGTAGAACAGCATGAGGACAAAAATGTCATCAATATTGGTTGCTACGAAGGCAGCCGTTCCTGTGAAGATGGTTGTTACGATCCATTCCATTTGCGTCATTATTATTTTTGTTCACGCCTAACAGAGAGCTAAGCGGGAGGCCGGCTTTGTGGCCGATCCGCTTCAGCTATTCGTTAGCTGCTACGACACAAAAACCAACGGATAAGCATATAGACAAAACCCAAACAAAAACAAAACCGTCATTGCTATCGACATGGGGCGCTTAAAGTCGAAGAATACAACTTGTTCAACTGCCCGAACCAACCAGAACAGAGCGATGAACAAAAGCATTTTCTGACCTATTCTTGACGCAATCATTTCTCCCGCGTGGAATACCGAGATATACCCAAAGAAAACAAAACAGAACGTCAGACATAGATTCAGAACTTGCATGACGGCGCGATTAATCCGAGTTAGTTTAGATAATTCAGTTTTCCAACCGAATATTTTCCAAAACATAATATGGAAAACTGCAAATCCGATGTTGTAAAACCCGCCGATTTGTATCACAGCATGATTATCCATGTCTTTTCCTCCAAGCTAACGATAAAGCTTACCGGCGGCAATGGAGCGTAGCGGAATTGCCGTTCGGTGCAGCCGCTTGTTAGGTGGTCAAAGATTGATCTGCGGAAAATGGGGGACGTTCGTGCAGAACGTGCCTAGGCTATCTGATATCTCAACCTA
>MGQQ01000103.1 GCA_001798855.1 Deltaproteobacteria bacterium RBG_16_49_23 | reverse complement strand
GGCCATTGAGAACGCCAAATTATTTCAAGAGAACATTGAAAAGAGCCGGATGGAGGAGGAGTTGAAGATCGCTCACGATATTCAGCTCAGCATGTTGCCTGACAGGGCTCCTACGATCGAAGGGTTTTCGATTGCTGCCCGGTCCATTTCTGCCAGGGAAGTGGGCGGGGATTTCTATGATTTTATCGAAATTAAGGAGAATGGAACAAAGAGGCTTGGGATAGTCGTGGGGGATGTATCGGGCAAAGCAGTTTCAGGCGCCCTGGTGATGGCTGCCTCCCGGTCCATCTTCCGTGTTCTCACGGAGACCCATGAATCTGTTGAAGAGGTGATGAACCGGGGGAACCTGCGCCTCCATCAAGATGTCAAAAAAGGCATGTTTGTGGCGCTTCTCTATGCTGTCCTGGACCCAGAAGAGAAGACGTTGACCCTTTCCAATGCAGGACAGGTTCAACCTGTGCTCTTTTCTGCGGAGAAATCAAAGGCGGAATACATCGATACCGAGGGGGATCGATTTCCCCTTGGGATCGTTAAAAAATGTCATTATCAAGCCACACGCTTCGCTGTAAACAAGGGTGATATTCTTGTTTTTTACACCGACGGGATCGTGGAGGCCGTAAACGACAAGGGTGAATTATACGGATTCGAGCGCTTTTTAACCTCGATCGAGGAAGGCCGGGAGTTGGGCGCTGATGATTTGCTGGAAAAGTTAATTAAAGATGTCATGCAATATGTAGGCAAAGTGGAACAGCACGATGATTTAACCGCTGTCGTGGTCAAGGTGATTTGACCTGGAGCAATATTCTTAGCTTGAAAAGCATGGGCAACTTATTATTTATAGTGAACGACTTAAAAAAGTTGTCACCCTGAGCACTCGCGAAGGGTCTCGCAGCCTTGAGATTCTTCGCTTCGCTCAGAATGACAGCTATAAGAATGTCACATTACTTAAGTCGTTCACTATAACAGAGGCCATTTATTCGGGGCCTCAAATCATCCATCGGTTTTATATAGCATTTTAAGCAACTTCACAGGAGTTGCCAAAGCATTGTCACTATTGAAATGGGATCACAGTTAAATGGCCTTTAACCCCTTTTCCTACCTCAAGGATTTTTTGTTGGCCCTTTTTTCTTCCCTTCTCCTTATTCTGTCATTTCCAAAATTTGATCTCGGCTTTCTTGCCTGGATAGGTTTTTTGCCTCTTCTGATCTCCATTTATGGAAAAAGGCTATCATATGCGTTCCTCTTATCCCTTGCCAGCGGAAGCCTGTTTTTTCTCGGGATCTTTTATTGGATCCTTGTCGTTCCAAATTACACGGCCCTCCACCATGCTTTGTTGGCTATATACCTTGGCTCATATTTTGGGCTTTTTGGGTTAACATTTACCTTTCTATCAAATCGTTTGAGCGTAATCCCTACCCTTTTTGCAGCGCCATTCATATGGGTCTCGCTTGAATACATACGAGGGAATCTGTCATTCCTCTCATTGCCATGGGCATTTCTTGGTCATTCCCAATACCAGTACCCCGTCCTCATCCAGATTGCTTCGCTTACGGGGACATACAGCATTAGCTTTCTGATCATGATGGTCAATGCAGCCCTTGCTTCTCTATTGTTGGGGGTGAAGTCGCCTCGATCCTCCCAACCTATTGATAACCTTCTCTCACCCCCCCCTAGAAAAGGAGGGTTGGGAGGGGCTAAGAAGATATTCGTGGCCACAACAACCTCCTTAGTAATTCTTACCTTTATTTACGGATGGTTTATTCTTGCACAACCCATCACTGGAAATCGACTCAAGATCTCTTTGGTCCAGGGAAATATCGAGCAGCGAAAGAAATGGGATCCAAGCTATGCACAGGAAATTATCCGGATTTACAAGGAGTTGTCCCAGGAAGCCTCGAAAGACCGACCAGCTCTAATCATCTGGCCTGAAACAGCAACCCCAAGTTCAATTATACGAGATCCGGAAATTCATACCGAAATTAAGAAAATTGCAAGAGATGCATTCAGCTACCTCCTGTTGGGAAGCGCCCAACATCAGAAGTTCAAAGAGAAAGGAGCCAAGCGGCCGGATTATTTTAACTCTGCTTTTCTCATCCATCCCGAGTTTAGATTTCTGAGGAATCAGCGATACGATAAGATTCGCCTTTTCCCGTTTGGCGAGTATCTGCCTTATAAAGAAATAATTCCTTGGACCCTTATCAATGTCCGCGAATCCGGGGACTACGTACCCGGAAGGAAATTCGCTATCTTTGAACATCCTGAATCCCGTTTTGCTGCGACCATCTGTTGGGAGAACATTTTTCCTGATCTTGTTCGCCAATTTGTTAAACATGGCGCCCAATTTGTAGTCAATATGACGAATGAAGCTCATTTTGGACAGACCGCAGCTCCTTATCAGCTTGCTGCAATCAGTGTTTTCCGTGCAGTGGAAAATAGAATTTTTATCATTCGATGTGCCAATACCGGAATTTCATGTATTATCGACCCTAACGGCAGGATTGTTGACCGGGTAAAAAATGATAAGGGTCAGGATATTTTCGTCCGGGGTGTGTTAAGTGGATGGGTCATCCCTCTTGAGTCCAGAACAATTTATACCCGATATGGAGATTGGTTGGCCTGGATAGCCATGGTAGGGGCAGTGGCATTTTTAATCGTTGCGGCGATGAAAGGGAGAGAAAGATAGCTTTACCGACTGGGGTAAAACACATACCTATGAATTATGCCGCTTTTTTATATTCGACAAAACCCATAACCAGCCCATCACCGGCTGCCTTGGTTAAGATTTTTTCGACTCTTCTAAGAATTTTGATCTCTACAAAAGCTTCGCCGCACTAATCACAGACTAAAGCAGGCGTGTTTCTTACCACGATGATTTTCTCTCCATCGAATTCATACGGAAATCTTTCTCAGACATAGGCCAATCTACCTCTGGGCTGAGGTATATCCCTACCCGGGTTTTGAACTGTTTCTTCTTTATCGCCCATCCCAGTTCAGGTGCGGCCCATCCAAAGTGAGAACTATATGGTTAAGCACGTCACGCCCGAGAATGCCAAATTTTTCATCCATTAACAGAAACCGCCCCTTGAATACTTTTTGAAGGAAGATTAGATCAAGCCTCACAGCATTCAAGTTGCTTGTCCTTCCATCAAAGCTTTTGAGTTCATACGTATCATCAAGGTCAATTTCAAGACCAAAAAGATCAAACGAAGACTTTGGAATCAAAGTAACATCGGCGCCGGAGTCAATCAACATTAGGACATCCGTGACCGTAAGGCTGCTTCCAGGATGGCGAAGCGAGACTCTGGCAACTGGTGCAGGCGGCGACAAGGAATCATCGTAAGCCGGCATTTTTATGTTCCTCAATCACCTCTTTGACGAAGTCAGCAGCTTGTTCGGGGTGAACAAGACGGGGACTTCTGGCATAATATGCTGGCTGCACATCGACTCCTGGGATAACCACATAAACTCTTGTTTTTTCAGGAAGTTGAACATGTTCAGGAAGTTTGATGATGCCATTTTCAACGGTAGCCTCAAACGTTGTAACCTTCATAATCCTCCCTCCAATTTCAGCCCAAATCGATGATGCTGGCTTATCTTATAACGCAAGGATTCGAATATTAGTTTTCAATGGCCTTTACAATTTCTTATAGCAGGAAACGGAATGGCCGTCAACTGCTTTTGAAAAATAGTGTCAGGTTTTTTTAAGTTTTGACTCCATATATGAAATTTCGATTTGCCACCGGTAACCCAGAATGTTAGACACTAGAAAAAATTGACATTTTAGTTAAATGTCAATATGATATGTTTTAAGTATTGCCCAAGTAGCGCTATAATACAGCATCAACTGCTGGAGAAGTTGATTAAAGATGTTATGCAATATGTAGGCAAGGTGGAACAGCACGATGATTTGACGGCTGTCGTGGTCAGGGTAGACAAATGACCGTCCCTAAGTTTCCATGAGCGTATTTCATATATAAACTCCTTTGACATTTGCTTTAATTTTCAGTATGGTTAAATAAGGAGGCAAAAGAAATTATGGAAAAGGGTATTTTACCCCGTTAGAAATAACGCCCCGCTGCTCTACAACGGGGTTACATTTCAGAATAATTTCGGCGGGGTTTAATGCCCCGCTGGAATTTCTAACGGGGTTTACTGAACGTAATTAAGCTAATTGAACTTAAGCTCCATGTACTAAAAGCAATCAGAAAATTGGGGTCAGACTTGTTTATTGCGATTCTCTTGTAATTTTGCACAAACCTTTTCAACGTTACTCCATGGGTTACCTTCTTTCAAATTCCGTATGAGGCGATCATTACTTTGATTTACACGTGAAAATGTGCTACACGTATATTGGATGGATGCGAATAGAAAAAGGGAGGTTCTTATGAAACAAAACATAACCCTTGCAATAGAAAAGGAGTTACTTAAAAGAGCCAAGCTCATAGCAACGAAAAAAGAAACTTCGGTGACGAAACTCTTGACTGAACAATTATCTAAAATCGTTTCGGAAGATGAAGAGTATGATCTAGCCAAAAAAAGGGCTTTGGCTATCCTGAGAAAAGGATTCCATCTCGGAGGCCGCATCATTGCCAAGAGGGAAGAACTCCATGAACGGAGATAAAATCTTTGTGGATACCAATGTCCTCGTCTATGCGCATGATGTTGATGCCAGCCAAAAGCATCAAATCGCCCAACGGCTACTATCTGATCTGTGGAATAAACGGGCCGGGGTCCTAAGCGTCCAGGTATTGCAGGAATTTTATGTTACCATTACCCGAAAATTAATACATCCCCTAACTGCCAGGGAAGCCCGAAATATCATTCGGAATTACCTGACCTGGCATATTGAAATTAATGATTCATTATCGGTCTTAAACGCATCGCGAATTGAGGAGAATTACAAACTATCATTTTGGGACGCCTTGATTGTAGCCGCTGCGTCAAGGGCCAAGGTTACGAAAGTACAAACGGAAGATCTCAAGTCGGGACAAGTCATTGAAGGGATATTGATTGAAAACCCCTTTTTGAAATCAACTTAGTTTTTAACGGGATCCCAAAAACCAAAAATTGGGGTCAGACTTGTTTATTGCGATTTTCTATTAATTTTGCATGGACATTTTCAACTTCACTGCCCAGTCTGTTCTCTTCTTCCAAATACCGTGTGATAACCGACGGATCTCTCCAAAGATATTCTGCCACCGCCTGTCCCTTATACCCATACTCCTTCGCCACCAGGCTTATCAGCCTTCTCCCACGCCCTGATTCCTCTCCCCTGCCTTTACTTCTTAATTGCTTTAAACTGACAGCGTACATTTCTTCCACAGCCTTCGCGATTTCAGGTAATGTATACAGATACCTTCTCTTCCCCGGAACAACCGACCTGCCCGTCCTCTTCTTTACTTCTTCCACAAATCTCTCATCGCCAACAATTCTCTGGTCTACTGTAGCGTAAACATCCTCTCGCCGAAGCATCCCCTTCTCTTCTATATATTCCCGGTACGCCCTCAGGGCTTTCCTCCGATGTTCTCCAAAAGTTTTCAATACGGGTTCGCAGTCCGCGATCCCTCTACCCCTTGTCTGCCCGATATAAGACCTATGGCTACTCCAAGGATATGCCGCCGGGCTCTTGGCTCTCCCAAGCCTGACCGGGTTCATATGAATGTATTTTACCAGCGAAAGCAAGTAGGAATCCCTCTCGCATAGCATCGCTTTGTATCGACCCTGAAAGAGATGCCCAACCGTTGCATATCTGCGGTTGAAATACATCGTGTAGCGTTGGTTAATCCCCTGAAGAATCTTTGAGAGGGGAACCTCCTTTGTTTCCATTAGAAGGTGAACATGATTTTCCATCAAGATATACGCATAGATTAGAAAGTCATATCTCAACTTGTAATCTTCAAGGATTTTCAGATATCGCTCATAGTCTTCTGTAGCATTGAAGATCTGCTGCCTCTGGTTGCCGCGAGTGATCACATGGTATAAGGCTCCCTCGAATTCGATTCTCGGTTTCCGTGCCATGCCCAAACCATAGCAAATAGACTTTCCCATGTCAATAAACAAGTCTGACCCCCACTTTCAAAATGGGTATAATCAATACCCTTAATATTTAACATGAAAAGTTAATAATGTGGGATATATTTTAGGAGATATGGCCTGAGAATCCCCAAAAAAACCCTTTGACATTTTCTTTGAATTTAAGTACATTGATGCAGTGAAGATACGACTGAAAGAGAACAAAGAGTGACATAGTTACAGATGATGACGCCGGATAACAAAATTGAGCTTCATATTCCGAGTGTGATGGGTTTTGAAAAGGTGGCGATGGAGTGCGCTGCATCGACAGCAAAAAAGATGGGCTTCACAGAGGATCGGGTTGAGGACCTGAAGACAGCCGTTGCTGAGGCCTGTCTCAATGCCATCGAACATGGCAATAAAATGGACACCAGCACCAAAGTGGGGATCACACTGACCATTGAGGAATCAAAACTTCAGGTGGTTGTGAAGGACGAGGGGAAGGGAATTAAAGAAATCCCTAACCCCAGCATTGAACATAAGATGGAGGGGAAGGAAAAACCCCGGGGATGGGGGATCTTTCTTATCAAAAACCTGGTCAATGAAGTCATTTTTGAACCGAGTCCGGAGGGCGGCAATCTTGTCAGGATGATTATTTATCTGGATAAATAGTAGTATGTCGTTCCTGTGGAAACAGGAATCCAGGGTTTTAAATTATTCCTGGATTCCCGCGTTCGCGCCTGCGCGCTGAAGCGCTACGGCGCGCAAGCACGGGAATGACAATGTGGGTTTATTTTAATAATAGGCTCATAATAATGAAGGCATTGTTTTATAAAATCTCCCCTGCCCCCTCTTTGCCAAAGAGGGGTAATCCCTCCCTTAGGTCTCCGACCCAGCCTCCGGCTCAGAAGAGCCTCCCTCCGGGGAATGAGCCCTTCCGGGGCGGAGCCTGGCTCGGAGAGAGTGGTCTCCGACCCGGAGGGAAAAGGGAGGTCAGGAGGGATTTTGCAAGATGATTTCAAACCGCTAAATTGATACGATGAACGAAAGATATCTATCTGTATGGTCAAAAAGGTTCTCCTAAAAGGATGTAGTGCTTATGAACAAGGACATAGAGATCTCCAATTCCAGTAAAAACGACGTTTCCTTGATCCACATCAAGGGGGATATCACCGCCATTACCGGAGAGGCGATTGAGAAGGCTTACCAAAAAGTGAGCGCAGACGAAGCAAAAAAAATATTGCTCTGTTTTAATGCAGAGAGCTACATTAATAGCGGAGGCATAGCCATTTTGATCGGAATCGCCGCTGAAAGCAAGGAGAAGGGTCAGACGATTCGGATCACCGGCCTATCGGGCCATTTTCAAAAGATTTTTCATATGGTGGGGTTGACGAAATACACCGAAATCTTTCCAACCGAGGAGTCAGCCCTCGAAGGTTTTTAATTGAAAGAACGGTTTCCTGGGAATTCAGATCCCTTCTCAGCCCTATAGATCATAAGGGGTGGAAACAGTAAGAAATGGAAGATCAAGAGGCCAAACAGTTCGAGCTGGAGCTTGAGAGGCGGATCTATTATCTCAAGACCCTCTATGATTTGAGTCTGGAGATAGGATATCAAAGAGAAACCAATGAGATTATAAAAAATCTGTTGTTGATGATGATCGGGACCTTCGGCGCCTCCCGGGGGTTTATTCTCCTCTTCGATAAAACCCGGAGGAAGATCGATGCACTGACCCAGCGGGGATTGACCCCGGATTCTATCAATCTATTAGTCCAAAGGGTCGAGTCAGAGGATCCTGAAAATTTCGATAAAATAACCGGCATTCACCTCTTCAATGAAAAAGGCGACCTTCAGGGGGAGGGCGAAAAAAATGGACTTCACTTCCTCTCTTCATGCAACCTGCGGATCTGGATCCCCTTAAATATCGATTCAACCATGAATGGTGGCATCGGGTTGGGTGAGAAACTCTCCGGGGATCCCTATACGTCAGATGACCGGGAATTATTGAGCACCATGGCCCGTCAAGGAGCTGTGGCCATTGAGAATGCCAGGCTTCAGCAGGCCCGGATCGATGCGCTCGAACAATCAAAGAAGGATCTTGAGAGATTAAACAAAGCCAAAAGCAGGGCCCTTGACCACCTCTCTCATGAGCTCAGAACGCCCATTTCCGTGATCCAGGGCAATATCCGGATTTTAAAACGGAAGACTCAAAACCAGACTCCACCTATTATGAGAAAGGAGTTTTTTGAATCCCTTGAGAAGAATCTCGGCCGCCTCTCTGAGATTCAGCAGGAGACCGATCAGATCATCCGCACTTACCAGGAATGGGAGAAGGAACAAACGATTGAGGGAGTGAATCACACCCAAAACGGACAGACCAGAGCCCTCTCTCTCACCCCCTTTGTCGAACAGGTCCTGGATGATGTGAAAAGGCGGGCCAGTCACCGGAATATCGAATTCCACATAGATGGAGGACAGGGGATCATCCTAAATGTGATTCCAAAGATTCTCGAAGAATCTCTCGTAGGGCTTTTAAAAAATGCCATTGAGAATACCCCGGATGAGGGATTGGTACGGATCCTGCTGGAGCAGAAGGCCCAATGGGTCCAGCTCAAGGTGATGGATTTTGGAATCGGAATAACCAAAGAGAACCAGAGTCACCTCCTCGATGGACTTTTTCATACGCTTGAGACCGACCTCTACACCTCTAAAAAACCCTATGACTTTGGCGCAGGGGGCAAGGGACTCGATCTGCTGCGCATTAAAACCTATGGCCGACGGTTTGGTTTTGATATTGCCGTTGCAAGCCGGCGATGCATCTATATTCCAACGGACAGGGACCTTTGCCCGGGAAGGATTTCCGCATGCCCGCATTGCCAGACAGAGGACTGTTATAAATCTGGGGGAAGTACTTTCTGTTTAACGTTTCAGGCAGTAAAAGGAACATTTTGATTGATTTTTTATGAGATCATCAAAATAAAGTCTAATATATAAATTTAGCGGTTTGAAATAAATCTTTTAAAATCCCTCCCCTGCCTTCGCCGAAGCGGCTTCGCGCAGGCAGGCCACCTCCCTTTACCAAAGGGAGGTAAAATATTTCCCCCTTTTGCCCTCCGGGTCAGAGACCGCTCTGGGTCGGAGACCAAAGGGGGATGAAGGGGGATTAGATAACCTTGAGGTGTTTAAAAATGAATGTGAAAGAAAGCCTGTTCGATCTTTTCATCCATGATCTCAGAAGCCCTCTCTCCATTGCCGCCGCCGGCGTGAAAAATCTCCTTGAGAAATCGGAAAGGGATGGTCCCCTCACGGCACAACAGAAGCGCACATTGGAGCGGACGCTGAGGAACATCCGTAAATCGCAGACCCTGGTTCAAGAGATGGTCGAGCTCCTGCTCTCAGAAGAAAAGCTGTTCAAAAAGGAGCCTTTTGCATTGGAAAAGATTCTAAAAGACTCTCTCCTGGAGGCCATGGAGATAACGCTTCCGGATGAAGCAGAGAAGTTTTTGTATATTCAGACAGAGGAAGAATTTCAGCGCATGCTGGAAACCCACGGGATCATTCTGGAGTTAACCGGAAGGTATTGCACATCCCCTTTCTGTCACGATCCCAACAAGGTTCAGCAGATCCTCCGAAACCTGATCAGCAATGCCTTAAAATACAGGCGAAGCCGCATGAATGTAACGATCTGTGGAGAGGATGATCTCTTCATTTCGGTGGAGGATGATGGGCCAGGGATTCCTCTGGGAAAAGAGGAGGCTATCTTCGAGCGTTTCTTCCCGTTGAATGAAAAAAAGCGCACCGAGTTGCCCGGGTTGGGGCTTGGATTGATTGGTGTCAAAGCCTTGATTGATGCCATGGGCGGGGAGATCAGATTCGTAAGCCTTAAAGATGCAGGAACCTGTTTCACCATCCGGATTCCCACCTTTCCGCCGATGAGTGAGGATGGAAAGGTGAAAAAGTCGATCCTTGACGGAAAACGGATTTTAGCCGTAGATGATGAACCGGACGTTTTGGCGGTGCTGGAGGAGGAAATTTTAGGGTCCTGCACGGAGTGTAAAATTGACAAAACCACTACCTACATGGAAGCAGAAAAACTTTTAAAATCAATAGATTATGATATCGTCATCCTCGATATCATGGGGATCAAAGGCTTCGATCTTTTAGAGCTGGCAGTGAGCCGGAACTTCCGTGTAGCCATGCTAACTTCCCATGCCCTGTCCTCCGAGGCGCTGAAACGGTCCTTTCAATTGAAGGCCCGTGCTTATCTCCCAAAAGAAAAACTGGGTGAAATCGTTCCCTTCCTCGAAGATGTATTGAGGCATGAATACCTTCCCGGATGGAATCGTCTTTATGAAAAATTAAAGGAATATTTCAACCGGAAATTTGGGGCCGACTGGGAGAAGAAGACCGGGTTGGATTGGCACGAGTGGACCAAAAGCCAGTAAACCCCGTTAGAAAGTAACCCCTCCACACCTCCCCTTAACATAAGGGGAGGTAACCCACTCAAGACCCGGATGAACCGAATTTTTTTGGGCCTTGACAACTAAACAAATGTATAGTATTATAAAAACCAGTTCCGAGTGGTGAGTTCGCCTGCCCGTCCGGTAGGCAGGGAGTTCGGAGACGGTAAACATTATGAAGAAGGCAGTAAAAACTAACACCGACACGAAGGATAAAGGATGAAATTTTCCCCCACCCCCATCCTGCCCCTCCCCCTGAGAGGCTGTGTCGCAATGTCATTCTGAGGCGATAGCCGAAGAATCTCTATGATCGATTCAGTTGAAATCATTAGATTCTTCACTTCGTTCAGAATGACAAACATCCCAATTTCCACATTGCGACACAGTCTCTGAAGGGGAGGGAAATCACTACCTTCCTCCCCCTTCAAGGGGGAGGCCAGGAGGGGGATGGGATCTGTCGGAGAAGCATTGATTGCTTAATATGTTTTCTCAATCATGGACTGATTAGTAATAGGGGTGCCTTATGGAGTTGACAGCTCGGCAGAGAGAGATCTTCGACTTCATCCAGGCGTTTATCAAAGAGAGGGGATATCCCCCTTCGGTGAGGGAGGTCGGCGAGCATTTTCATATCTACCCCCGGGCCGTCTTCGACCATCTCAAAGCTCTGGAGAGAAAGGGGTATTTGAAGCGGCGAAGCTCAATGTCCAGAGGTCTTGAGATACTTGTCTTTGAGGAAGATAGGCTCCGAAAGGAGAGCAGGCCGTTGATCCGGGACATTCCCGTTTTAGGCAGGGTTGCGGCAGGGAAACCCACACTGGCCGTGGAGCATGTGGAGGAGACCCTCCCGCTTCCGGCAGAATGGGTGAAGGGGAAGGAGGTTTTCCTTCTTAAGGTGAAGGGTGACAGCATGTCCCCCTATATCCTTCCGGGCGATTATGTGATTGTTCTGTCCCAGCCTTCGGCTGAAAATGGGGATGTGGTGGTGACCCTGATGGGTGAGGAGGCGACGGTGAAGCGATTTTTCAAAAAGAGGGGAAAGATCGAATTGAAGCCGGACAACGAGCGTTGGGAGACGATCCGGATTGAAGAGGGGGCAGGAGAGATTCAAATCATCGGAAAGGTGATCGGGGTGTTCAGGAAAGTTTGATTAAAATGCGGAGTGCGGAATGCGGAATGCGGATTTTCCCTCTCCCTTCCGGGGAGAGGGTTTGGGTGAGGGGAGAGGGAGTCCACTTGAAGAAATTCTGCTTCAATTGACTCTGGACGGTGTTCCTGCTTCTCCGAAGAAGGTTCTTTTCCGGGGGGAGAGGGCGGGTGAGATTTCATCCTATGTGGCGGGGTGGATGGCAGGGCAGGGGATGGACGTCATCGTTGTGGATGGGGCCAATCGTTTCGATCCCTACATGGTTTCATCTTATGCAAGAAGGGTGTTGATTTCTCCGGAAGAGATTCTTAAAAGGATTCGGATAGCAAGGGCCTTTACCTGCTACCAGATGGCAACCCTGATGGGGGAAAGGTTGTCTGAGTTGATCGAGCAAGAAGGGACTGGATTACCGGATTTATTTCCCTCCCCCTTTGGACGCCTGCCTGCGCGAAGCCCCGCCTCCAGAAGCCTTGCGGAGGGCAGGCGCTTCGGCGAAGGCAGGGGGAAGGGTGAGCCTGCCTGCCGAAGCCTCGGCGCAGGCAGGGGTGGGGGGGTGGAAAAGCCACGGGTGATCCTGATTGGCCCCGTCACGACGTTTCTGGATGAAGATGTGCCGGAGAGGGAAGTCCGGCCTCTCTTTGAGAGAGCCCTGAGTAAGGTAGAGGAAATGGCTGCAGAGGGTGTGCCTTTCTTTCTTTTTCAGTCTTCTGTTCCTTCTGACTCCCGGAGAGCCTATCTGACGAAGAGGCTCTCCCAATTTTCGGATCTGGTCTGGAGGATAGAGTTGGGGGATCAGGAACCGAAGATCATATTGGAAAAAGGGATCAGGATTAACAACATCATTGAAAATTCTAAATTGCAAAATGAAAAATGAAAATTTAGAAGAAAAGATTTCATTTTCCTGTCGATAGACAGAAATATTTTGTAATTTGCAATTTTGTAACACTTTAGCGCTTTGAAAAAACTTCATAAAATCCCTCCCCTGCCTTCGCCGAAGCGGCTTCGCGCAGGCAGGCCGCCTCCCTTTGCCCTCCGGGTCGGAGACCACTCCCTCCGGGGCAGAAGCCCCTCTGGGGCGGAGCCTGGGTCGGAGACCAAAGGGAGGTGTAATTATCCCCCTTTGAAAAAGGGGGACTGAGGGGAGTTTTCATGGTTCGAGGGTGACGCTCCGTCATGAAGGATTCTTCAGGATTCAACATGACGCTATGCGCCATGCGCTATGCCTGTCCGCCGAACCTGCCTTCGCCGAAACGCTTCGTGCAGGCAGGCAAGTTCTATGGCAGGCGGGCGATTTGCGGGGTTTATGATGGGACGGACCGTTCTTCCTTTCAGTCAGGTTTTGGAACAGGAAGTCCAGGAGTGGAGGAAGTTTCGAAGAGGGCTGAGAAAAGAGGATCAGCAATCCCTCGATCGGCTCTTCGAAAAGGCGAGGCTTCATGTGCAGGCCGGGGCCTACGCCTCGAGGCCCTGGCCTTTTGAGACGATCCTGATCTCCATGCTCATCGAACATGAAAAGGCCCTGGTGGAATTGAGAGGGAAATTGAGGTCGATGGAAGAAAAGGAGCAAAAGGAGTAATATCCATGACCCCCCAGTTATTTTCTCTGGTTCTTCCGGCTCTTGTGTGGGTGTTTCTCCCCTCTTAGGTGTAACCCCCCTCTATTCCCCCCTTAAATTAAGGGGGGAATAGAGGGGGGGTTAAGGGAGTTATGAAATTCCTACGGAATGATCCGACATTAAAGCAACGGCGACAACAGTTGAGACGCAATCAGACTGAGGCGGAGAAGATCCTCTGGGCACACCTGCGAAACAGGCAGTTCTATGGGATGAAATTTTTTCGCCAGTACAGCATCGGGCCTTATATTTTAGACTTCTACTGTCCGACCATGAAACTCGCAGTAGAATTGGACGGTGGGCAGCACAACCAGTGCGAGAGCAAGGAGTATGATGCAGCTCGTTCAGAATATCTGAAAGCGCAGGGAATTGACGTAACGCGGTTTTGGAACCATGAGGTATTGCTTGATATACAAAGCATCTTGGCTGAACTGACGCTGAAAGTAACCCCTCCTAACCTCCCCTTTAGCAAAGGGGAGGGGTAAAGACAGGACCCACGGAAATGTCGGAAGGACTTTTCCCCTTTTTTCTGATCTCCGAACTCCCCGCCTGCCAGAGTACCTGTACGGCGGACAGGCGAACTCATTACTCCGAACCAATTAGCAGTTGGGTGAACCTATGGAATTCCGGGGATGGCTTTTCGATCTTTATCCTCTTGATTCTTCGATGATCCTCTGGCTCAAGGATGAGGAGGGGAGGCTTCACCGATTCGAGGACCCTTTCCGGCCTCGATTCTATGGACAGGGAAAGAAGAATGATCTCCTCGCCTTGTATCAGTCCCTCCAGAAAAATCAACGGGCCATAGCGTACCAATGGACCGGAAAGAAGGAGTTCTGGAGCGGGGAGGAAGTCGAGGTGATGGAGATCGAAATGACCGATCCGGAACATTATGCTCAACTCCCGAGAATTCTTCCTTCATGGGAGGAAAGAATAACTTTCTACAACTGTGACATTCCTTTGCCCCAGGCCTATCTCTATGAAAAGGGACTTTTTCCCACAGGCCGATGCATGGTCGAAGCCGAAGGGGTTCGAATCTTTGAGATTCGTCCTGATCCAACCGAGTCTGTATGGATAGAAAGTAGAGACTTCGCTGATCTCCGGGTAATGGAGCTTCGCATCCTGAACCAGAACAGTTACGGGCAATCTCTCCTATTGGAATGCGAAGGGTATCGGATGGAAATGGAGGATGTGGATATTGGAGAGATCGGGAGGTTTGTCAAACGGTTCGATCCCGATGTGATTCTGAGTGATCACGGAGATGGTTCTCTTCTGCCTTTTCTCTTTTCAATGGAGAGAAAGCATAAGACTCCCATCGCATGGGACCGGGAACCCCATCCCATCCGGAGACAGATCGATTCCAGGGGCCATTCCTACTTCTCTTATGGCCGGACCTACTACCGGGCTCCTGCCCATCTCTTTTTCGGAAGATGGCATATTGATCGGCGGAACTCCTTCATCTATGGGGAGTCGGGGATGGAAGGAGTGATCGAGCTGGCGCGATTGGCCAAGATTCCGGTTCAGCGGATGGCGCGGACCTCACCCGGGACTGCCATCACTTCAATGCAGCTCGACCGGGCCTTTCAGGAGGACATTCTCATTCCCTGGAGAAAAGGGGAGCCGGAACAATTCAAGACTGCCTGGAATCTGCTCGTTGCGGACAAAGGGGGGCTTGTCTTTCAGCCGAAGCTGGGGATTTTTGAAGATGTGGCTGAGATTGATTTTGCCTCAATGTATCCTACCATTATGGCCATCCACAACATCTCTCCCGAGACTGTGCTCTGTCGATGCTGTGACCGGAACGTGCCCCGCAAGCCCCGTCCCGCCTCTGGCGGGATAGGCGGGGTCAAGGGGCACAATATGAAACGAGATTACCTTGCCGGGAAGCCCCGGCCTGTGGCCGGGGAGCTTCACAACCACCGGGTCCCGGAAGCAGGCTATACGATCTGCGAAAAAAGGAAGGGGCTCGTACCAAAAACGCTTGGACCCATTTTGACAAGAAGGGCGTGGCTAAAGAAGATGGCGTCCGATTGCGGAATTCGGAATGCGGATTGCGGAATAGATAAAGAGAATCAAGAGAAACGAGAAATCTACAACCGCAAACAGATAGCGCTCAAGTGGATGCTTGTCACCTGCTTCGGATACTTAGGTTATCGAAATGCCCGCTTCGGAAGAATTGAAGCCCATGAAGCGGTCACTGCCTTCGGAAGGGATAAGCTCCTTCAAGCCAAGGAGATCTGCGAGGAGGAGGGGTTTGAACTCCTCCATGCCATCACCGATTCCCTCTGGATTCGCAAAAAAGGATTGAAGGAAGAAGAAGTTCTTGAGCTCTGTCAAAAGATCGGTGAGGCTACCGGGATCACGATGAGTCTGGAGGGAGTTTACCGATGGATGGCTTTTCTTCCTTCAAAGGGGAATCGAGAAAGCCCCGTGGCCAATCGATATTTCGGTCTTTTCAAAAATGGGAAGATCAAAGCGAGGGGATTGGCATTCCGACGAAGCGATACGCCTCCTTTGATTCAGGAGGCCCAGCTCCGGATGCTCGAAATTTTAGCAACCACAAAAGATTTAGATGATTTTCAATTCAAGATTCCGGAGATTTTGGATATTCTTCTCGAATACGGCCTGGTGTTGAGAGATAGCCGGACGAAGCAAGAGGATCTAACCATTGCAAAGAGGATCTCCAAGGAACCGAATGCCTATAAGGTGGATAGCCTCACTGCTCTTGCCGCCCAGCAATTGGAGGATACAGGAATTCCGATCCACCCCGGAGAGAAGGTGAAGTATGTGATCAAAGATGCTCTATCGAAAGATAAATCGGAGCGGGTGAGACCCTTTCCATTGGTAGGACCCGACGACACCTACGATGTAAAAAAATACCAGGAGATGCTCGTAAAAGCAACCGAAGAGATACTGATCCGTTTCGGTTACGATAAGAGACGCCTGAAAGAGCTAATCGATGTTTCGTTTCCCCTCTCCCTCGACGGGAGAGGGCAAGGGTGAGGGTGTGAGAAAAAATTGACATATTCACCAATTATGATATTTTTTTATAACAAATGGTTGAACGCCTGCCTGCCCCGCCCTCGGTCGGGACCGGGGCCGGTAGGCAGGGGGTCGGCAGACAGGGCTGAAACCAAAATGCCCCCAAGGGCACCTCACTCCCCCGCCAGCCGTGAAACGTCATTTTGCTCAGCATATCCTTATTAAGGAGGGATTGTTATATGAAGATTTTACGAGGCATTTTGGGTGGCGTTGCTTTTGGGATTATCGGGGAAATATTTGGTTTTCTCATTTATGGAGTATTATTTTTAAAGTGGACATCTGAGGCAGGTCAAGTCTTTAGACCGATGGACAGTCTGTATATGAGAATAGGTATGCCATTAGCAGATATATTCGGCGGTTTGATGGTTGCTTTAGCCTATGCAATTCTATACAGAGGAATCCCTGGCATGGGAATTAAAAAGGGTTTAATATTTGGGTTAATACTATGGCTTATTACCAGATTTGCGGGGGAACTTTTCTTTTATGTTATGAGTCCCATACCGTTTATACTGGTGATAGCTGGATGGATACATGGTCTTATTGTCGGAACCATAGGCGGAACCTCTATCGCTGCTATTTATGGGAAAAGCTTGGAAACAAATAAATAAGCATTGTCTAATAAGACACGTCGCCTTACAACAGGTTAAAAGAATGATATTCAAATCCCGCTTTTGGGACTTCTTTTGGTTTTAAACGTCAGGCGTCGTTGTTTTTATGTTAGAAGGGAATCACTGATGGAAAGATTTTTATTCTGGCAAAGATGGCTATTTATTGTTGGAGTTGTCATTTCCTTTTTGGGCATGTTTATGTCTTTTTTTAGCGGGACAGCGCTTTTTTATTTGTTCGACAGCAACATCAATTCTATTTTCTGGGGAACCGCTGATGTTGCTGATGGTGTGAGAGGGTTTCAAAGATGGATCTATGGCGCATGGGGAGCAACGGTAGCAGGTTGGGGAATATTTGTGACCTTTATTGCCCATTATCCGTTTCAAAGAAAAGAAAAATGGTCGTGGCATTGTTTATTGTCGGGAGTCCTTGTATGGTTCATGATCGATACCGGATTTTCTGCTTATTTCAATGTTTATATCAATGTTATTCTTAACGTCTTCCTTTTCGCAGTAGTCCTCTTACCGCTCGTTTCCACAAGGAAACATTTTGCCGGGTAGAAAAAACCATACCGACCCCCGGATTTTTGAATAAAGGGTTTTCAAAAAACAGGTTGTCATGTTATAAAAATAATAATGAGGAAAGGAGGGGTATCCATGGACAAACAGGAAAAATTAAAAGAGTTGACAGCCAAACTTGAAGAATTGAAGGGAAGGGACCCTTCGCACTGCTCCGGAACCGAAGGTTTTGTCGGGCATACCGGACATTCGATGTCTCCCGAACTTTTCCAGCAGATCGAAGCCCTGGAGGAAGAGATCAAAAAGTTAAAAAATGAATTGAAGTAACCTGTCCATTACGGTCGGGAATTTTTGCTAATGCTTCTCAATTCCTACCAGTCACTTTCCACCTTTGAGGAGGTTTTGTTGATCTCGGAGATTACCCAATGGATTTTAGAACTGATGAGAACCCATGGCCAGATTTCGGTCTTTATCGGCGTGATGATCGAACAGATCATCATTCCCATTCCATCTCCAATGATCGTCATGGGAGCAGGAGCCATTCTCATTCCTCCCGCCCTTAGCGTCCCTCATGCCATTTCTCAGATCCTCTGGACGATTGTGCTTCCGGGTTCGATCGCTTCGACGCTGGGTTCCTATATCGGATATACCATCAGCTTTTACGGAGGGAAAGCACTGGTGATAAGGTTTCAACGCTTTTTAGATGTGGATTGGGATCAGATAGAAAGATTGGAGAAACGATTTCAGGGAAAGAGAGAGGCATGGAGCCTCTTTCTCTCGCGGGCTATTCCTGTCTTTCCCCTCTCCCTGGTCTCCATCTTTGCCGGCCTCTTGCGTATTCCCATCAGGCCCTTTACCCTCTACACCTTTTTAGGCTCGGCCTTCCGCTGCTTCTTCCTCGGTTTTGTAGGCTGGTGGATCGGTGCAACTTATGAAAAGATGGCCGGTCATTTAGATTCGTTGGAAACAATGATCTCGGTTCTCATGCTGATCGCCATGGGAGGCGTCCTGGGATACCTCTACTATAAATTCAGAAAGCAGAATCTTAGGTAAGGGTTAGGGTAAAGACGCCTGTTTAGAAGCTGGGTTAGGTCATCGGCCCTTAACCCTATGACTTTGCCCAAACCGGCTTCCTAACCGTTTCCCTTTCCCAAAAACCAAGTGTAATTTTTATGGTTCAAGGGACGCCATGACGGATTAAATTCGATATAGAAAGGAGGGTGAGGAATGAAGGTAACGGTGGATGAAGAGACCTGTATCGGGTGTGAGGCCTGTGTCGATACCTGTCCCGAGGTGTTTGAAATGGTGGGTGACAAGGCCGTTAAAAAAGTGAGTGAGGTGCCGAAGGATCTAATCGAATCCTGCCGGGAGGCGGCTGAAAACTGTCCAGTAGAGGCGATTCAGGTAGAAGATTAAACTTCAAAAAAATGGGCATCCCCTATAGGCAGGGGATGCCCATCAGTTATGATCTGCCATCAATCAAAATATTCTTTGATTTCCTTATAGCGACTGGGATCGCGCAACCGCTCAAGGGCTTTAGCCTCGATCTGCCTGATTCTCTCACGGCTGAGGCCAAATTGCCTTCCGATCTCTTCGAGGGTGCATTCGCCGTCTTCTCCGATTCCGAAACGAAGCCTGAGAATCTTCTCCTCTCTCGGCGAAAGCCCGGACAAAAGTTTGCCAATCTGCTCGACCAGATCCTTCTCCAGGAGCGAATCAGAAGGAGAGAGGCTCTTTTCATCGGGGATGAGGTCTTCGAGTGTGCTGTCTTCTTCACCGATGGGCATATCAAGAGAGATGGGCTCCTCGATGAGATTGAGGATCTTCTCCACATCATTCAATGGAATGCCGCTGTCTTTTGACAGCTCCTGAGAAGTGGGTTCCCGGCCCAGCCTCTTCACCTGATCTTTAAAGGATTTCATCATCTTTCCTTTGATCTCAAAAAGGTAGTTCGGGATACGGATCGTTCTCGACTTCTCGGCAAAAGCCCTCAGTATGGCAGCTCTGATCCACCAGGAGGCATAGGTGCTAAATTTATACCCCTTGGTATAATCGAATTTGGCCATGGCCTGCATCAGGCCGAGGTTCCCTTCCTGGATGAGGTCAAGAAAGGAAAGGCCCCGGTTGGCATATCGTTTTGCGATACTGACCACCAAACGGAGGTTGGCCTGAATCAGGGCATTCTTTGCCTGCCGTGTATCCAGGATCGCACGCTGGTACCGGTTTAACATTTCCTTGTATTTTCGACTTTTCTCCCTTTTTTCGGAAGGAGTAATTCTCAATTTTTTCCCATTCTTCCCCTTGGCTTTCTGGCCCTGCCTGAAATTTCCAGTAACCTGTTTCTTTCCGTTCCTGGGCGCGGAAGGTGAAAAAAGTTGAGCCTTCAGACGGTTGGTCTTAATCTCAAGGGTTTTTACTTGTTCCTCCCCTTCCTTGATCCTTTTGGCCAAGTCCACCTCTTGTTCAGGCGTTAAAAGGGAGATTTTTTCAAGGCTTTTCAGATATTCGAGAGTAATATCATGAGGAAAAAATAAGGGTTCCTCCTGGAGACTCTGGTCGGCTTGCACCTCCTCCTGTTCCTCAATGGCCACCTCTTCTCCTGCCTGAAGTTCAAACTCTTCAAGTGTCGCTTCATCCACCTCGCCCGCGTTGTAAAGGGCAGGGTCCATAGAAGACCTTGAAGATGCTGTCTCATCGAGAATGGATGGAGAGGATACCTCCTCGGTGGAAAGTCGTGCCGACAGGGTTAGTTCCTCTCTCTTTTTTCCATTTGTCCTGTTCTGCTTCACTTCAATCAAACCCCTTTCTATTATAATAAAAAACCCCTTCCAAGCTTTAATATGGAAAGGGTGAATCACCCGGCCAAAAACTTCTTGAATAATTATAGAACCCTATTCTGTTTGATCTCTTTACTTATGTTATGATCACCTCAATCAGGTAATTCATCCTTTACGAATTAAATATATTCAAATCAAACCCATTTGTCAAGCATTATTTATTTATGGTATTATTAAATTATATCAAATAGATAGACAATATAGATGAAAATTCCCTAATTTCATATAGGATTTGTTGCAAAACTTTCTCTTAAAAAAAGAAAAGGGAGCTGGAAATAGGACAGACCTTGATTAACCGGAGGGTTGACTTTGAGAAGGCCTTCTTTTATATAAGGTTGACCCTTTCCGGCAGGTTCCATGCAAGCCCTTGGGGGATAGGCTGGATCAATGCCTGCAATATAACACCAGGGGAGTGAATGAAGGAAAGATTTTGATGGGATATGTTGATCTCCACCTCCATACCACTGCCTCAGACGGGGTAATGAGCCCCTCCGAGATCGTGAGATATGCGAAAGCCAAAGGACTTCAAGCCATTTCCATTACCGATCATGATACGATCGGAGGCTTGGAGGAAGGTTTGGCTGAAGGGGAAAGAATCGGGTTTGAAGTGATACCAGGGATAGAGATCAGCGCGGAACATTCACCCGGCTCCATGCATCTCCTTGGATATTTTTTTAACATTCACGATCCCACTTTAAACGAGAGGTTGAAATATCTCCAGAGAGCAAGAGAAGAGAGAAACCCCAAGATGGTAGAGAAGCTCAATGAGCTGGGGGTTGACATTACCTATGAAGAGGTGCTCAGAGCTTCCGGAGGAGGGCAGGTGGGGCGCCCCCATTTCGCCCAGGTCCTAATTGAAAAAAGATATGTCAGGAATTTTCAGGAGGCTTTTGAACGGTATCTGAAAAAAGGGGCTCCGGCCTATGTCGATAAATTCAGATTTACACCGAGAGATGCCATTCATTTTATCACTGAAGCCAGAGGAGTGGCCGTGCTCGGTCATCCCAATACCCTTGGTTTAAATGGATACATCGAGCTGGAGAATCTGATCCTGAATCTTCTTAAAGAGGGCCTGAAAGGGATAGAGGCCCATTATCCGGAACATTCTTCCTCAGAAGTCGCTCAGTTTAAGGCTCTGGCAGAGAGACATGGTCTCATCCTAACCGGAGGGACAGACTACCATGGAATTGAAAAAGAGAGTGTAGATGTCGGAGTGGGAAGAGGGGAGATGAAACTCCCTTATTCGTTGGTGGAGACACTGAAAGCGGTTAGGAATCAATTTGTCCAATCCCATTGATCAGGGGTGAATCGAGTTCGGGAGGGGGGAAGTGGTAGTACTTCTGTTGACCATTACTGCTCTACTATGGGGCGCGACGCCCATCCTCGAAAAGATGGGTCTGGCAAAAGTCGATCCTCTGGTGGGAGTCACCATTCGGAGTGCAATCGTGACCCTAGGCCTTTTGATCCTCACCTTTCTTCTGGGGAAGGGCAGAGCATTGGTTTCACTGGACGGAAAGAGCATCCTGCTCTTTGGCGCAAGCGGTATGATGGCAGGCCTTCTCGGAATGTGGACTTACTATATGGCGCTGCAAATGGAAGCCACTTCGAAAATCGTCCCGATCGCGGCCTGTTATCCGCTGGTCACCGCCCTTCTCAGTGTTTTGATCCTCAATGAAGGGTTGAATACATCGAGAGTGATCGGAACGGCCTTAATTGTCTCAGGTATCTGGCTGGTCAGATAAAAAAATAATGGATGATTGGAATAATGGAATGTTGGAATTATGGGCTAAATTAAAAAAATAAAAAATAACGTTCCACTATTCCAGAATTGCATCATCCCATCGCCAGGGAGGCGCACATGAAGAAACGTAATAAGACGAACCGGTTGAAGGCGGCGCTGAAGAGAAAGAATGTAAGAAGTTCTTTGAGAAAATCGAAAGGGGAGAGAAAATATCCCACCTAATAAAGAAGTTCAGGGCATAGAGCATTGAGCCTATGGCAAGGTTTTATAGCGTATCTGTATTATGGGTTTTGAATCCCCCAGTCTTATCTTTTCCGATTCCGACGGTAAGATCTTCGACCATCCCCACTTGAAATTAGCCGGCCGATCCGGAGATCGATTCGTTCATCCCAATCCATCTGAACTTGTTCCCCTCCCAAGAGGGAGTCAACTTTTTACCCTCCCCGGCAGATACCCCGTTGGATGGGATGAAAAGGAGGAGTCTTTCGTCCCATTGAAGAAGATGAGGATGGGGAAGAGAGAGAGTGAATGCAAAGCCGTCGCTGCTTTCCTTCCACCCGGATTTGTACGGACACTGCTTCCAGCCGCACAGATAAAAACAGATCCCATTACGCTTCCTTTGTGGGCATACTGCTCCGCGGGCTGGAAAGAAGGAAAATTCTGGGCGACGGGTATCCTCATTGATCCCAATCCCCGTTGGAACCCTAAATTTTTTGGGAACGATCTCCTCTTAAAGAAAAAGGGTACACGCTTACTGAAAAGAGATTCAGGAAACCGGCTCCTTCGGCAGCTTGCCCGGTGCGCCATGGAATATCATTGTTTTGCGGCAAAGAATCTCTTCTTCCGTAGGTGGGAGTGCCCGCTCCCCACGTCTCCTTCGTGCAATTACGCATGTATAGGATGTATTTCGCTTCAGCCCTCAGAATGCTGCCCGGCCTCGATGGAAAGGATTGATTTTGTGCCCACTGTGGATGAAGTTTCAGGGGTTGCCTTGCCCCATCTGGAAGAGGCGGAGGATGCGATCGTCAGCTTCGGTCAGGGTTGCGAGGGAGAACCATTGATGCAATGGCGACTGTTGGAGAGGTCGATTCAGAAACTCCGTGAAAAAACAGATCGTGGGACGATCAACCTCAACACCAACGGAAGCTTTCCGGACCGGGTGGCAAAGCTTTGTGATGCAGGACTCGATAGTCTTCGTGTCACCCTCAACAGTTCTCATCCGAAATATTATAACCGTTACCACAAACCGAAGAGATATATTTTTAGAAAAGTGATGGATTCCCTGATTCTTGCAAAAGAGAAGGGGATCTATACTTCGATCAACCTTTTAGTCTTTCCGGGATTTACGGATAGAGAGAGGGAAATAAGCGGATTGATCAAGTTTATTGAAAAAACGGGTCTGGACCTCATCCAGATGAGAAATCTGAATATTGATCCGGACCTCTATCTGGAAGCCATGGGAAAAGGCGAAGGGATAGGAATTTCTAAGACGATCAGAATTCTTAAAGAAGAATTCCCTCGTCTCCAGTTCGGTTATTTTAACAGGACCAAAGAATCTTTTTTTAAATCATCCTCACCCTCCTTCATTGAATAAAAGCTCTGTGCTTCCCCCCTTTTAAAAAGGGGGGTAAGGGGGGATTTGTAGAGTAGGTAGCCGCAGGCCCTGCGGCAGGAGCCTGCGTTAATTATTTTCCATTTTTCTCGCAGCCTGAAGGCTGCGGCTACAATGCTAAAATTGAATTAAATGGATAATCACCAATTCAAAGACGGAGTCAAAGCTGCACTCCCTATTGTCCTAGGATACCTTCCGGTGGGCATGGCCTTTGGCGTTTTAGCCCGCCAGGCAGGCCTCACTCCGACCGAAGCAGGGTTGATGAGTCTTTTTGTCTATGCCGGAGCAAGCCAGTTTCTTGCCATTGATATGATCTTAAGGGGGATGGCTTGGTTCCCAATTGTCATTGCAACCTTTTTCATCAATCTCCGCCACCTGCTGATGGGCTCGACCCTCTCCCTCTATTTCGACCGGAATCGGCTTCGAGCCCTTGGCCTCCTCTCCGCCCAGTTAACCGATGAGTCCTTTGCCGTGGCGATGTCGAATACCTCGAAGATTGAGAACCGGACAGGATATCTCTTCGGGCTTCAGATTACTTCCCATATCGCATGGATAACGGGTTCGGTGGGAGGAGCCCTGTTCGGAGGGCTGATCAGTCACAAATCGTATGGGATTCCTTTTGCTCTGCCTGCTCTTTTCATCTGCCTTCTCGTCTTTCAAATCAGAAACGTTCATCACTTGTTGATCATGGGCATCGCAGGTCTATCGTCACTTGCTTTCAAATGGATATTCCCTGGAAACTGGTATATCATCCTGACCGCCCTTCTTGCTTCAGGAATAGGGATATTTCTAAATTCCAAAGTTCAAAGTTCAAAACCAAAATCCCCCCTCACCCCGCCCTCTCCCCCCTTGGGGAGAGGGGAAGCCTGCCCGCCGAACCTGCCTTCGCCGAAACGCCTGCCCTCCGCAAGGCTTCTGGAGGCGGGCTTCGTGCAGGCAGGCAAGTTCTTTGGCAGGCGGGGGTGGAGGTGAAGATCATGAGACTTGAGATGCTAATCCTCATCTTAGGAATGGCGCTGGTCACTTTCCTTCCCCGGTTCCTTCCCATGGTATTTTTAACCCGATGGACCCTTCCGGAAAGGGTTAAGAAGGGGTTGGAATATTTTCCCATATCGATTTTGAGCGCCATTGTCTTTCCCATTCTCTTTTTCAACGGGGAAGGAAGGATGGAAATTCAACCCTATCACCTCCTGTCTTCGGCGCCTGTTTTTCTTTTTGCCTGGAAGGTGAAGAGCCTCTGGGGATCGGTCATCCTGGGGATGTTGATTTATTGGGGACTTAGTTTGTTATTGGGTCATTGAGTTCATTGGGTTTATCGGGTTAACTCAAGTAACCTGTTAATCTGATGCGCTGATAGCTTCTTTCATAAATTGGCAATCCCTAAAACAGAACGCTATGCCCTATGCGCTTAGCGCTTTTCTGCGATCAGGCTTGCTACTGCCTTCCTCCTTCCTCCCTCTTTAAAAATTCCTTCACGGTAATAGAGAATATGGAAATCTTTAAATATCCGGAGAAGTTCATTCGGCTTTAAAAAATACCTGGCGTGTTTCGGGCCTCCGGTTCCGAGCGTCCTGTGCTCAAGAGTATAGGTTTCAAAAATCACCCTGCCTCCCTTTTTTAATCCTTTTTTGATCTGTGGAATGAGGCTCCTTTTGAGAAAGTAGAAGTTGGCAATGAGATCATATTTCTCTCTATCGATTTTGTAAGTATCGAGATCGACCGATAAGGTATGGATTTTAACTCCCATCTCTTTTGCAAATTTTTGTGCTTTCTTTAAACCCTTCTCGGATATATCCATGGCATCCACATCAAAACCCTGCCGGGCCAGGAAGACCGCATTTCTTCCTTCCCCTGCCGCAATATCGAGAGTTTTTCCTTTTGGAAGAAGCCGGATATGTTTTTTCAGGAAGGGGTTAGGCTCCCTGCCAAAGGCAAATTCCTTTCCCTTAAATCTTTCATCCCATCGCTTCTGATCCAATTTCATTCCGATTCCTTCCTTAAACCAGATTACCACTTGAATTTCCGGCAGTCAAATGGGACTCCTTATCAGGTTTATCGATTATGTTTGATACACGTGGGTCATAAATTATACATTTTTTAAACTATTTGAAATTATTGTGGATTTAACAAATCGATTTTCATTACATGGTTATGTTCGTCAATATTTAAACAGGAAATTGCTATCCATACACAAATAATTGAAGAAAGATATTTTTTATTGCTTTATGGAATTAAAAATTATATTGTTAATTCGTATAGTTAATAAGTCAATAAAGATACGAGACTTCTTATGGTATGGATATTGCTACCAAAATTTGAAAAGGAGGTCAATAATACATTGAAAAGAAAACTACTTTTTATTTTTCTCTCCATTTTCGTCCTTTCGGGATGCGCTAGTGTTACAATTCATGATGACCTTAAACTCCCGCCTGGCAGGATTGAAGGTAATCAATTTACAGGGATTCGATATCCATTTAAAGTCTCAATCCCCCCTCATTGGAAGATGGTCACTGAATTCCCGGGATTTTTAAAAGACCTGGGTTATGACGAACCTGGCGCCTCCGATAACGAGGTGACTGAATTATATATTTTTAATCCCACAACCCAATCGACTATCCAGATTGATTTCACTCCAGCAAGCCGTAAAGTAAAGTTTAGTCAGGAGAAGATCGAGCGTTTTGCCACAGCCGCTACAGGAAGTTTTAAGGAAGAACTACTAAAGGATTACGGAAAAGATATCCAGGCTGATATTGGTCCTACTGAGCCTATTGTGTTGAAAGGCGTTCCTTTTGCAGCGAAGAAATATGCGATCTATACCCTGAAAGGGGTAAAGCGGGAACAGGGATGGATCTACGGATTTACAGAGCCCTATCAGCTTTTCATCTTTTATGTCATATTGGAAAGGGAAGGGAGCATGGACCGGGAGGATTTGAAGAAGGTTTTGGATTCTTTTGAGGTTTTGACAAAAAAATAATTAGATTTTCCCTTTCCCATAAAGTGGGCAGGGGACATTAAGAAAGGAGAAAAAAAATGGCAGCAAAATCGGAGAAAAAAATTTATAAATGCAAATCCTGTGGCCTGGTGACTACCGAAAAGGGTCATCTCTGCAGCCCCCAGGAGATTAAGAAGGCCTATACCTGCGAGTATTGCGGCATTACGGTGAGCAATCCAAGACATGTCTGCAAGCCCAAGGTGGCGAAATTGAAATATGTTTGTGATGCCTGCGGCAGGGTGGCGGTAGGTCAGGGGGATTTGTGCAGGCCGATTGGAATTAAAAAGTGAGATAGAAGGATCGCCCTTTCCAGGTGATTTAATAAGATACCCTTCCCATCCCATCAATTCTTCCACCCCGCTCTTCCCCCTTGAGGGGGAGAAAAAGGATGGAGGTGGTTGGTGGGATTTTTTTTAGGGAAGCATCTCCAATTCCGTGATGGCAGAATGGACTCCAGACGGGCAGGCGGGGCTTCGCGCAGGCAGGCCTAAATCTTTCTCCGCCGGCCCGCCTGCCCGTCTGGATTTGACATCCCGATGGGGTTCTATCACAAGAAAAAAGATGCTCACTGGTTGATTTTTAGAGGGGAATTCTTTATGGTAAAGAAGTAACTTTTTGGGATGCGGAGGCGGGCTGTGGAAATTGTGGAGCTGAAAAAAGGAATCTATTGGGTTGGAGCCATTGACTGGAATGTGAGGGACTTTCATGGTTATTCCACACCTTCAGGGACCACTTACAATGCCTATCTGATTTTAGATGAGAAGAATGCCCTCATCGATACGGTCAGGGCCCCTTTCTATTTAGAAATGCTCGGCAGAATTTCAGAAATCATCGACCCTTCTAAGATCGATATCGTTGTTTCAAACCATGTGGAGATGGACCATTCGAGTTCGATTCCTCAGATCATAGAACGAGTGGGAAATCCAGTTGTGGTTACATCGGAGAGGGGAAAGAAGGGATTGGAGAAACATTATAAGAGAGCGATGAATTTTAGAGTGGTGAAAACAGGGGAAACCCTCTCCATCGGCCGCCGAACCCTTGCCTTCGTGGAAGCCCCGATGCTTCACTGGCCGGACAGCATGTTCACCTACGTGAAGGAGGATCGAGTCCTTTTGCCCAATGATGCCTTCGGCCAGCATATCGCCTCCTGCCATAGGTTCGAGGACGAGGTGGGGGACGAAGTCATGAAACATGCGGCAAAGTATTTTGCCAACATCCTCTGGCCTTTGGCTCCTCTTATTGTCAAGAAAGTGGATGAAATTGTGAAAATGGGCATCCCCATCGATATGATCGGGCCCAGCCATGGTCTCATCTGGAGAAAAGACCCCAACCGGATCATTCAGGCCTATGTGGAATGGAGCCGGGGGAAAGCAGGCAAGAAAATCCTCCTCATCTACGATACGATGTGGGGGAGCACCGAGGCGTTAGCCAAGGCGATCTTGAAAGGTCTGATAGAAGAGGGAGCAGAGGCAAAGCTGCTCCATCTCCGCTCAAATCATCGCAGTGATATGATCGAAGAGATGCTTGAAGCCAAGGGCGTCCTTTTGGGTTCTCCTACCTTAAACAACGGAATGTTTCCGACCATGGGAGATTTCCTGACCTATATGAGAGGCCTGAGACCGAAGGGAAAAGTCTTTGGCCTCTTCGGATCGTATGGATGGGGGGGAGGAGCAATCAAGGAGATGAGGAAGAGCCTCGAGCCGGAGAAGTTCGACATCTGGGAGAAGGAGCTTTCCGTTGAGTATATCCCCGACCCGGAAGAGATTCAAAAAGCCATAGAGTTCGGGAAGGAGTTTGTGAAGAAAGTTCTATAAATGCGGATTGCGGAATTCGGATTTCGGATTGGAAAACAAGACACGTAGGACAAGTTAACCCTGTTGTTGCATTAAATCCGGCGCATGGATTTACCCAACCCTTACCCAGAGAGGGATGGCTGTCAAATCAATGTCGTCACCCGGATCAATCCAAGAGTGACCTTTGGGAGTTATCCTCAAAAGGGTATAAACAGCCTTTTAGTGGGGGTATGCAGTTGATTCAACCGCATCTTTATGCAACAACGGGGTTAATGTAGCGCCCTCATTTACTGAGGGCGTAAAGATTGGATTTCGTTCCGGCATTTTCCGGAACGCTACTTTTTAGGAATTTGTGAAGTATGGATGAGCGATCCAGCATTTACAGCCCCATCGTCATGGACCATTTCACTCATCCCCGGAATATAGGAGAGATGGTGAATCCCGATGGAGTAGGAGAAGCTCAGAATCCTGTCTGCGGGGATACGATGCGGCTCTTCATCAAGGTTGAATCGGGCAGAATCGTTGATGTTAAATTTCTCACCTTTGGATGCAGTGCAGCCATCGCCTCATCCAGCCTTGCAACAGAGATGATCAAGGAAAAGACGATTGAAGAAGCCCTTAAGATTTCAGATGAGGATATCGTCAAGGCCCTGGGTGGACTTCCGCAGGCTAAGCTCCATGCTTCCTTACTTGCCGAAAAGGCGATCAAGGCCGTTGTGGCGGATTATCGAAAGAAAAGGGTACGAGAAGACAGTAGCCGCACCCTTTAGGGTGCGAACCAAATTCGCAGGCTAAAGCCTGCGGCTACCTATTTGATCATCTACGGAGAAAAAGATAAACAAATGATCGGAAGAGAGAAATCGATAGCATTACTAAAACAAATTGTTCAGGAATCTTCCGCTGATCAAACCGAAGCGCTTCTCCTGACGGAGGATTCTTCTCTTACCCGTTTTGCCGGATCCTCGGTCCATCAACATGTAGCAGAAAAGAACGGGACATTGATCCTCAGGGTCGTTATTGACAAGAAGATCGCCGTATTGACAACAAATCTCCTCAGCCCTTCCTCAGCCGGAGATTTAGTTAAAAAGGCGATCTCCCTCGCCATGATTCAACATCCCAATGAGAATTTCGTTTCCTTGCCGGCGCCCAAGCCCATCCCTGAAATGAACACCTTTCATGAGAGTATTGAATCTCTTACCCCGAATCGAAAAGTGAAGCTGATGAGGGATCTCTTCAAAATGGTGAGGGGTAAAGGTCTGAGCGCTTCCGGTTCCTTTACGAATGGAGCGGTTGAGGTGGCCGTGGCCAACTCTCTGGGAGTGGAGGCCTATCAGAGATACTCCGATCTCTCCTTTCATCTGATCGTTGAGAACGATGAAGGTTCAGGATACGCCTGTTTTGTGTCGAGGGATCCGGAACAACTGGATATCGATTCTTTGACCAGGGAGGCGATCGAAAAAACATTGAGGGGAAAACCAATTCAGATGGAACCCGGAGAGTATGAGGTGATCTTAGAGTCCCATGCCGTAAGTGAACTTCTCTCCTTCCTTGGCTATCTGGGGTTCCATGCCCTGGCCGTTCAGGAAGGAAGAAGCTTCTTCTGCAATCAATTCGGCAAGAAGATGGTGGATTCAAAAGTGACGATCTATGATGATGGCCTTGATCCTGAAGGATTGAAAATCCCTTTCGATTTTGAAGGGGTTCCCAAAAAGAGAGTGGTCTTTTTTGACGAAGGTGTTGCAAAAGAGGTGACCTATGACTCTTTCACCGGGAATCGTGAGGGAAAGGATTCAACAGGCCATGGTCTCATGGCCCCCAATACCGAGGGGCCCATTCCCATCAATCTATTTATGAGGGGAGGGGAGTCCTCCCTGGAGGAGATGGTGAGGTCAGTCCGGAAAGGGATCTATGTCACCCGTTTTCACTATACCAATGTGGTTGAACCAATGAAGGCGGTTTTAACAGGGATGACCCGCGATGGGACCTTTTTGATTGAAGAGGGCGAGATCAAGAGGCCGATCAAGAATCTGAGGTTTACAGAATCAGCTCTCAAGGCTCTTTCCCGCACCAGCGCTATATCAAAAGAACGGAGGATCTGCTCCGAAGGGACAGTCTATTCGAGGCGGTTCATCACCGGACCGGTAGTCCCTGCCATCAAGGTGGACGGGTTCAATTTTTCAGGAGTATCAACGTTATAAGTGACTAAAGTGAGCTAAAGTTTAAAGTGACTAAAGTGAATAAATGTTGAAAGTACCTAAAGTGAGCTAAAGTTAAGTGATGGACAACAAAGAATTTTCTAAACTACTTGAGAAGAGGACTCGTGACTTTGGTATCAGGATTATACAGTTATCAATGGCTTTGCCCAATACACCTGAGGGTAGGGAAATAAGGAAGCAGATTACAAAGTCAGGGACTTCCGTCGGAGCGAATTACTTGCCCTGTTAAATAGCTTGAGGACAATATGTATTACACTTACGTTTTGCAAAGTTTGAAAGATAACCATTTTTACGCCGGTTTTACTGAGAACCTCAAGCTAAGATTTGAGCATCATTCAAAAGGGCGGATAGAATCTACACGGCAAAGAAGACCATTAAAGTTGATTTACTATGAAGCGTGCCTCCACATCGAAGATGCAATAAGGCGGGAGAAATATTTCAAGACGTATCATGGTAAAATGTTTCTGAAAAGGAGGCTCAAATCTTATTTAACAGGGTAAAAGGCAAACAGAGCCAGGAGCAGGGCCGATTTTAAGAACAAGATTAGAATCTGTGAGAGTGAAGCAAGCGAAACGCAGTACTGGCTGGAAGTCATTGGAGAACTTGGGTGGTTGTCCTGGGAAAGATTGAAACCCGAATATAATGAATGTGGTGAATTGTTAGCAATCTTTTCTTCTATTGGTAAGAAATAACTTTAGTCACTTTAGTTCACTTGCAACTTTAGCTCACTCACTTTAAGAACCCTTTAAATAGGTTAACGATGAAGGAACTTATTGAGAACATTCTTGACTTGGCGAAGCTCAAAAAAGTGGATTATGCCGATATACGGGTCGTTCATCGACGGACCGAAGAGATCGGGGTGAAGAATGGAAATGTGGAGGCTTTCACGTATGATGAAGATTCCGGATTTGGAATCAGGGTCCTTTTCCGGGGAGCCTGGGGATTTGCATCCAGTTCTAAAATGACAAAAAGAGAG
>MGQQ01000102.1 GCA_001798855.1 Deltaproteobacteria bacterium RBG_16_49_23 | reverse complement strand
TTTTCTGAACTTCCGCCCCAGCTTCTGAGTTACAGCGTGAAGCCTCTCATCTTCGCCTACAAATACCTACGCCACCCTTACCGGATCGTGCTCGATATTACGAAGCACAAGGAGCTGCCTGTGATCAGCACGGTGGTTGACAGCGCATCGGGAATCACCCTGTTTACCGAGGATGGAAAGCTGGTCCACAGGCTGACCTACACGGTGAGAAACACCTGGAAGCAATTCATGGAAGTCGCTTTGCCCAAGGATGCAGAGCTCTGGGGGACGTATGTTGATGGAAAATCGGTCAAACCGACCAAGAATGAAAAGGGAAAGATTTTGATTCCGCTCAATCGAAGTCAGAGCTCTGAAGGAGGTCTCGCCCCCTTTGACGTGGAGCTGATCTATTTTCAGAAGGCTGCAAAATTTGGCTGGCTCGGAGTTAAGAAGAGTTCCTTCGCGATCCCCGATCTGATGATGAGCCGGGTGATCTGGTCGATTTACCTGCCCTTCGACTATTCCTTTGTTCACTTCGGCGGAACGATGGAAAAGGAGAAGATCGCCCGGGGGATCAGTCCTCTTCTCGGCATCGGTAAACGGGCGGTCGATTATAACCAGCTATCCAGGCAGTATCGCGCTGCTCCGAGCTTTAAGCCGGGTGAAAAAGGAGAAGAGGACAAAGGGCTCGATCGAAAGCGGAAGGCCCTTTCGATGCTTCAAAGCCAGAGGAACTTGCAGAGCGAGTTTGGTAGAAATTTGCCGGTCGATCAGGAAGTGATGGCCGATCAGTTATCCAGGGAGATGAGTTTCAGCGCAAAACTGGAGGAAGTTGCAGTCACGGGCGGTCTGACACCCGGAGTCATGCCGATCCGTGTTCACGTTCCGACCATCGGGCAGGTGTACCGTTTTGCAAAGCAGATCGCATCGGATGAACCGTTGATCGTGGAAGCCACCTACATCAAGGATACGCCGTTTACGATCGTGAAGCTGATACTCCTTCTTATTCTCATCTACGCTCTTTATCGTAAGAGAAGCCATCTCAAGGGAGTCTGGGAGGCTGAATCCGGCTGGTACAAAAAACACTTGGCAAGGCATGTAACGCCGTTGAGTCTGCTCATCATTTCAGGGTTTCTGTTTGTCGTTTCTTTCTTTTCCTTACCCCTCATTTTTACCAAAGTGTTATTTGTTGTGCTTCTGGGGGTCGTTTTTTACTATATAGTACATTACCTGAGAGCGAGGAAAGAGAGGAGAAAAGAAAGGAAGGGGATGGAAATACAGGAATAGGAGATGGCCCAGCTTAGAGACATTAGAACCACAGATAACAGCGTTAGTTCAGCACAATCATGGAGGTAAGTGAGATGATCAGAAGTATGATGACTGGACTCGCAATCATCATGATGCTGTTGCCAGAAGTCTCCATGGCTCAGAATGAAGACAAAGAGAGATCGGCTGTTGCTGCTGCAGAAAAGTGGCTCGCCATAGTGGACGAAGGGAAATATCGGGAAAGTTGGAGAGAAGCAGCCGTGTATTTTAGGACGGCTGTTAAACAAGAGCAGTGGATCGAATCCTTGCAGGCAGTTCGAAAGCCTCTTGGTAAGCTTGTTTCAAGAAAGATCAGGAGCAATACTTACAAGACTTCACTTCCCGGCGCTCCTGACGGGGAATATGTTGTCATCCAGTTTGAAACCTCCTTTGAAAACAAGAAATCAGCGATCGAGACGGTTACGCCGATGATGGAGAAAGACGGTAAATGGAGAGTATCGGGGTACTTCATAAGATAGTTGACCTAATCATAGCTGGGGAAGGATATCCCGATAGATCGTCGTGTCTCAGTTAGCGAGCACCATTGCACGGGAGGGGACATGAGACTAGGTTTCACCATTATAGCTTTAGCCATATCTTGTTTCTTACCAGGTGCCCATTGTGCCGATCGTAGTCCTGGAACCTCAGCCTATGCAGCGGCTGAATTCATAGCAACCCTTTCGAAAAATCTTCCAACTCACGATGGTGTCCCTTTGCGAGACTACCTTATCCAAGATCTGGACCATGATGGGAAATTTGAAGTCCTCGAGAAAATCTGTCACTTCGAGCCCAATTGCGAATTTCTTAACACTGAGATTGGGCCGGCATTTGACTGGATTAATATTTATCGAGAGAAGAACGGTAGATTTGTAGAGGCAACAGGAGAATTTGGCTGGTTTTTATCCAGGCGGAAAGAGCACTACTTGTTTTGGCAAAGAGTTTTCAATAATCCATCCCCCCTGAGCCCTGATAGCCGCAATTTATTAAGAACAAATCGAACGGAATTTGATAAGGCCTTGAAAGAACTGATCTTCAGGATTGAGAAGTTATCAAGGTGAGTGAGTCAACGAGCTATTCTCTTTGCACACTGCGGATTAAGACCGGGGAGGAATAAACGTTACGTTTTCGAGGTATGGAGAAAGAATTCACCAAACCCTTCACCGGATCGTCAATGAATTCGGCTCCTGGTGAGCACATTAGAGTTATGAGTGATCAAATTGTAATGATGGGCAAATCTCGGGACACTGCACATTTGACTCGCCTCCTTCTTCCTTTGCTTTTCCTTGTGCTCATTATCGGCTTCCTGTCCTCATCTCCTCACGTGTTTGCTCAGTATGAAATCGCCCCGGAAACCTGGATCGAGATGAGAAAAATGTTCCGAAACAAGGGGCCCATACTGGCAATTGAGGAGGACATAGCCGCACTTGCCGGAGGCGATAGAGGCCGGGCCGCCACCCGATTAATCGACCGAGGCCCTGAAGTACTGCCGGCCGTTCATGCCATTCTAAGATCACCCAAAATTGAGCCATTACACGCTCTGCGCCTTCTTCAGGTTCTGGGCTCTTTTGCCGAGCAAAGCTCCGTTTCTATCGTTCTTGAGCTCCTCAAAAAAGACAAAAAAAGTCCTCTGCGCCGCGATGCCCTTTACATCCTGGCCCTTCTTCCGGTTACTGAGGAATCTGCGGCCTTCATCATTGACATCGCCAACGATGTTAATGAAAAATGGAATACGCGCCGGATGGCATTCACATGGTTCGGATTACACCGTGACCCGCGCGGACGTCGTTACGCTGAGCCCCTTCGCGCTGATCCTGACCCGGAAAGACAAACCGCCGGTTTATTTGTGCTTGCTCGCCTGGATGATAAAACCGTCCTGGAACCCATCAGTAAGCTGTTGGAATCCGGCCCCCCGGCCAATTCACGCGAGGCCCTCATGCTTGCCCTGGCAGAGATTACTACCCCCGAGGAGTTTGAACGCCGTGTGCCATCCTCTCTGGCCTGGAACCGTGGCTATAAAGAATCTCTGCTTTATGCCAGATATATTGCTTCCGGACCACAACAAAAAATCCCCCTATGTCTGGAGATGCTTCGTTCTCAGACTCCCGGGCATCGAGAACTTGCTGTGCGCTACCTGCTTGAAAATGGCTACGCCAGTAATCTAAGACCGTATGCCGCGCTTGATCTTGAGGCTCCAGGTCGTGCAGCGCTGATACGTAACGAAATCCGGAAGGTTGGCTGGCAAATTATTGATACGGACGACGAATTCAGCATAGAGCTGGCGAACAAGGTAAGAATCCAGCCGTAGAATATAGTTTATTGGAATCATGGGCCTATGTTGGCGGTAAAATTCAAAAATGAAGAGCGATCTGATTAATGAATAGGTACACATCCCATTATAAAAAGTGTGATGCTTAGTGGTTCTTTTCATAAATACGATGCCATTTAGTATTGCTCCCACAAGATAACCCATCCCCCTCCTGACCTCCCCCTTGAAGGGGGAGAGACAGATGGATTTTCCTCCCCTTCAGGGGGAGGGGCGGGGTAAAATACGTCACCGAATTTATGAAATGATATGCTTAGTTTCATCTGTCATATCCGGTTGCATATCGATGATTCATTAATAATAAACCGGATGTATCATTATTAATCACGGTAGAGCAAATATAATTGATAATGCATGACAAAATGAAAACGATAGCATTTATTATTGGGATCTGGTTTATTTTAATCCACGACGACGCCCACGCGATTGATACCCATAAAGTGGTATGTGGTACCGACAAGCAAACTTATCAGCAAGGCGAAAATGTTATGATCACAGTAACAAATCATTCGAGTGATGAGATAACAATTGTAGACAGGAAATATATTGATGGAGGTTTTGCCACAATCGAAATGAAGCATAACGACGGGACATGGCATGCGATTGAATTGTATGTTGCAGCAAATATTATCAGCTTTAGAGTCTTGAAGAAAGAAGAGTCATACGTTTATATTTGGAGGACCGTTGGATATAATCGAATGGGTACGGAGGCTGTTTCAGGAACTTATAAGATCACATTCCATAATGGTATAATCTCAAATCAGTTTTTAATTACGAATAGAAATCGGTATTACTGATGATAAAGCCATCTAACTTTTATGGCCAGAGGGTCGATGCTCAAGCCGGTCGTACTCCTCGCCAGCCCTATGAGATGAAAGAATATTTGAAGCGATTATTATTGGTAGCAGTCGTGATTTCAGGAATGACCACACACGCAACTTCTTCGCCGATTGTCCCGCAATTCTATAGAGTTAAGGTGCAGCTTTCAGATGGAAGGTTCATCGAGGGTTACAGTTGGGGAGCCAGTTGGATCGGTGGAGCGTCTATGCAAGAGCGAAAAGTCAAGAGGGTTGTCTTAAGAGTTGAGAATGAGAACGTCACTGCAACATTTACTTTTTTTAGAGATGATAAACCTGTAGTTCTCAAAGAACCTGCCAAAGATCTGAAGAGTCGAGATCGGATGCTTGCCGTTAGCTCCGACTACGAGGTGTTTCGTAAAGATATTGATTTCTACTGGGTTAAAGACACGTTCGAATATCCTCTCCAGCAAGTATTACAAATTGATACAGCTCAAGTAATTGGTCAAGGGTACATTATATCTGATCCACGGCCGTACTTGAACCTGAGAAAGCCATTTATCGTTGTGGAGGATTGTGGCTTGGGATGCGAGGTGAAAATGTATTCAAAAGATCCTAAAATCCCAACAGAGACACTCCAAAAGGTATGGGATCAATACTTCGCATGCGGTGTAAGGTCTACTAGGAACCAAGAAGTAAGGACGAAACTTCGAGATCAATATCAAATTGAGTGGCTAACAGACCCATTCTGTTATGACTAAGAAATATACCAGGCATTCAATGCAGCACCTAAGTTGTCGCTCAAAAGAAGCTTTCGGGTCAGGCTTGCATTATCGCAATTTCGGTGCCCGAGGCTACTGGTCTTTCATTATGAAGTTCTATAGTTTCCTGCTACTTGTAGCGGGGTAGAACAGGAAGTATCGAATACGCGGCTATACGCCAAGGTAGTCCCGGAGTTTTCGCAGTGCCTCCCGGTGTTCCCTCTGGGTCATTCGGCCTATGTTTAGAAGCTTCCATTGAACGGTAGGAAGGTTCTCGATTCCGGGCACGCCCAACAAATTCCACTGGGGTTTTCCCTCTTTAACAGATACGATAAACTGCCTTTCCTCGTGGGTCATTTCCTTGCGAAATTTAAAAAAGTCTGAATTTCATTACTGGAAGGCAAGAAATAACCTTTTTTTTAAACCATAAGAAAGGGCTTCCGATCCGGAGCAATTGTTGTGCGTCATTTCCGGGGAAGCACAACTCGGCACGAGTCGGTGCGGTACGACCGAGTCCACTAAAGTCGATGAATCCTCTTTCTACATCAGTCCCTATGAGCTGAACGCGAACCCGATCTCCGACAACAATGCCTGGGGGGCCTTGGCGGAAATTTACACTTTAAGAAAACGGATTACGATGGCGGGTATGCATGGACTAACCCACTGTGGTTTTGAGAAAGCAAAGGCGGCCTCTTGAAGAAAAAGAAAGCTGACCCGAAGGTTAGCTTTCTTTTGTTAAGGCTCAATACACCACAATCTTATTGGAGGAAGGTGATTGAATAAGGAGCCAATCCTTTAGGATGAAGGGAGGAGAATTTCTTGATCAGGCTGGCTATTCGAGAGAATTGATATCCTGGGAGGGTATAAGGAACGATGAGCACTCCACAATGGGGGCGTTGGTCATTGAAGAATCGAACCGTAAGCCTGATAAAATCGGTCCTGTTTCTGGTCACCAGACATCTTTTTGCTGTCGCTGCAAAATCGAGCTGCCTTTGATCCGATACCTCACACATTCCGGCCTCATGGGCGCTGAGCGCATCAATTCCACCTTTTCTAAGTATTGCGGCGATCTTAGGACTGAGGTCTTCATCCAGGTAGAATTTCACGAGGATGACCTCATAAAGGGGTAACGGTCTCGAACCTTCTCGTCATTCCATTGCTCATTCTGCTTAATGAGCCGGTCAATCTCCTGGGGATAGATCATATAATATCCAAGGGCTGCCTTGAGCTGCTCCCCGGATAGCCAATGATATGCCTTTTGCAGCCTCTTGAAATCCCCCTTCATGGTTTTGTAAGCGGCAATCATTTCCCAAACTTCAATTCCTGTTCCCGCCACCCGGGCTCTTCTCCCACCGGTCCCTTCGGAAAACAATATCCCCGGGCAGCGCCTCATCTTGATGGCCTCTTGCAAGAGATCCTTGGTCACATTCGAGAAGTCCTGCCCTGTCTCTTTGGCCATTTGCTCAATTTCCTTCATGGTCTCGGGTGGGAGACGTAAGCTTTTCTGAACGCCTGCCATAAAAACCTCCTCCGGTTGTCTGTTATTCGCTATATTACACTGTCCTACAATGAATGTCAATCATCAAGACTTAAGGGCCAGGTAATGTCTTAGGGGAGTTCGAAGGTCAGGTTTAGCAATGATGCATATTGGTTGTCTCGCATTTTTCGCTGATTGGCTCGAAAAGGGATTAAAGGTTTTCGGATAGGGATGTATTTGAGAATATTGGCGGGGTGATGGAAGGGATATGGAGTTGTTTATGATTTATAAAATCTCCCCTTTTTCCCCTCTTTGCCCTCCGGGTCAGAGGCCCTATGGGCCGGCGGCCAAAGAGGGGAAAAAGGGGAGAACTTTGCTAAAGAGGGGAAGAAAGGGAGAACTTCGCCAAAGAGAGGGAGAAAATAGCCACAAATGACCCGCTCGATTACGCGAAGGACCTCTATTTTCTTGTGAGATGCCGGTATCTGATCCGGTGGGGTTGATCCGCTGCAGCTCCAAGACGACGCCTTCGATCCGCCTCGTATTCGGAGTAGTTTCCATCAAACCAGACGATCGTGCTATCGCCCTCAAACGCCAGAATATGGGTGGCGATTCGATCGAGGAACCAGCGGTCATGGCTGATCACAACGACTGAACCTGCAAAATTTTCGAGGGCCTGCTCCAGGGCCCGAAGGGTGTTTACATCCAGGTCATTCGTAGGCTCATCCAGAAGAAGGACATTGGCTCCCTCCTTGAGCATCCGTGCCAGGTGGATACGGTTTCGCTCTCCACCGGAGAGAATGCCGACCTTCTTCTGCTGATCGGCGCCCGAGATATTGAAGCGGGCCACATAGGCCCGTGAATTGATCTGTCTGCTGCCAAGCTGGATCGTATCCTGCTTCTCTGAAATGACTTCCCAGATGGTTTGGTCAGGATCCAG
>MGQQ01000101.1:4605-5725 GCA_001798855.1 Deltaproteobacteria bacterium RBG_16_49_23 | reverse complement strand
GAATTAGATGTGACAAGAGAGCCTATCAACTATTATCCCTTCGCCAACATCCTTTCGTATCAATTCAATCAGGGGAATGTCAGGGCAATTGTATTGATTCTTTTCAATTACGTTGAGGGTAAGGTGAAATCAGATCATCTCGTCATCTTCATCGACGAAAATGATCGGGTGAAATATTATGGCTTCTACAAAGGAACGGATGAGTTGCGTTAGAATTCTTGCCTCAGCAGCCCTTTTCATGATCTTTATATGGGGCTGTACCATTGGGAGAATCTATATCGGCTCTGAGATTCGAAGCGATCCGAAGGAAAAGGTCCAGGTCGGTCTTACCACCAAAAGCGATATCCTTTCGATTTTCGGACCTCCAGAACGTGTCATGCACCAGTATGACGGAGACATCTTCGTCTATGCTTATCTTCGTAAAAACTCTACGAAGTTCGCCATTGAAGAACCCTATATCACCAACACGACCTTTTTCACTTACACACGAATACAGGAAAAAAAGGATCACCTCGTGATTCTATTCGATAAGAATGGCGTGGTTAAGAATTACGGTTATCAGAGGGGGACTTCAGAGTTGACCACTTTTTGAACCCCGCGGCACACACTGATAATTGTTCGAAAAATCTTATCTAAATCCTTCTCTTTGAGGAGGCCTTTGTTTCTCGACCTTAACCTCAGCCTCAGCCTTTCTAGAACTTCTTTTTCCCTTTTTGGATCGTAGATCTTTGTTCCCATCTGCTTCTTGATCTTTCCAATCTCTAGGGCTATATGAAGGCGCTGATTGAGAAGGGATAGTAATTTTCGATCGATGAGATCGATTTTCCTTCTTCTATTCCTAAGTTTCTGTGAAAGATAAGATCCAACCATTTATTTACCTCCGATCATTGAGCTCATGAACGCTATTGATGAAAAAAGGGTCAGCGTGCTATAGTTTATCACGATGACGCCTAAATCTTGCCGAGCTGTCTACTATGGAGGACTTCCCGCAAGAGGGTCGAGACGGAAAGGCCGCTTATGGGTTGAGGAAGGGGAAATTCGCTTTACGGTTCCAGAAGGGAAGGGGGGTGAAAAGATCAACCTGAAGATCCCCTTCTCCAGAACAGAAAAAGTCTTCCTC
>MGQQ01000101.1:3553-4495 GCA_001798855.1 Deltaproteobacteria bacterium RBG_16_49_23 | reverse complement strand
ACGGAGGATCGCTCTTCAGAAGGAATGGTTGGACTACCTGGCCAAAGCCGTCAACCCTGAGGGCAAGTCCTCTCCCCTCTCCACCAAATAATCTTGATACTCCTGATAATTGGGCTGAACCCACAAGGGCGTCCCGAAGATCTCGTGCATCATGATGTTGAAGGCCACCTTTGTGATGTAGTACCGGTGGTGATGCCTCAGAATTGGATTTCGTGAGAAGAGTTTGATCAATTCCTTGGGCCGCCAGTAATACCGCCTCATGATGTCCTTGTAGATGAGGTTCACCTGCTCCAGTTGATCCGCCTCTCGGGTGGGCATCACCGCATGGAGATAGTCGTAATTTCGATAATCCCAGTCCACGATCCTTCCCATTTCCTTCATTTTACGGAAGAGAGGTGTCCCGGGAAGGGGGGTAATCAAATTGAGACCAAAATGATCAACATATTTCCCGAAGAAATTGAGAAAGTCTTTGCGATCATCTTCTGTCTCTTCCCAGTGACCGATGAGCAGGGTCGCCATGACCATCAACTTATGTTTCTTGAGAAGCTCCATGGCCTTGCAGGCCTGCTCTGCGGAAAGCTTCTTCCCGATATCCTTGAGCACGGATTCCTTATGGTATTCAAGTCCCATCATGAACTGGTAGACGCCTGCCTCCCGGAATCCATCGAGCAAGTCCTCGTCGCGGATGATGAGGTCAGCCCGCGACTGGAGCCAGAAATGTTGATTCGTCTTTCGTTTAAGGATCTCGTCGATGAAACCGATTCCCTGCTCCCGGGTCACATTGAAGGTATTGTCGCCCACATAGAAGATCGTTCGATTGTATTTCTCTTTGAGAAGCTCGAGCTCATCGGCAACTCGTTTTGGACTTCGCCTCCTCCAGGTCCTCTTATAGAAGGCCGATTCAGAACAGAAGGTGCAATCCCAGGTGCATCCTCTTGAGAA
>MGQQ01000101.1:2240-3463 GCA_001798855.1 Deltaproteobacteria bacterium RBG_16_49_23 | reverse complement strand
ATCGAGGTCTTCGATGAAAGGACGATCACCGGTATAGACCAATTCTCCATCGCCGCTGAGAAAGGCAAGGCCCAAGATCTTCGAGAAATCCTGCTCCTTTCTCTCCACGGCCCGTAGAAATTCGGTGAGGGTCACCTCTCCCTCTCCCACGCAGATATAATCGATGGAAGGGCAATCCCTGAGCGTCTCCTCTGCCATGAAAGAGGGATGCTCCCCACCCATGATGACAATCGACTGGGGGCTCACCGATTTAATCAGGTCGGCTGCGTTCATCCCGTCATAGATGAAGGCCGTGCAAACCACAGAGATGCCCACCACATCGGGTTTTTCCCTTCGGACTTTTTCTTCCAGATCGCGCCAAGGATTTTCATTGAGCGTGCAATCCATGTAATCGATATCGAAACCTTCTCTTTCCAAATAAGCCAAGAGTTGGAGGCATCCGGGGGAAGGAACCCAGGCCCGAAGGATGGTCCAGATTTTATGGGGAGGGTCAACCAGCAGAAATCTCATACCCTGGTGTTCTGTTCTTTTCTCAGGCGTCCCTTGACGTGACGTTTTAGAAGGGATTTAAAAAATGGAATGCGAAAGATCAAATGGGAGGAAGGGATCTCGAAGATCTCTCCAGTAAGAAGTTTATCAGAAAAATCTCGGACTCTTCGGCTAGCCTTCTTCACCCCCTCTTCATTCACCACGGCCACCTTTTCAAAGACTGTCTCACAATATCGACAGGCTGAGCAGGTGGTCTGATTACAGTCGTTCTTTTTGAAGAATTCGATGAAGCCATCCAGCTTCCGGTTATCTATCTGGATGAGTTCCCGGACTTCCAGGTCAAAGACCTTCTCCAGCTCGGAGATCTTCATGATGTTCACATGCTCTGGTTTGATGAAATATTCAAGGTGAACAGGCGTGAAGGCCCCTTTCCTTGGAAGGGTAAAGAGGTCCAGAACATTTCCGTCGTAACGGCGGTTCTCATAAGCTTTCACATGCTCGAGAAGGAGAGAAGTCCTCTTGAAACGCTCCGTTATTTTGAAATGCTCATACCCGATCGCTTCATAGTGAGGAATATCCTCTGGCCGTATCCAGGGAGATTTCAAAAGCTCCACAGGGTCGGTCAGTTTCCGGTAAAGGCAGAGGTAACCCGGATACTGGAGATAACAGTAGTCATCTTCTTCTCCCTCCCTGGAGGCATGGCCATCATGATTAACATGTTCGTAATTGTAGGG